>JAILGB010000009.1 GCA_024697185.1 Opitutales bacterium | reverse complement strand
TCGCGGGAACGACCGTTTCTTGGGAACGCTACCTCTACCGCGACTATCTCCAAGTCGCAGCCTTCGACATCACGGAGTCCGCGGGAACGCTGAATTATTCTCTCAAGCGCGTCATCTATTGGGATCCGTCGGAGCCTGTCGCCACGCGTCCGTTAATAATTAACATTGTCGGCGACCAACTTTATTTCCCGACCGTCGATCTCACGAAAAACGTCTGCGAACTCGTCACCCTCTCGGGAACGCTCGCCGCAACTTATGACTATTCGCCTTTCGGCGCGGTCACTTCCACGGGAACAGTCGCGAATCCGCTCCAATGGTCGTCCGAAATCTACGACTCTGAACTCGCTCTCGTCTATTACAACTACCGCCACTACTCGCCCTACGACGGCCGCTGGCTTTCGCGGGATCCAATCGAGGAATTGGGTGGCTGGAATCTGTATGCGTTTGTTGGAAATCAAATTTTACACCAGACAGATTGGCTTGGCTTTAAAGGGAGAAGTGGAAGACCTAAACCCGCACCTCTTTTCCCTGGAGGAGTCGGTCGTCCAATAAACCCTCTTCTTCCCAAAGCTCCGCCATTTGCGGACGAGATTGACGGCGGATTCTTTAGGGAAAAAAATCGACTCGCAATAATGCTAATTTTAAGGGAGTTGATTTTAAATGGGAAAAGAATTTGTGAAGCAGGGATACGTAAAAAAACAGCAGGCAACGAGAAAAAATGCGACACACAAAAGAAAGGGTGTTGTGTAATAACGTTGTATATTATAAGAGAGTTCCCAGCAAGAACAAACTGGTGGGGGGAATATATTCCGGGAAGTGGAGAAGTGGTTTCCATTGAAGGAATCAACTATTCTTATCATCCCCACGATTGTGGGTTTGTTCAGTTTGCTTTTGATCGTCCGGAAACGGTAGAACCTTTCTTTATAAAATATCCGCTATGAAAAAAACAATACTAGTTGTAATACTTTTATTTTGCATCCTTTTGGGGATTATAACTTGTTCCCGTGTTGGGGTTGATGACGAAAAGATTACTTTTTGCGTTAATGGGCAAAAAATTTATTCATGTCTTATTCCACGAGAGAGCAGTGTTCTTCGCCTTTCCGCAACACAATTCAGGGTAAAAATCCCAAGAGATTCTGCAATTGCATTGAGTGACAGGACACTGGAGTGTGATCTTAAAGCGGGGGATAATCAACAGATTTTCTGGGGCGGACGTGAAATTGCCTGTGTGCGCCGCAGAGGAAGCCCGTCTGAATTCACACAAACTGCTGCCCGGTATTTTCCTCCGGAGTATGTGTCGGTGTTTTTTGAAGATGAAGAGCATGCAAATGACGCTGTAAAAAAATATCAATGGAATATTATTTCGGATTTTTCAATGCCTACTTGTAAGGGAAAAGCATCTTCTTTTGAATGTCTTTTGGCTTCTGTGTCGGCTAGTGAAAAGGCAAATGAGTTTATTTTAAAAGAAAGACGTTCTTCCGTTTTTGAAGCCCCTACAGGTCAATTCTATATTAAAAGAGATGGTGAAAAAATGCTTCTTCCAAAGAATGTTGCCCTGTCTGTTTTTCGTCAGATAGGTTCCCCTTGTTCTGACGACGAGGGGAAAATACAAATTCCACGGATTGGAACGTGGTTTGAGTTGTAGTAATGAATCTTCTTGTTGATTTTTTAGAGAACTACAAAAAGGAGTTTTCTGTTTTTGTAAAACTCGGGAACGCGATTTTGGTGCGGACGGCAACGGGCGTGTGGCAAATCACCTACAACGGCGAAAATCGTCCCGTGCGCTTTGAAAACATTGTCGCGGGAACGATATTAGTGAATCGTGGGAGAATAAACCACACAAAAAAATCAAACGCCGCCAGCACGCCTCTATGTCTCTGCGTCTCTGTGTTTAATTTTGTTCCCGCTTTGTCGTTCCCGCGGCATACAAAAACGGCGGCTGCCTTCCGACAGTCGCCGTTCCCGCAAAAATCCCGCTTTTTTATTTGCGGATCGTGCACTTGATATTGCGTTCGATATCGAGTTGGATTTTTGCAAAAACCTTGTTCACCTCGTCGTCGGTCAGTGTTTTGTTTTCTGAACGGAAGACGATTTCGAAGGCGAGGGATTTTTTGCCCTCCGGTAAACCTTTTCCCTGATAGACGTCAAAGCAATTGATTTTTTCGACGGCAAACTGTTTTGCGGTTGCCTTTGTCGCTGTGGCTTTGAGTCTGTCGGCGACGAATCCTTCACTGACGGACTGATCGACGACGAGCGCGAGGTCGCGCGAGACTGGCGGGAACGTCGAAAACGCCTTAAATTTTGTCACTTTGTCCGCCAATTTGAAGGTGTCGCTTGTGAAAAGAAGTTCCCCGGCGATAACATTGGCTTCAATATCCCAGTCGAGCGCGAGTTTGGGCGAGATCAAGCCCATTTCGATGCTAACGGCTTTGGCGCGGTCGTTGGCGACGGCGGCATGACCGGGCTGCCAGAGTGGGCTCGTTCCCGCGGCGACCGCTTCGACGAGCAGGCGCTGTTCTGTGATTCCGGCGCGGGCGGCGAGATCAAAAGCCAATTTTTTGGCGAAGTAAAAATCGATTTTTTCGCGCGATTTCCAGTTTCGTGTCGTCGGTTCCGCCAGAGCGACAAAGGCGACGGAAACGAGTTCCCGCAAGGCTCCGGACTTGTCCGGGCGGAAAACGTGGCCGGTCTCGAAAAGCCGTCTCGGTTCGTTGTGCGCCGCCAAATTGAGTTTGAGCGCATCGAGCAGTCCCGGCAAAAGCGAGGGGCGAATATGCGACTGTTCGGATGTCAGCGGGTTGGCGAGCGCGAGCGCGGCGGCGATTGTCTCGCCAAAACATTTTTTGAGCTCCGCTTCATCGCGCAGTGTATAATGCACGCACTCGCTAAAACCTTGTCCGACGAGCAAATCGTTCGCCTTGGCGACAAAGCGCGCTGTTTTTGCGTCGAGCGCGGGCAAAACCGGGCTGTCGATAGCGCCGGACGGGATCGTCGTCGTGCCATAGATTCTGACAAATTCCTCGACCAAATCGATCGGGCGATCGACATCGGGACGGAACGCGGGAACGAGCACCTGCCATTTGTCGCCTTCTATCGTCACGGCAAAACGAAGCCGTTTGAAAATATCCAAAATCTCCGCATCCTCGACATCATAGCCACAGCGTTCCCGCACATAGTCTCCGGAGATCTCGATCATGCGGTCCGCCCGCGGCCAGTCGCCGAGGGAAATCGGCGTTCCCGCGACGGTGCCGCCGGCGAGTTCGACGATCAGTTGGGCGGCGCGCGTTCCCGCCACTGCGACAAATGTCGGATCGACATCGCGCGTAAAACGGGTCGAGCTGTCGGAGGAAAGTGCCAGTTTTCGCGAAGTCTTGCGCACGCTGGCGGGATCAAACCAGGCCGCCTCCAAGACAACATCCGTTGTCGCGTCCGTGACGCCGGAATTTTCCCCGCCCATGACACCGGCGACGACCATCGCCTTTTGAGCGTCGGCGATCACGCAATGTTCCGCCGAGAGCACATAGTCCTTGCCGTCGAGCAACTTGATTTTTTCGCCCTCCGAGGCTTTGCGGATATGAATCTCGTTCCCGCCGATCTGTGCCGCGTCAAAGGCGTGCAAGGGCGAGCCGAGTTCCATCATCACCCAGTTGGTGATATCGACAATATTGTTGATCGGGCGCAAACCGACCGCGAGCAGATCGCGCTGCATCCATTCCGGCGAAGGCGCCACCTTAACACCGCGGATTGTCCAGGCGTTGTAGAGCGCGCAGTCCGGCGTCTCGATCGAGACTTTCAAAAACTCGTTGGAGGCGTTCCCGCTCGGGCGTTCCCGCGCAAAAATGTTTTCGGGAACAGGCATCTTGAGTTCGCGGTTAAAGTAAGCCGCGAGATCCCGCGCCACACCGAGATGACTCAGGCAGTCGCCGCGATTGGCGGTGATCGAAATGTCAAAAACCGTGTCCGCCGGCGGGAAGCAGTCGTTGATCGGCGTACCGAGCTTGAAGCCCTTGCCCGTCAAAATCAGCAATCCGCTGTGATCCGCGCCCAAACCGAGTTCCCGCGCCGAGCACATCATACCCTGCGAAACCTCGCCGCGCATCACCGTCTCCGAAATCGTAAAATCCCCCGGCAATGTCGCGCCCGGCAAAGCCACGGGAACGACATCGTTCTGCTTGAAATTTTTGGCACCGCAAACAATCTGGCGGATCACGCCGTCGCCGACGTCCACCTTGCAGACGCTCAGGTGATTGGAGTTGGCATGCGGGACAAATTCCAAAATCTGCCCGATCACGACGTTTTGCAAAGGCACCAGACCCGCCTTGAGCACGTCCTCGACCTCGAGCCCGATCATCGGCAAAGCCTCCGCAATGCGCTCTTCGCCGATATCGCTCAAATCGACATATTTGTTCAACCACTGAATCGAAACTTTCATCTCTAAAAATCTCCTGAAAATAAATTAAAACTGACGCAAAAAGCGCAAATCGTTAGCGTAAAAATGACGAATGTCGTCGATCCCGTGCACCAGCATCGCGATGCGCTCCAAACCGACACCGAACGCCAAGCCCGTCCACTGCTGCGGATCGATCCCGACATTTTCAAAAACCTTGGGATCCACCAAACCGCAACCCATGATCTCCAACCAGCGCCCGCTCAGCGCGCCCAAGTTTTGCGACTTGATGTCCATCTCAAAACTCGGCTCCGTAAACGGGAAAAACGACGGGCGCAGACGCGTCTCGACGCTCGTGCCAAAAATCTCGCGGACAAAAAAGTCCAAAACGGATTTCAAATCCTTCAACGTCACTTTTTTGTCAACCCAAAGCCCTTCGACCTGGTGAAAATTTGCCGAGTGCGTCGCATCGACCGTGTCCCGGCGAAAACAACGCCCGGGAGCGACAATGCGGATCGGCGGCTGTCCCGACAACATCGTGCGGATCTGCACCGACGAGGTGTGCGAACGCATGACATAGGCCTCGTCCGCTTTTTTGCTCGCGTCCTTGGAGACCGTGTCCGCCGGCATAAAAAGCGTGTCCTGCATATCGCGGGCGGGATGCGACGCCGGCGTGTTGAGCGCATCAAAACAATACCACTCGCTCTCCAACTCCGGACCGTCCGCAATCGTAAAACCAAGACGCGAAAAAATCCGGCAAATCTCCTCGCGCGTCTGCGTCAGCGGATGCTTGCGCCCCTCAAAATCATCAGGCGACGGCAAGGTCGGATCGATCGGATCCCCCAAACGCGCCGCCAGTTCCGCATCGCCGATCGCCGCCAAGGTCGCGGCAAAAGCCGCCTCAATCTTGCGCTTGGCCTCGTTGATCAACTTGCCCGCAGCCGGCTTTTCCTCCTTGGGCAACTTGCCCATCTGCTTCATCACGGCGGTCAAAGAGCCGTTCCCGCCCACGATCTTGGCCTTGAATGCCTCAAAATCAGGACGCGTCTTAATGCCGACAAGGGCGGTTTCAACTTCATTTACAATAGCGGCAAGCTGTTCTTGCATAATCATTCCTCTTTAAAGTTATTAGTCCATTATATCCCCGAAACACTCACGCGCGCGAGTTTAAAACTAAGCACGGGAGCGCGAAATGCCAAACGGCAAAATCCTCAGGACTTTAAAACGCCTAAATACGGGATTTCAAGAGTGGTTGTCCGACCAAGATTCGAACTTGGACAAATTGAACCAAAATCAATTGTGCTGCCATTACACCATCGGACAATCTGTAGTGATATCCATTAAAACTTTTTTATCGTCCGCCGTCAATAGAATTTCTCCGGAGGCTTGTTTTTGGCGGGAACGGCAATCTGCCGCCGACACTAATTTTGAGTTCCGTCGGGCCACGGGACGGGCTTTCTCGTCGATTTAAGGACGGGGCGCGTCGCCTGGCGTTTTTTCAAATAGTGCGTCAGTTTCACCGCCAAGGCTTTTGCCTGAGTGGGGCGTTCTGCGGCGAGATCGTGTTTTTCGCCGATGTCGTTTTTCAGATCAAACAGCATTGTCTTTTGATCGTCGTAAAAATAAACGAGTTTCCACCTGCCCTCGATAATCGCGGAGGAAGGGCTTCCGATGCGTCCGTTATATTCGCCCCAATGGTTGGGATAATGGAAAACCAACTGACGTGGGATTCGAGGAGACGAACTGCCACGAATTTCAGAGGCGAAGCTTTTCCCGTCGATGTCTTGCGGGATCGCGGACGGCTTCACCTTGGCGAGCTCCAAAATTGTCGGGAAAAAGTCCTCGATAATCACGGGCGCATCGCAAACGTCTCCCGCGCTGCTGACACCCTGCCACCAGGCGATCATCGGCTCGTGAATACCACCTTCAAAACAAGAACCTTTTCCGCCGCGCGCGGGCATATTGCCGTTGCTGTGGTGGCCGCCGTTGTCGGACATAAAAAACACAACGGTGTTTTTCGCGAGCGCGGGATCGCGATCGATGCGGTCGAGAATGTCGCCGAGCGACTTGTCCATACTTGAGATCATCGTCGCATAGGTTTTCTGCTGTCCCTTCAAATCGGGATAATCGCCTGCAAAGCGTTTGTCGAGCGCGCGATCCGCCGCATAGGGTGCATGCACCGCATAGTGCGAAAAATAGAGGAAAAAGGGTTTCTGACCCGCCTGCGCCTTGTCAATCTCGTCGAGCGCGGCGCGCGTCAGCGCCTCCGTCAAATAACAGCCGTCGCGATTGTATGCCGAGAGCTCCACAATGCGGTTGCCGCCGTTCCCGTAGGCATAACCGCCGTCTTCCAAAGTGTTGGCGTTGACGAGGTAGGTTTCGGGAGCGCCGATCGACCTGCCCGCGATATTGACGTCAAAACCGAGATTTTTGGGATCGGACGCCAGCGTTTTGGGCGTGCCAAAATGGGCTTTGCCGACCAAGATCGTGCGATAGCCGTTTTCCTGGAGGATTTTAGGAAAAGTTTTTGCGGGAAAAACATTGCGGACTTTTTCATGTTCCCACAAAGGCGAAACGCCGTTGATGTTCCAAGGCTCAAAATCAAAACGCGGATGCGGCGCGTCCGTGGAGACGTCGCTGCGAACGTTGTCCGTCCAGTTGGTGACTTTGTGCCGGGCGGGATTGCAGCCCGTGATCAGGCTCACGCGCGAAGGCGAAGAGACGGGCGCAGCGTAGGCGTTGACAAACTTGACGCCGCGGGCCGCCAAACGTTCCATATTGGGTGTCTTATAACGGCAATTGAGTTGGGATTTTTCGTTCCCGAAAAACGGCACGCTCGTGTCCTGCCAGCCCATGTCATCGACGAGAAACAAGATGATGTTTGGCTGCGACGGTTGCGCCACGAGCGGAACGCCGACCAACGCCGAAAGTCCGACAACGGCAAAATAAGATTTTTTCATAAAACGATAATACTCCTTAAAGTGTTAATTTTTCAAAACCTGAAATTCCCGTTCCCGCCGCTGCCGCTGTCATTTTTTCTCGGGAAAGCCATTGACAATGAGATTTTTGATCCCGAGCGAGCCGTCCGAATGCAGGAAAAGCTCCGCCACGACCGACGGGCTTTTTTCGAGAGCTTCGATTTCCCGCGCGCGTTTTTCCGACATGTAAAAACGCAAATCGCCGACCATTTTGAAGCTAAGCGTTCCCGCGTCAAAGTTCTCTTTGAATTTCTGATCTTTTTCGGGATCGTCAAAAAGTTCGTCCTCCCATCTAACGGAGCGCAGTTCGACAGGCAAAACCACTTCCCCTTCGGCGCATTCCCGCGACGGCTGTTCGCGACTAAAGCCGACAATACTTGCGCCGCCGTTCCCGTCAAGTTTCAGGGTCAGATAAATATAAGTTTTTTTGCTAAAATGATAATAGAAATCCCAAGAGTATTTGGGGGCATTTTTGATTCTGTCGGCAACCTCTTTTTTCATACTTTCCCACACTTCGGGCTCGAACAAATCTGCGGGCAAATCCGACAGAGGAATCTCCTCGTCCGCGATTTCCAGCGTGACGGGATAATAATTTTTGCCGACCCAAGACGTACTCCGGCAGCGCAGCAAAAAGGTTTCCGCCGTGTCGCGTTCGTGTTCCCGCCACAGCGAAAGCCCGAGGATGAGCGCGATTTGCGCCAAGATGATCAAAGCGATAAGAGCAATTTTGTATTTCATATTCCTAAAATTTTAGAGGTTTGAATCTGTGTTTTGGGCATTGATGCGGCGCGTCAAAAATTTGCGGATGCGCGAAAGGGCAAAGGCGAAAATCAGGAAAAGCAGTCCTATGAAAATCAGAATGACGCCGCTGACCGACACCGAGACGATCAGGCGCCCCATCACCGCAATTCCCGCGAAGAGCACAAAAGCCGTTCCCAGATTGACATAAAATTTTTTTATCGTCACCGTGCCCCAAATCATCGTCATCACGCCAACGGCAAAGATTGAGGCAATCTGGAAAACATGCCCGTCGAAGCTGAAGACATAAAAAAGCACCGGAAGCGAGAACATCAAAAACTCCGTTCCCGCGAAGCAATAGCCGAGTTTGCGATGCTCGGGCGCGCGCCGGCGCAGATAAAAAAGGCGGGAGACAAACAAAAGCAATGTTCCCAAACACGCGAACGCGGCAAAGGAAAGATAAACTGCCGAGTCGTAATAAAATTCAGCACGACTTTGACTATAGGCGAAGAAAAAGAGAAACCCGTAGCCCGCCGAGAGCGCGAGCGGTGCGTAGGCTTTCGCCTTCTCCCCGTTCAAAGCCGACAAAACGAAACCGCCCGCCGCCAGCAAGGCGAAACAGGCATAAAAAAGCCACACAGCCTCCCTGCCCGACAAATAGTCGTCACTCCAAGCGCCGAGAGCACAAAAACCCGCAAGGACGGAAAGGACAAAGACGCCGCGCAATTTTAAAATCCACGGGAACGCCGCAATCCCGACGAACCACAAAAGAAGCGGTTTCCAAGGCTCCGACGAAAGCTGGTAGATATAACCGTAAAGTATGATGTTGAGCAAAAACATCACCGCGCCCAGCCCGCAAAAAACTCCGCCGATACGGCTCGCCCACTTGCCGCGAAAAAGCAAGAAGATTCCGACCGCCCAAAACAAAACCGTCAGCAAATTGGCGCCGACCTGTTTGGTGAAATCGGGAATAATCTCCCAGTTGGCGGAAATCAGCATGGAGACGCCCGCCAAAAACAGGATCCCGCCGAGCGAAGCCAGACAGATCAAAAAATAAGAGCGTTCCCGCGCAAAGGGTCCGATTTGAAGCTCTTTGGCGATCGCATCGCGCTGCTCCTCCGACAGCAATTGTTTTTTGCACAGTTTTTCAAGTTCCGTATATTTCATTTTTCAAACCTTCAAGTTTTGTTAAAAAATATTTTTTGTCCCGTCTCAAGCGCGCGCGTGACGGCGAAAATCGGCGCTTCGTTTTTAAACGCTTCCGCGATCGGGCAAGCCAGTTCGGCGTTCCCGCGAATCGCCTGCAAAAAGTTTTCCACATGCGGCTGATGAATGGTCTTGTTGCCCAAGGTCACCGAATCCGGCGCCGCAAAAAATTCGACCGGCTCGCTGGCGACAGCTCGCGCATCGAGGGCTTCGCCGCTTTTTGCCGTTCCCGTGGCGGAGCTTTTCATTATTCCCCGCCGCACAAAATCACTCCAGTCCATCGTCGTGTTCGCCTCTTTGTTAAGGGCGATCAGATTGGGATTTTCCGCCAGGCGCAAGGAACCGAAATCTCCCATAAAAACTTCATGGTAGCCGATCCCGTAGCCCGTATGCAGGCGGACGGAATAGACGGCGCGGACGTTCCCGCGGGCGGTTTTATATTCGAAAACGCAATGAATGTTGTCCTGCCATTCGCTGTTTTCCGGCGCGGTAAAGTCGCGCCCCCCCGTCGCCACAACACTCACGGGATCACCCAAAAACCAATTGAAAACCTCAATCTGATGACTGCCGAGATCGCAAATCGGACCGCCGGAATAACGTCGGAATCCCCGCCAGTTTAAAAATTGGTGAATGTTTTCGTAACCGAATTCCCGAAGGATTTGCAAATCGGGCTGAAACTTTTTGGGCGCGACGACGGGCTTTTGCGCGGCGCGATTCCAAACTCCCGACGCTCCCGTGATCCCGCCGAGAACGCCGCCAGCCAAAATCTTGTCTTGCGCCCAACGGTAATAGGGATTGGAATGCCGCTGATGGCCGATTTGCACCAAAAGGGGCGTCTTGGCGGCGGCGCGGAGCATTTCTTGCGCGGCTTCGAGCGTATGCGCCATCATTTTTTCACAATAGACATGCTTGCCGGCTTCGAGGGCGGCGATCGTGACCGGCGCGTGCCAGCAGTCCGGCGTGGCGACAAAAATCGCATCGAGCGACGGTTCCTTTGCGAGCATTTCGCGATAGTCGCGATAAGTCCGCACCGCACGCCCGTTGGCTCTGAGACGGCGGGCTGTCGTTTGCAGTTTCCAGTCCCAAATGTCACAAACGGCGACAATCTGGATCCCGCAGGATTTTGTCGCGCGCATCATCGCGTCCAGCAAAACATTGCCTTGGGCGCCGCAACCGACCAGCGCGACACAAAGATGTTCGCTCGCGGGAACGGGGCGAAACGGCGTTCCCGCCAAAACCGACGGCGCTAAAGCCGCCGCCGTTCCCGCCAATGCGGTCATTTTCAAAAAGTCACGTCTGTCCATTATTTTTTCGGCATTTGCAAAGCGACCGTCCCCGGAACGATTTTGTTTTTTTCATACCAGCCCGCAGGCATTTCAAGAACATATTTAATATCGCGGGAACGCGAAACCGTCGAATGCTCGTCGCCCGCCTTCATTTCATAAACCTCGACAAGCGTTCCCGCAGAATCGAAAAAGCCGATCGAGAGATCGATCAAAGTGTCCTTCATCCAGAACGCCCGGCGCGAGCCCGCAGGATAAATAAAAAGCATGCCGTGATTGTCCTCCAAACTTTGACGGCCCTGAAGTCCGTGCAGGCGCGACGCGTCGTCGGCGGCGATCTCGACAAAAATCTGAATGCCGTTGCTCAAGGTCAACGGCGTTCCCGACGCCATGGGAACCGGCTTGGAACACGCGACAAAAAACGTTCCCGTCCAAAAAATCATCAAAAACAAAAAAAATCTCATTGTCTGTCAAAGTAAAATTGCTTCCCCCAAAAACGGCAGGACGGGACGGATCCCGAAACGCACATGAATCTGCTCGGCGAGCGCCTCCCGCTGCTTGTTTTCACCGTGGATCACAACCACGCGCGGACGATGCCCCCTGCTCCGCTGACAAATCGGCTGCAGCCAACGCAACAGTTCCGACTGCCCGCCATGCGCGGAAAATCCCCCGAGGTTGCAAACCGTCGCCGCGACACCGACATCCTCGCCGTAGATCCGGACGCGCTTTTTGCCCTCGACCAACATCCGCCCGAGCGAACCCTCCGCCTGATAACCGCAAATAATCACCGTGTTTTCCGGCTTGCAGAGACCGTGACGGAAATGATGAAGAATGCGCCCGCCGTTGCACATTCCCGCGCCCGCAAGCACGATAAACGGTCCCGGCTTGTCGTTGAGCGCCCGGGACTCTTCGCCCGTCTCACAGATTTTGAGGGAACGCAAACCGAGCTTCAGCATCTTCTGAACCTTGGGATCACAAAAACGCTCGTCGATCGTCGTAAAATATTTTTTATAAAGCCGTGAAGCCTTGATCGCCATCGGGCTGTCAAGATAGACGGGAACGCGCGGGATTTTTTTTGCCGCAAAAAATTCCCCGAGATGAAAAAGAATCTGCTGCGCCCTGCCGACAGAAAAAGTCGGAATCATCACCTTGCCGGAACGCTTGATGGCGTTGCGGATAAGCTCCAAAAATTCGTGCACCGTCGCCTCAAGCGTGCGATGATCGCGGTCACCATAAGTGGACTCGACAAAAACCATGTCAAAATCACAATCCGAAATCTTGGCGGGATCGCGCATAATCGGAGAATCATAATTGCCGAGATCCCCGCTAAAAAGAACGGATTTCCTGACACCCGCATCATTGACAAAAATCTCGACACTCGCCGAGCCCAACAAATGGCCGGCATCGACAAACTTAAACTTGATCCCCGTTCCCGCGACCGTCAGTTCTTCATAAGCGACAGGCTGGAAAAGCGGAAAAACCCTCTGGACATCCTCCGTCGTAAAAAGCGGGTCCCGCATCTTGCGCAAAGCCCGGGCGCGACGTCGGTTGGCGCGCAAAGTGTCCGTCTCCTGAATATGCGCCGCATCCAGCAAAATAAGTTTGGCGACCTCAATCGTCGAAGGAGTCGCAAAAATCGGTCCGCAAAAGCCAGCCTTCACAAAAAGCGGCAGACGCCCGCAATGGTCAAGATGCGCGTGCGTCAAAATAATGGAATGAAGCCCGACAACATCGATGCTCGGCGAAACCCGATTTTGAGCCTCCGTAATCGATGTCCCCTGAAAAATACCGCAATCCACAAGAATCTTGGCCTTTTTCGTCGTCAAATAATAGCACGAGCCGGTAACGCCGCCCGCAGCTCCGAATGGGGTAATTCTCATACAGCAAAATTATAAAAGAAGACGGGAAATTTGACAAACAAGAAAGCCGCCCACGCACAAAAGGATTTTCAAACAGCGGGAACGGGAACGGAAATTTTAAGACAGAGACACAAAGACGCAGAGGGCGGGAACGAAGTTTTTAGAATCCATAGATTTTAGGATTTAAGGGTTGTTCTTGGGTTTGCGGGAACGGGAACGCCGTTGTTTGCAGGACCGGATGAGAATTGGCACGGAAAATGCTACAAACGAATTGAAGCGCTTTTAAGCTTTTTAAACTTTAACATTTAACAATAAAAAACAATACGATTATGAGCAAAATATTAGGTATCGATCTCGGAACAACCAATTCCTGCATGGCGGTGATGGAGGGCGGTGAGCCTGTCGTCATCCCCAACAGTGAAGGCGCGCGCACAACTCCTTCTGTTGTCGCTTTTGCCAAAAACGGCGAGCGTCTCGTCGGACAGGCGGCAAAACGTCAGGCTGTCACCAACCCGCAAAACACAATCTTCTCGGCAAAGCGTCTTATCGGGCGCAAGTTCAGCGAAGTCCAAGAGGAAATCAAGTCCTTCCCCTTCACTGTCGTAGAAGGCAAAAACGGCGACGCCGCCATTCAGGCGACGGTCAACGGCAAGACGGAAACATTCGCTCCCGAACAGATTTCCGCTATGGTCCTCGCCAAAATGAAGGCGGATGCGGAAGCCTTCCTCGGTGAAAAAATCACCCAGGCGGTTATCACCGTTCCCGCTTATTTTAACGACGCCCAACGTCAGGCGACAAAAGACGCCGGCGCGATTGCCGGATTGGAAGTCCTCCGCATCATCAACGAACCGACCGCAGCATCTTTGGCTTACGGTCTGGATAAAAAAAGTGACGAAAAAATCGCGGTTTACGATTTGGGCGGCGGCACATTCGACGTCTCGATTCTCGAAATCGGCGACGGTGTTTTTGAAGTCAAGGCGACCAACGGCGACACGCACCTCGGCGGCGACAACTTTGACGAACGCATTATCGCCTGGCTTGTCGATGGATTTAAAGCGGAAAACGGCATCGATCTCCGCAAGGATCCGATCGCTTTGCAACGTTTGAAGGAAGAAGCGGAAAAAGCCAAGATTTCCCTCTCCTCGACCAACACCTGCGACATCAACCTGCCCTTTATCACGGCGGACGCGACGGGCCCCAAGCACTTGAATGTCCAACTGACCCGCGCGAAACTCGAGCAGCTTTGCGACGACTTGCTCGAACGCACCAAAACTCCGTTCCAAAAATGTTTGACGGACGCGGAACTCTCAATGAAGGAGATCAACGAACTGGTCCTCGTCGGCGGCATGACACGTATGCCCAAGGTTGTTGAAATCGCCAACGGACTCGCCGGCAAACCCGCCAACAAAGGCGTCAATCCGGACGAGGTAGTCGCAATCGGCGCTTCGATTCAGGGCGGCGTTTTGAAAGGCGATGTCCGCGACGTGCTCCTGCTCGACGTGACACCCTTGACCCTCTCGATTGAAACTGCCGGCGGCGTTTCAACTCCGATGATCGAACGCAACACGACGATCCCGTCCAAAAAATCGCAGATTTTCTCCACTTACGCGGACAATCAGACCGCTGTGGACATCCGTGTCCTCCAAGGCGAGCGCCCGATGGCAAAGGACAACAAGCAATTGGGACTGTTCCGTCTCGACGGCATCAATCCCGCTCCGCGTGGCACGCCGCAAATCGAAGTGACCTTCGACATTGACGCGAACGGCATTTTGCATGTCTCCGCCATCGACAAGGGCACCGGCAAAAAACAGGAAATCTCAATTACGGGATCTTCCGGCTTGAGCAAGGACGAAGTCGAAAAACTCCGCAAGGAAGCCGAACTTCATGCCGCAGAAGACAAAGTCCTCCGCGAAACAGCCGAGGCGCGCAACAAGTTGGACGCCTATACGTTCCAGCTCGAAAAGCAAATCAAGGAAGCTGGAGACAATTTGCCGGCAAACGCCAAGGAAGAAGCGAACAAACTGATCGCAGAATCCAAGGAAATCCTCAACGATAAAGAAGCGTCGCTCGACAAAATCAACGATCAGGTCAAAAAGTTTGACGCGATCATGCAAGCAGCCCAACAGGCGGCACAGCAGGCGCAGCAAAGCCAGGCTCAGGACGCGGGAACGCCTCCGCCAGCCGGCGAAAGCAAAAAAGACGGATCCGTCGATGCCGACTTCGAAGTCGTCGATGACGACAAAAAATAATCGAGACTGAAAACGATTATCAAACGCCTGCGGGAAAACTTGCTCCTGCAGGCGTTTTTTTTCGACAAAAATGCAGCACAAAAAAAATTGTTCTTGCTTTAAAAAAAAGATTTCTGTAAAATAGAAATACTTTCACAAAACGAAAGCCGATGGGACGCTAGCTCAATGGTAGAGCAGTTGCCTTTTAAGCAATTGGTTTGGAGTTCGAGTCTCCAGCGTCCTACCAAAACCGCAAGTTAAAAGACTTGCGGCTTTTTTTATCTGAAAATTTTGCGGGAACGAGATTAAAAAAGAATAAAAACAAAAATGCGGGAACGCAAAAACATGGTCGTTTTTTGCCATTTAAGCGCGAGTTCGGAGCGTTAATAAATTTCTTTATGCGATTAGTTCTTGCTTAAAAAATAATTTTTCGCTTAAAATGCTTTTCATGAAAACACGCATTTGCCTTCTTTTGCCGGAACCCGGAATTTTAAAAACGGAAAAGGAAGACGCGTTGCTTTTGAAGGCCCACCGAACGATTTTAGAAAATCCCGATTGCCGTTTTTGCGTCATCGGTCCCATTCCCATGGTAAAAATTTTAGCGAAAAATCTTCCTGACGAAGCCGCTTTTGCGGGAACGGAATTTATCGGGATTGAAAGCGGCGGCTTGTTTTTTTACCTGCTTGCAAAGTTGCGGCGGCATTTAAAAAAATTGGCGGGCGAATACGAATCGCGCGTTTTGGAAGCGCTCGGCGGGCGAAAATTTGAAGTGCTTTGCTATGCGTCGCCTGTTTCTGAAAAACTCAAAAACAAGCGACACTTCGAACGCTTTATCCGCCTTTGATTATTCGAGCACCCAGCAAATATCCGCGATCAGCGTTCCCGCAAAAATCACAAATGCGAAGATGCCCGCGATCCAGCGCGTCTTGGGGCTATTGATCGGCGTCACATAACGACCGTAAAGCCAGCACGCGAAAGCGATGACGCTAAACGAAATCAGAACACAGAGTTCCGCCAAAGGCTTTTCGATTTGGGAAATCAAAACCCATACGAAATAAAGGGCCGGCGCGTAGAGCAAAAACGCCATCACTTGCTTGAAGGTCTCCATCCAGGCGCCCGGCTTCGGCAAAAATTTGAGCCATTGCGGGAACGCCGAAAGGAACAAATACGGGAACGCCAAGCCCAAGGCGATTGAGGTAAAGAGCGCCAAGGACTCCACTGGAGGCAATGTCAGAGCCGTCCCCAACGCTTGCGCCAAAAACGGAGCCGAACACGGTGTGGCGACGATAACCGCCAAGACTCCCGAGAAAAACGTTCCCGCGAAACCGCTCTTGTGCATCAGGTTGCCGCCGACGCCTGTCGCGCTCGTGCCGAATTCGAAAACTCCGCTCAAAGAAAGTCCGAAGACAAAAAGCAAAACGACCATGCAGAGCACAAAGACCGGCGACTGCATTTGAAAGCCCCATCCAAGCTGTTCGCCGCCGGCGCGCAATGCGATCAGCAAGCCCGCCAAAGCCCAAAACGAAAGCAAAACGCCCGACGCAAAAACCAAGCCGTGCGCCATAACCTGACGGCGGTTCTGCCCCGCGTTGTTGGCAAAATGCATAATCTTAAGTCCCAAAACAGGAAAAACACAGGGCATCAGATTTAAAATCAAGCCGCCGACAAAAGCCAACGCCAACGCCATCAAGCCGAAATCGCCCTCTTCCTCCTCAATTTCCAAAACCGTTCCCGCGCGAACAGCCGCCAAACCGTCGGCAACCACTTGCGGTCCCGAAAAAAGCGACGGGAGCACGACGTCCGGCGCATCCGCTTTCTTAAAAACATTGAAAGGAACAGCCGAGCGGTTGTAAAGCGCAAGCTCCGCTGCAATAGCGGGATCGTGGCGCGTCCAATCGGCTTTAAAAAGCACGATGTCGTCCGCCGAAAGAAGCTTTTCCAAATCCTTATCCGAATAAACGCGTTTGTTGACCTGACATGTCGCACACCAGGTCGCCGTAAAATCAATATAGACGATCTTGCCGTCGTCAAGCGCCTCCTCTTGCGCTTCCGGAGTCCAATGCCGCCAAGTCAATGCCGCCGCATTTGCCGGGACTTGCTTGACGGGAACGTCAACTGCCGGCGTGCCGACTGTCGCGGGAACGTCTTTGGCGACAGTGACAATTTCATACGCGCCGCGATCTGTCACCAAAACGCCAGAAATTTCCAAAACATGAGCTTCGGCTCCGACCAAATAGGAAACCGTTCCCGCCTCCGTGTCCGCGACCGTAAAAGTCACTTGTGTGCCCACGCCTTCGCCAAACGGGAAAAATGTCCGGGCGTGCTCGCCGCGGGCAAGTCCCGAAAAAGCCACGAGAAGCAATTGCTCGTTGTTGCGGAACGACTCTGCCTTAACCGTGTGATTTTTTTGCGGAAACGCATCCGCGGGAACGATGGATTCCGTCGCGGGAACGTCTTTTTTGAGCTCTACGGCAATCTCGCTGTCGCAAGGCTTGCAACCGCCGCTGTCGCAGGCGAGCCAGGAAGCGTTCCCGCGAACGGTGCAATCCTGTTCAAAGACGACAGGAATTTCAATATAGCCGCGCGCGCCATAGATAAAACTGGTGATGCCGTTGGCAAGTTCGTATTCGGGAACGGACCAGCGCCATTCGCCAAAACGCACTCCTGCGGAAACGCCTTTCCAATCGATACTTAACGGATAGCCGAGCTCGCCCGGATTTTTCCAATAGACATGCCAGTCCGGTTTTTGATCGAGACGAACAATGATTTTATATTCGCCCGAAGCGTCGCGCGTCAGCTGCGCGGAGACTTTCGAGCCGACATTCTGGGCGGCTGGAGCGGACGAAATGAGACTGTCAACAGTCAGAGACGAAAAATCTTGGGCGTTCGCAAAAAGCGAGAAAAGAAAAATGCCGAAAAACGAGAATGGGAAAAGTTTTTTAATCATAGGGCGATTATAACAAAAGCCCCGAATCTTTGCGAAAAAATATTGAAAGCGACGAGGGGGCGTTATATTATGGAAGTGAACTGATTTTTTTATGTCCACACCATTTTCACGCAGAAAAACGAACGGAGCCTTCGGCTCGACGCGCATCCGCCCCATCGGTTACCAATATGAGGTTTTGATGAGCGAGGAACTCCAGGCGCAAGGCGCAGCCACGGGAACGGAAAATCCGTCGCGTCCCAATCTCGCCAACATTTTCTTATCTTTTTCGCAACCTGTCACTTCGCAGGCGAAAGGCAACCACACGGCTTTGCAGGGCGCATTCAATGTCGCGCAACTGCTCTGGAACGCCTTTGTCGAAGGCGACAAGGCCGTCGCTACCGCACGGGAACGCCTGCTCGCCCTGCCCGATGCGACAGCCGAAGGCATTGACGAACTGATCAAATCCATGCGGGAACGCTACGATGCCGTCAACGGCGGTGTCAACTTGCTCATTCGCGCCTACGATCTCAATTTCACCAAACACGGCATCAATCTTTCGATCAAAACGGCTCCGGGCAGCAATATTCAAGGTGTTCAAAAGACGGATGCCCTCAAATCCATCCAATAATTTCATAAAAACAACAAATAATTCAATATCATGGCTACAAAAACTATTCGCGATATCGATGTAAACGGCAAACGCGTTTTTATTCGCGTCGATTTTAATGTCCCGCAGGACAAGGTGACGGGTGCGATTACCAATCCGCAACGCATCGTTGCGGCACTCCCGACCATCAACTATGCGCTCGATCACGGTGCCGCCGTCGTTTTGGCTTCGCACCTCGGACGTCCCAACGGTCAAGTGACGCCCAAATTCACCCTCAAGCCCGTAGCGGAAGAACTTTCAAAACAAATCGGCAAGCCGGTAAAGTTTGTCGAAGACTGCGTCGGTCCCGAAGCCGAAGCGGCAAAAGCGGCTCTCAAGCCGGGAGAAATCCTCCTGCTCGAAAATCTTCGCTTCCACATTGAAGAGGAAGGCAAGGCGAAAGACGCTGACGGCAACAAGATTAAAGCCGATCCCGACAAGGTCGCTGCCTTCCGCGCTTCGCTCTCCAAAAATGTCGATGTCTATGTCAACGACGCTTTTGGCACCGCTCACCGCGCCCACTCCTCGATGGTCGGCGTCGATCTCTCCGCCAAAGTCGCAGGATTTTTGATGGAAAAAGAATTGAACGCCTTTGACAAAGTGCTCGACAATCCTGCACGTCCCTTACTCGCAATTCTCGGCGGCGCCAAGATTGCCGACAAAATCCCGCTGATCGAAAACCTGATCGACAAGGCCAACGAAATCATCATCGGCGGCGGCATGGCATTCACCTTCAAAAAAGTTTTGCAAAACATGGCGATCGGTTCGTCCCTCTTTGACGAGGCCGGCGCAGAGCTCGTTCCCGCGCTGATGGAAAAAGCCAAAGCGAAGGGTGTCAAAATCACCCTCCCCGTTGACTATATCTGCGGCGACAAGTTTGCTCCCGACGCAGCCATCAAATCCGCAACCGACGAGTCGGGAATCCCCGAAGGCTGGATGGGACTCGATGTCGGACCTGAAACCAACAAGATTTTCACCGCGTCCATCTTGGCGTCTAAGACAATCGTTTGGAACGGTCCCGCGGGCGTCTTCGAATTTGACGCGTTCTCGGCGGGAACAAAAGCCATGGCAGACGCCATCATCACCGCAACCCGTAACGGAGCCATTTCCGTCGTCGGCGGAGGAGACACCGCAACGGCTGCCAAAAAATTTGGAGCCGCCAAAGAAGTCACCCACTGCTCGACGGGCGGCGGCGCTTCGCTCGAACTCCTCGAAGGCAAAGTCCTTCCTGGCGTTGCGGCATTGGACAAATAAACCTCTAATCTCAACATTACAAAAAAATTATGGCACGCAAAATCCTTATTGCAGGTAACTGGAAAATGAACAAGACGGCGACGGAAGCCGCCGTCCTTGCCAAAGAAATCGCAGACGCTGTCGGCACTTCGAGCGCGATCGACATTCTTATGTGTCCGCCCTTTACGGCGATCGCGGCGGCTGCAGAAGCAGCCAAAGGTTCCGCCGTCGCTGTCGGCGCCCAAAACATGAGCGACAAGGCCAGCGGAGCTTACACCGGCGAAGTTTCCGCCGACATGCTCCTCGACCTCGGTGTCAAGCACGTCATCCTCGGACACTCCGAGCGCCGCAGCTACTACGGCGAAGATGATGCCTTTATCAATGCGAAATTGCTCGTCGCTCTCGAAAAAGGAATTGTTCCGATTATTTGCGTCGGCGAAACACTCGAAGAGCGCGAAGCCGGCAAGGTTGAATCCGTCATCGACACTCAACTCAAAGGCGGACTCGCCGGCGTTCCCGCAGACAAAGCGGCAGCCATCGTCGTCGCCTACGAACCCGTTTGGGCAATCGGAACCGGGAAAACCGCAACACCCGACCAGGCTCAGGAAGTTCACGCGTTTATCCGCAAGACAATCGCGCAAATCCTTGGTGCAGACGCCGCGGACAAGATTCGCATCCTCTATGGCGGATCAATGAAACCGGCAAATGCGGACGAATTGCTCGCGAAGCCCGACATTGACGGCGGATTGATCGGAGGCGCAGCCCTCAAGTCGGCGGATTTTCTCGCCCTCGTCAACAGTGGTGTCAAAGCCCAAGCCTAAGCAGCTTCACCCGACAAAAATCCGTTCCCGAACATTCGCGGGAACGGATTTTTTTATTTTGTAACGCAACATTCATTGGCGGGAATGCCAAATCATTTTAACGGGAACGGGCGCGGAACAAATATTCTCGCACAAATTTAAAGTTTATGAGATAATTAAATAAATTTATTTTGTATGTCCTCCGACAAAACAATGCTCAAAAAATATTACGATTCAGGCTTTAAGGTAACGCCTGAATATCGGGCGACTTTACCGGATATGCAAAACCAGGCGACACCCGAAAACGGGACGGCGATTCCGATTTTACAGGTCGGCATGAGCAACTTTCGCCTCCCCCTGCGTTATGTCCGCCGGGAAGGTGAAAACTCTGTTCTGGAGACAGCCGTCACGGGAACGATTTCATTGGACGCCGAGCATAAGGGCATCAACATGTCGCGCATCATGCGCATTTTTTACGAATTTAAGGACGAATCTTTTACGCTCGACACGCTTGCAAAAATATTAAAGCAGTATGTCGCGGAACTGGGTTCCCGTCGCGCGCAATTGCGCCTTGATTTCAACTATCCGCTTTTGCAACGCTCCCTACGAAGCGATTTGTGCGGCTACCAATATTATGCCTGCGCCTACGAGGGCATTTTGGAAAACGGCGAACTGACCTTATTCGTCACTTTTGATTTTGTCTATTCTTCCGCCTGCCCTTGTTCTGCGGAATTGGCGGAGCATGCGCGTCAGACGCGCAAGATTTTGGGGATTCCCCATTCACAACGCTCCAAAGCCCGCATCAAGGCAAAAATCGTTCCCGCGGCGGCGGAAACATTGCGCATCGAAGACCTTCAAGAACACTGCCTCAACGCTTTGCATACGGAAACACAAGTTATGGTGCGACGCGAAGACGAACAAGCTTTTGCGGAGATGAACGGTGCCTATTACAAATTTGTCGAAGATGCGGCGCGCCTGCTTTATACGGAATTTGACAAAGACGAGCGCGTCTGCGACTTTCAAATCGTCTGCGCGCACCTCGAATCCCTTCACTCTCACGATGCCGTCGCTGTCCTCAACAAGGGCGTTCCCGGCGGCTTCCAATCCGGTTTTTCTGATTTTCGTTCGCTAATTTGTTAAAGTTCCCATAGTTCAATGGTTAGAACAGTAGCCTTCTAAGCTTCTGATCTGGGTTCGATTCCCGGTGGGAACGCCAGCGACAATAATCGCGCGGCAACGGATTTGATAAAATTTGTTTATCACGAATAAAAATTTTATAATTAATCCTATGAGTTTTAAGTCTTGCGCCCTGCCGCTTTTGATAGCTTTTGGAATTTGCACCGCCTGCGTGCAAGCGCCACAAGAAAAGATTTCCAACGACAGCGTATTGACGGCGAGCCTTCCCGAAAATCTTTATGTCGGCAAATTGATTTTCATCAGTCCCGACAAAAAATCGGCAGTGCTCAAATTAGCGCCCGGTCTCTCTTCAATTTTTTTTGACAATGACCGTTTGGTGGCTCGCGACAAGGACCTCGAAGCGGTCGCGCTCTTTAAACTCGTCGTATTAAATAAAGAAACGGCGACGCTCAAGGTGCTTGCCGGCGCCCCTGTCCGCGGATTAAAAGTCGTCAAACCTTCTGCGCCTTTTTTAGAGGCGGTCGAACAAAAATTTTTAAACTCCGAATCCCAATAATATGGCTAAATTTTTTATAGGCGTCGATGGTGGCGGCACAAAAACACGAGCGCTCGTAGTTGACGCGAATGGAAATGTTCTCGGCTCCTCGCTCAAAGGAGCTTCAAATCCAAACTCCGTCGGGAAAGCCGCCGCCAAGGAAAATTTGATAACGGCAATGCAAGACGCCCTCGCAGCCGCCAACGTCACGGAACCCGTCACCGCTTTTTGCGGGATCTCCGGCGTCAACGACCATCGAACGGCGAGAGAATTTGAAAACAAGATTCTGCAAGACGGCAGGATTCAATTTGAAAAATTGCGCATCGAAAACGATACGCGTTCCCTCTGTGCGGCGGCATTCGGGCTCGAGTCCGGTATCGTCATCATCGCGGGAACGGGCTCCAAATGTTACGGGCGCACGACAGACGGCAAAGAGTGGGAAACCGGCGGCTACGATTTTCATGTCAGCGACGAAGGCTCGGCTTTTGATTTGGCGCGCTCCGGAATTCGCGCAGCGGTGCGAGCGGCCGACGGACGCGGTCCCGATACGATTTTAAGGGAAATAATTTTTAAAGAACTGCAAATAGAGGAAGTGGGACAAATCTCCCAGCGCCTGCATCAAAACTCCTTAAAAAAACCGGGATTTGCGATGACTAAGGACGAAATCGCAGCTTTGGCGATTTTGGTGGACAAAGCCGCTGTCGCCGGAGATGCTGTCGCCAGAGAAATCTTGGATAACGCAATGCACGATCTCGTTTTGATGGTGAAAACCGTCGCCCAAAAAACCGAAATGGATAAAATCAAGACATTGAGAGTCGGAATTACCGGTGGCGTTATAACCCATGAACCCTGCGCTTCGCTTTTCAAAAAAGCGCTCGAAAAAGATTTTCCCGGCTGCGAAATTTTCAAACCGGAGGAAGAGCCCGTCGTTGGCGCGACCATTCGCGCGCGGGCACTGTAAATGATTGTCGTCAGACATTCTCCGATTCACGGGAACGGTGTTTTTGCAACGAGCGCCATTCCTGCGGGAACGCGGATTTGCGATTACTTGGGCGAAATCATTGATCTTGAGGAAGTCGAACACCGTCAAAAATCTGCTGACGGGAACGACATCTATATTATGGCAATCGATGAAAAATATTTTATCGACGCCACACGGCTTGTCGAAAACAATCCGGCGCGTTTTATCAACCACTCTTGTGACGAAAATTGTGATGCGGTTTGGGATCCGGCGGAAAAACGCCTTAAAATCATTGCAAAACGGAATATCACCCCCGGAGAAGAACTCTCTTTCGATTACGGTTTCGAACTCATTGATTTTTTTAAGCATCCTTGCCGTTGCGGCAGCAAAAACTGTTGCGGCTATATTGTTGCAAAACCCTTGCGCGGCAGTCTTTTTAAAAAACTCGCGAAACACAATCGCGCCAAGCGTTCATTGCAAATCTCGCCGGACAAAAAATAAACAGCCTGCGACGAGGCTCCGCCGCAGGCTTCTGTCTGTCTTTTTATCCTGAGAGATTAATGTTTTTCCGCAACGGCGTTGTCTTTTTTTGCCCATTTCAATTCCTTGTCGGGCAAGGTTCCGCCGATTTTATAAAGTTGTTCCTTGTTGAGGACCAAACTCTCTCTCGAATAACCGTTTAAAGAATATATGTCCTGCAGATGAATTGCGGATTCGGGGCAAACTTCCTGACACATGCCGCAATAGATGCAGCGGAGCATGTTGATTTGAAACTCCGCCGGCGCTTTTTCCTGCACTCTCGCGTGCGGCGAATCGGGATCGACCTCACCCGGTGTCACGCGAATCGCTTTTGCCGGACAAACAAATTCACAAAGCTGGCAAGAAACGCATTTTTCACGTCCTTCCTGATCTTTGACGAGTGTCGGGACTCCGCGGTAACCTTTGGGAATCACCGGACGCTCTTCCGGATATTTCAAGGTCACCGGCTTGCGGATCATAATCCCAAAAGTCGTTTTAAGCCCCATTAAAATTTGCGGCAGGTAAAGTTTTTCCCACCAGCGCAAAGGCTTGCGTTTGAGAACTTTATATTGCTGAAAAGACATTGTGAAACAAAAATAAGGTTAGTTCGTGATTGGATTATGCCAAGTCGATAAATGTGACGATGACAAAATAAGCGAGGAGATTGACGATGGCGATCGGCAAAAGAGCTTTCCAACAAAGATGCATAACCTGATCGAAACGGAAGCGCGGGAGCGTCCAGCGAATCCAAACGATGAGGAACATCAGACAGAAGGCCTTGAAAAGCAAGCAGCAAAGTCCAAGGACAGAGCCCCAAACACCGTCAATTTGCGGCAAGAACGGCAGAATATGCCATCCGCCAAGGAAGAAAAGGGTGAAAATAATCGAGCCCAAAATAATATGAAGATACTCGCCCACAAAGAAAAGTCCGAACTTGAAAGTGCCGTATTCCGTGTGAAATCCGCCGACGGTATCTGTCTCTGACTCGGGAACGTCAAAGGGCAGACGCCCCATCTCGGCGAGCATCGCCGAAAAATAAATGATCGCGGACACCGGCACCAACATAATGTTCCACCAATCGCTTTGCTGTGAGACGATCGAGAAAAACGAAAGCGGATTTGCATCCGTGTTGGCGGCCGTCAAAAGAACAATTGGCAAAATCGACGTGACGATGCAAAGTTCATACGAAATCACCTGCGCCCCGATACGCATTGAAGCGAGGAACGGATATTTTGAATTGGACGACCAGCCTGCCAAAATCGTTCCGTATGCGCCGAGCGAACTGACCGCGACAACAAAGACAAAGCCCGGATTCATATTGCAGAGCATCATCGCCGTCTCTTTGCCGGTTTCGGGATCGATATAGGACGTAAACGGCATCATCACCAATGTCACCAATGCGGGTGCCAGCGCCAAACAGGGCGCCAAATGATAGAGCCATTTCGTCACGTGTCCGGGAATCGGTTCTTCGCGCAAAAAAAGTTTTCCGCCGTCCGCCAAAGGCTGGATGAAACCGCAGTAGGTCAAAATACGTCCCACAACGGGGAACCACATAAGCATCGGGAACGTTGTGCGACAGGGACCGACACGGCCTTGGCACCAAGCGGCGACCTTGCGTTCGAGCAAAACGGCATACAGGCAGCCGCCCATTGTAGCCAAAACAATACCGACGGCAATGATTGCCTTCAAAATCGCCGAAGTCACCGCAACGGATTCGGGATCTGTCGGCAACTGCCCCCAACCCCAGCCGTTATAGCATTCGATTAAAGCCAAACTGAATTCGTTCATAGGAAAAAATGAAAATTATGCGTTTATTTTTTGTAATGCAGCGAGCCCGTCTCCGGGAACGCCGTTCCCGCGAATGCTGCGACGGCTTCCGTCAATTCGACGCCCTCGTCAGGGATCTTGTTCAAATCGGCATTCCCGAAAAGCGGGCACTCGGCGCCAATTGCATTTCTCAGCGTTCGCAATGTCACATCGAGTTTGGCTCCGAAACGATTGGCGAGCGTTGCGATAACTTCGAGGTCGTCCATCGTTCCCGCCGTTCCCGGTATCGCCGCATCAAAACGCTGCAAGCGGAAATTTTGATTAATGAAAGAGCCGGCCTTTTCGAAAACCGTTCTTGTCGCGAAAACAACTTTTGCGGCTTCGCTCGTCGGCACCATGTGTGTTCCGACATAAATGATTCTCGCGACTTTCTGCTGTGCTTCCGTCAATCCGGCGGCACAGAGATCGTCATCAAAACAAATCACCGTTTTCACCGTTCCCGCGTCAATTGCCTTGCCGAGATCTTCTATGCGGGCGGAGTCAAAATCTTTGACCAGTCCCGTCAACAGCGCGCCACGACGATTGGGGCTGCGATCTTCGGAAATCAGCAAGCCGTCATTGTCGTCCAAGTTTGCCGTCAAATAAACTTTTGCCTGCGTCGCCTCCGCCAGTTTTTTGAGCGCGAATTGCTCTTCGACGGATTGTTTGCCCGAGGCGACAATCGCGACCGCCCCCTCTGAAATCAATGCGACGGCGGCATCGACCGCCTCTTCAAAAACAACGGTGCTCTTGGCGCGATAATTGTCGTGCAAACGATTGTCCGAATCGACAATCTTGTAAACCATACGCCCGCTATCGCTCATCCAAGTGTCGTTGACGGCATCGTTGCGACGCGGCGTGATCCGATAAATCTTTCCTTCGCGCGACCAAACCGTCGTATTGACGCCGACACTCGACTCCGTGCAGATGCTTTTGGTTTGTTTTAAAAACCAGACGCGCATTTTGAAACGGAAATCCTTGCTGGTCATTGCGCCGACCGGACAAACGTCAACGACATTCATCGAATAGTTCCCGTCGAGCGTCATCCCCGGGAAACAATCGATCTGAGTCAGCGAACCGCGTTGGACTGCGCCCAAAACAGGCTTTTTCAACACTTCCCGGCAAAAACGAACGCAACGGCGGCAAAGAACGCATCGCTCATTGTTGAGTGAAACGCGAGGACCGATGCTCTTGGCGCGCGGCTTGACATTCTTAACATCACGATAGCGCGAAACGCCGCGACCGTATTCCGACGAAAACTCCTGCAAGGTGCATTCGCCCGCCTGGTCGCAAATCGGGCAGTCGAGCGGATGGTTCGCCAACAAAAATTCCGTCACTCCCTCGCGACTCGCCTTGACCATCGGGGATTTTGTCTTGATATGCAAATTGGGAGAAACAGTGGTCCCGCAGGCAATCGCCGGCTTGGGCATCCACCCGATCTTCGGCGAGCCGTCTTCGTTCAAAATCGGCGCGCCCGTCGCACGATCGCGCATCGGCATGCCGATCTCGACAAGGCACATACGGCACGATCCCGCAAGCGAGAGTTTGGGATGATAGCAATAGTGCGGAATCTCTATGCCGACACTTTTGGCGGCCTCAACCACATTCTGCTTAGCGGCAACCTGGTAAACTTTGCCGTCAATATTAATGGAAACCAATTCGGGTTTTGTCGATACGTCTGACATATCAAAAATTCGTTATACTTGAGACTGAGTCTATAAACTAACTTTAATCTTTTTGGCGCGGATTCGCAATAATTCAATTTAAAGCGTTCCCGCGAAAAATCAAACGGGAACGCCCTTTCCGGATTCTTGTCAAAGTCCCAAAATCGAAGGTCTCTCTATCGCCGCAATACGACTCATTATGTAACGCGAAGCAAAAAGAAAACGTTCTTTGGGATCCATCGTTTTGTTTTCGGGCGGATCGTATTCCTCTGCAAAAATCGGTTTTTCAAAAACAACCTGCAAATCGCCACGATCGAGCACATGCTGGCCTTTGGGCAGAATTTCGTGAGCTCCAAAAACGCGAACGGGAACCACGGGAACACGCGTTTTGCACGCGATCAAACCCGCACCGCCCTTTGCCGGCAAAAGTTTGCCGTCGGGAGAACGCGTTCCCTCGGGGAACAGCAAAATCGAGGCGTTTTCCTTCAAGACCTTAAACATTTTTTTAAACGCGGCAATATCGTTCCCGCTTTTGTTGACGGGAATCACATTACAATAGGGCAAAATCAATTTTAGAATCGGATTGTCGGACAAGGTGCCGCGCGCCAAAAAATACATATCCTGGCAAATGCAGCTCCCGATCAGCGGCGGATCCAAAAAACTTTGGTGGTTGGCGGCAAAAAGGCAACCGCCGTTCGTCGGGATGTTTTCCGTTCCCGTGACGCTCAAACGACCATAGGTCTCCATGAACGCCCGCGCAAAATAATAAACCAGCGAGTATGCGATTTTAGGATTATAATTGTCTCTCATTTTAAGGTCGGGGGCTATGCGATGATTATAAGTTCAACAGATAAAGATTTAAAGTTTTTTACGTTCCCGCGCTTTACATGTTTTGCCAATAGGTGATCCGTGAAAGGATCTGCGGGAGCAATTGTTTTTTGCGCGACAAAACTCCCGGCAGAGCATAAATGCTTTCCTCCACTTTTTCGTAAGGCAGTGTCCGGATAAAATCCGCCCTACCGCAAATCAAGAGCTGTGACATCTCGTGCTCCGCGTCCGTCACCAACAGCCCGAAGAAAGCAAGTTTTTCCAAATCCACGTGGATTTGCATCTGTTTGAGGATTTCCTCGCGCCGGTTGTGCAAGAGCTCCAAATGCGCTTCTTCGACCTGCGCCAGCGCAAATCTGTGTTCGCCGCTGACATAATCTTTCCGGTCTCCGGAAATGACTTCCTCCGCCGTCTTTTTCGCCAACGCCGATCCGACAGCCATGATCTCCGACATGAGGTCTGCCGCGCGAACGCCGGATTTTTGCTCAAGCCAACGACAAATCTCCCGGTCCGTATCCGATGTTGTCGGCGAGCGCAGATTTAAAGTGTCCGAGACGAGACCGCAGAGGAGAATTCCAGCGATTTTTGGCGACAAGTCAATTGAAGATTCGCGATACATACGGGCGACAATTGTGCAAGTCGAGCCGACAATATCACCCGTAAAACGCAAGGGCGTCTCGGTGCTGAACATTGAAATCCGGTGATGGTCGATCACTTCGATGATGGGCAGTTCCTCGACGCCCGCCAAAAATTGTCCCGGCTCGTTGTGGTCCACAAGAATCATTTTGAATGGCGGCTCCTCCATCAGCTGCTCCTTATAGACGACTCCTTCCAAAATCCCCGTCGGAGAAACGACAGGCCAAAGTTCCTCCGAGGAACGCATAATCTGTTTCTGATAATCCTTCACACGGTCTGTCGGTGAAAAAATCATCCCTTTTGCCGTTTCCAAATCTGCATATTCGACCGGCATCGAAAATTTGAGTTGGCGGATCACCGACGCCGAGTCCAACGCTGTGGCGACAACTGAAATCCCCCGCTCTTCCGCCCGCTCCAGAATATCGGCCTCCGGCGGCACGTTGCCGGTGATGACGAGCAGACGCGTGCGGCATTCGAGCGCCGCCCGCTGATTGTCCGGATTGTCACCGGTGATGACAATCAGATTGTCCCGATCGTCCGGCAAGTGTTTTGCCAGGCTCGATGCGCGCATCGAAGCGACATAAACCTCAAAGGTCTGGCGCGCGCCCGTATTGTAAAGCAGATACGGCTTTGCCTTAAGCACTTTGCAAATCAGTTCCAACGAGGAATAAATGATGCGGCTTGAAAAAGCGAGCTCGTCTTCCCCTGTCAAATTCAACAAAGTTTTCAAAAGAGAAAGGGAGTTGAACATCCCGACAAATTTTCCATAACCGTTGACAATCGGCAACTCCAGCAGATTTCGGGAACGCAAAGCCTTCAGCGCGCCATAAACGGTCGAACCGCGATGGATTGACGGCGCGGGCTGCATCAAATCCTGCATCCGCACAAAGACATCGTGGCATTCCCGTGGCGGAGTAACGCCAAAACGCTTGAAAAGATATTGCCCGCGATCCGACAAAATGCCGGGGCAAATCGGCTCGTATTCAAGATATTCGCCCGCAGCATCCGCCTGTGCCTGGCGCAGAGCCGCCAACGCATAGGCGCTCGCCAGGCTGTCAATGTCCGGATTGCGGTGACCGCTGATCAATATTTTGGATGGAGTCATAGTTTTTTTTTATTCTTCCGGGAAAGTTTTACGAAATGATTTAAAGGCGCTTTCTGAAACAATCTCCTTCAAACGGTCCAAAGAGACTTTGTAAAGACGAAATTGCTGCTTGGAGCTGTTGGCGACGACTTCGAGACGCCAGCCGCCACGTTCTCTCGAAATCTTTAGGCTGCGGGAACGCGATTTCGCACGAGGATCAATGAGCCCGGGCGAAACCTCGGCAACGGTACTCAGCCGTTTGACCAGTTCCTCCGCCGCCTCAATGATTGTTGTGTGCGTTCCCCGCATAAATCAGGCGATTTCCCACTTGTAAGGATGTTTTGCGAGCGGCTCGCAACCGTCCGCCGTCACCAGACAGCTGTCCTCGATACGGCAACCGCCGATTTCCGGATAGTAAAGTCCAGGTTCGATCGTAACGACCATATTTTCCTTTAACGGCGTTTTTTGCACCGCGCGCCCTCCGAGATTGGGCGCCTCGTGGACATCGAGCCCGACCCCGTGTCCCAAACCATGAAAAAATCCCGTGGGAACGCCGTTGACAATCTCCGTCTTGTAGCCGAGCTCCTTGAAATAATTAACGACATCCATATGAATATCGTAGCAAATTGCTCCCGGTTTGACATTTGCCATTGCACGATCGTGCGCCTTTTTGACGTCCGCGACCAATTTCTTTTGCGCCGGCGACGCTTTGCCTTTGAGATAAGTCCGCGTCATATCGCCCCAATAACCCGTTCCCGTGATGCGCGGGAAAATATCACAGACGATCAGTTCATTGGCTTTGATCGGACCGAATCCGGCGCAGTGACAATCGGTTCCCTGCACGCCTGCCGCGGCAATGACGCCTTCGAGATTAATCCCGCCAAAATCCAGACAGGCTTTTTCAATCTCCAAACGCAAACGCTCCGATGTCAGCACGCGCCCTTGATAAACGACATAGCCGGCACGATTGATCGTCGATTCTTTTAAAACACGCTCGACCGCACGAAATCCGGCGCAAGACGCACGATTGCCTTCACGCAACCACTGGATCTCCTCCGCCGTTTTGATCACGCGATTGGGGAAAAACGGCGAACCGCCGACGACAACATCGATTCCAAGTTTCAACAGTTTGTCATAAACCGCCGCGGGAAAATCCGGCGGGACCATAAAGGCTTTTCCTCCATAACGCTTGATCAATGCAGCCGCGAGATCCGCCGGTCCCGCATCGGGAACGCTTTCGCGCAAAGCCGCCATCTCGGCGTTCATATCGAGCACGACGTCAAAGCGCGATTCTTTTTTGAACCTCACCATCTCGAGCACTGTAATGGCTGCGATACGTTTTTTGCCGACAGTAAAAGCGAGCAGCGGATCACCGCAAGCGAAATGGGTGAACCAGCGCATATCCGCGTTAAAATAAGGCGCCGCGTAAAGCAGGACGTCGCGTTTTTTTGTATCTTTCTTCATAGCCGTATTTTAATTTTCGATAATATCTTCAAAATTTGCCTGAACATATTCTCCGAGCGTTCCCGGAGCCAGTTCTACTTGAAAACCGCGCCGTCCGGCGCTTATTACGATCGTCTCGAAACGAAGTGCGGACGCGTCAATGACCGTCACAAACTTTTTTTTCATCCCGATCGGAGAACAGCCACCGTGAACATAACCCGTCAACCCGAGCAAATCGCGCTGCTTGAGCATTTCGACGCTTTTTTCTCCCACCGCCCGGGCAGCCTTCTTGAGATGAAGCGTCCGATTGACGGGAACGCAAAAGACATAGTGTGTCCGCGGTGTCGCGCCCTGCGTCACCAGAGTTTTAAAAACATGGTCGGGGTTTTGCGACAATGCTGCCGCCACGGCGTTCCCGTCTGTCAAATCAGGATTGTATTCGTGCGCCAAAAAATCAATTTTTGTCGCCGTCAACAAACGCATGACATTTGTTTTTTCCATTTACCGTCAAGCGACTACATCTCGCCTTTTTTTAGAGATTCGATCAAAGCCGCCAGCTCCGCCTCGCTGTCGATGATGGAATAATAGCCGAAATCGCGTTCCGCCGCGACTGTCGAAAACGTATGCGTTCTCGCCAAATGCTTTGCGACAAAACGCGTGATCGGCGGCGGGCAGTCGATGCTGAAAATATGCCAAAAGATTTCGACTAAACGCGCCGCACAGCAGGCGCCGCGCAAAGATTGTGCGTTTTCGCGTTTGAGTTCGGGGATGCCGAGCCCTTTCAAAATACGATTGATCCACTGCCAGAGATTGACGCCTTCCTGGTCGGTGATAAAATAGGCCTTACCGCAAATTTTCCCGTTCCCGCTATCGAGCGCGTCCGCCACCTGCATATGTGCGTGAACGACATTGGCGACGTGCGTCAGCGAAACAATGTTGTGGCCTTCGCCGACCATACGCAAACGTCCTTCCGATGTGCGTTTGACGATTGTCGGCAAAAGATGCGTATCACCCGGTCCCCAAATCAAATGAGGGCGCAAAGCGACCGTCTTCAAGTCCTTGCCGTTGGCGGCGAGCACAGCCTGTTCCGCCTTGGCTTTTGTAAAAGCGTAATAGCTCTCCTTCCAAACTTTGCTGTAAGGCAACGATTCGTTGCCGTTGATGATATCCTCGCCGGTATAGACGACGCTGGGCGAAGAAGTATAAACCAAATGCGGCACGCCTGCCGCCTGCGCCGCAGCAATCACATTTTCAGTGCCGTAAATATTTGTCGCCCGATATTCCTTCCAGTGTCCCCAATAATCAGATTTTGCCGCGGTATGAAAAATGATGTCCGCGCCCGAAAAAGCCGCTGCGAGCAACGGTGCCGAATCCGGATTGGCGATATCCACCAAAACAAATTTTACACCCTCGGCAATCAATGCCGGATCCGAGTGCCGCGCAATGGCGACCACCTGCCAGCCGCGCTTGATGGCGGCAAACGCCAAAGTGCGTCCCAAGAAACCGCTGCCGCCCGTAATAACTACTTTTTTTATCATAAAAAACTTATCCTTTCCGTTTTAATTTTTCTTTTTTCAAGGTGTCGCGTTTCAAAATCTTTAATTTTACCGCGTTTTTGAGACGGTCCCGCGCCTCCATCCGATCGACGAAGACGATGCCCTGGCAATGGTCGTTTTCGTGCTGGCAACAACGCGCCAGCATTCCCGTCGCCTCCAAGACATGCGGCGTTCCCGCGACATCTTGAAAATGCATTCGGATATTTTCGCAACGGACCACCTCCCCGCGAATCCCCGGGAACGACAGACAGCCCTCGCGACAAAGCCATTCCTCATCGTCCAAAAGCTCGATCTTGGCATTGGCGACCACCATCGGCATCACCAGCTTGGCGGGAACGGGGCGACCGTCGAGTTCCAGTTTGAAATCTTGAGACTCATTCTCGCCCGGCTGAACATCCACCACGAAAAACTGCAAAGCCAGACCGATTTGCTGTGCCGCCAGACCGATCCCGTCCGCATCATGCATCGTCTCAATCATATCATCGGCAAGCTTTTGCAGCTTGTCGTCAAAATCAACAACCGCTTCCCCCTTTTTTCGCAAAATCTGCGCACCATACGGCACAATCGGAACTTTCATAGGTCCCATTATAATGACTTTCTATCGCGCGCGCGAGAAGCATTTTTTCGCGGGAACGGGAAACGGCGCGGGAACGGCGTTTCACCATCCGCGGGAACGGGAAATTCTCAAAAAAAACACCGCTCCTCAAAGCGGTGCTTTTGTCCAAAAAATTGACAATCCGATCCTATTAAAACGCCGGTGCCTTTTGGGATTCGTGCGGATAGAGTTTTTCGAGTTCTTCCGAAATTTTGGCGGTGATGTCGAGTTCGTCCTTGTAGTAAACGACTGTGCGGGAAGTGATGTCAATCACTGCGTCCAAATCATTTTCCTTGGCGTATTTTTCGATAACGGGAGCGATTTCCTTCAAAATCTCGTTGAGCATCTGCTGACGTTTCTGTTCGATAGAGTTGCGAACTTCCTGGAGAGACTTCAAAAACTCATCGCGCTTGGCGAGCAATGCGCGCGACTTCTCTTCAAGACTGCGACGCAAATCCGCCTTGGCTTTTTCCGACTTTGTCGGATCTTCCAACTGCTTTGCCATCTCGCGAAGCTTTTCCTGATCCTTTGCCAACTCCGCATCGGCGTCCTTGCCCTGCGCTTCGAGCAACTCGATATCCACGCGAAGGGAAGCCATCGCCGGTTCGGTTTTGGAAAAATTCTTGATAACCGTATCCATGTTAATAATGCGGATGCCATTTCCAGCAAAAGCCGCCGTCGCAGCCAATGCAAATGCCGCCATAAAAGCAAATAATTTTTTCATAGAAACTAATGATAAACAATCCGTCCCCGCGGGTCAAACCTATTGCCGGGCGGGCTCCTTGTCGAGCATCGTGATCGCAAACTTGATTTGCAGGGCGACACCGCGAGCCGTTTTTACCGTTCCCGACATATGATAAAAACCGGAAAGCTCGTCGATCTCAGAAACCTCGATAAAAATCTCGTCTCCCGGGAAAACCATCGACTTGAATTTTGCATTTTCCACCCGGCACAAAACCGGCGTGCGATTCTCAAAATCCGCCGTTCCCGCCGCGCGCGCTTTTTTGACCAGATAAACCGCCGCCGTCTGAAAAACGCTCTCGCAGAGCAAAACCCCCGGCGTCAGCGGAGCATTGGGGTAGTGGCCCTTGTAAAAATCCTCGTTCCCGTCAAATTTTCGCGCGCAGACGATACCGCGCTCTTTTTGCTCGACCACCCGATCCACAAACAAAAACGGAGGACGATGAGGAATACTGTCCAAAATTTCTTGATCTGCCATAAGACCATTTTAATCAAAAACAAAGCCCGCGGGAACACAAAAGTCGTTCCCGCGGACCAAAGTCCCCAATGGGATCAGCCTAAAAACGGATGCCGACACCCATCTGGATCACCGGATAAACATACATGTCATCCAAAAATCCCGCGACTTTTTCAATCGCATTGCGGATATTGCCGTCCATGCGCTGCAAAGAAGCCGCAGCAGGACCGTCTGTCGCAGGATTAAAAGCGGCTGTCGGTGTCGCGCCCTGCTTTCCGTTGCCTGTCGCGATCAAGGTTCCGTCACGATAAAAACTATAAGTGCCGTCTTCGCCGTAGGACGAATCGCCGACATAGAGCAAGCCCATGTCAAAGCTGAAAAAGAGCGTGCGGTCTTCGCCGCCGTCACTCGACCAGCCGATACCCGCATAGGGCTGCACCTTGTTGTCCCAAGATCCCGTCATGTGATAATTGGAGACGACGCGATATTGTGTCGGGACCGGCATCGATCCGCCCGGAACTACCGGCGTTTGGATTGAGCTTGCCGTCGCATCGTAATGTCCCTTCATGGAGATGCGCGGATCGGAATACATCAAACCGACGGTTGCGTGAAACTGCGATCCTTTCGGGTGCCAGTCCAGGAAGACACCGGCATTGTGATTGTTTTCCCAACCGACGTTGATGCGGGCGTCTTTGAGATTCATATTTCCGGAAAGAGACCCCGTGCCGTAGTGACCGCGGATCTTCCAGTGCTTGTTGATCTCATAACCGACATCGATGGCGATACCGAGGGTGCCGGCGCTCGGGGTGAGCGTCAGATCCCAAGCCTTGCCCCATCCCCAGTTGCTGACATCATAGGGACGCTCGTATTCGTTAAAAAGAATATGCGCGGTGCGCAACTGGTCGGCGACATAATCGATTTTTGACTGTTCCGCCAAAATATAATCGACGATCGGCGCATTCGTTTCACCAAAAATCTGTTTGGTCGCCTCCGCCTTTTCCTCGAGGGAACGCGGAACCGTATTGAGCGCCTGGGCGATCACTTTGAATTGTTCTTCGGGCGGCATACTCTCGATATCGTCATCGATGTGAAGTTGCTCGATAATGGCGGCTTCGCTGTCGATAGTCGATTTCATCTGCTGCGCTGCCTGGACAAAAAGCGGAATCACCTTGGTCGGATCCTGGTGAAGCTCGAAGCGAATCTTCTCAGAGGCGATTTCCTCAGGAGTCGCTGCAGGCTCCGGCGCGGGAACGTCTGTTTGGGCGGGAACTTCTTGGGCAAATGCCGTCAAAGCCGCCGCCGAGGTCAATGTGAGAATGCCAATAATTTTTGTTTTCATAATTTTTTAAGAATTATTAATGTTCATTAAACGCTTGATTTGACAGCGTTGTCAAATGCTTTTCTTTGACAGTCTGTCAGTCTTATTGTCATATTTTTGAAGATTTCTGCGGCATCTTCATTGAGACACGGCAGCAGTTTTACGCTCGTTCCCGCCGTAAGTTCGCCGAGTTCATGAACGGTTTCGATGCAGTCGCAAACAAATCCTGCAGGCAGAAGCACCGCGGGAACGGGAGCATTCCGCACGAGCGATTTTGTCGAGGGCGACAACCACTTTTTAGGACCAAATTTTGACTGAAAGCCGACTCGGATTTTTGCGGGATCGATTTTTGCCGCGACGGAAAAAAACTCTGCGGTTTTCAAACATTCCGCACGATAGCGTTCGGCATCGGGGCTGTCGGCGGGAACGCCGTGAAACGAGAGAATCACCTGCTCCGCCTTTATCGTTCCCGCGTGTTTTTCAAACAATTTTGCCAAAGCATTGACAAAATCGGGATTGTCGCCGTAGGGGGGAACGACATTTTTTCGCGTTCCCGCGAGGAGTCCGAAACTTGAATCCGCATAGTGCGGATAAAGCGGGATAAAAAGATCAGCATCGCCGACCGGCGTTCCCGTAAAAGACTCGACGAGCACTTGCGCCTGCGGAAGTGCCTCCTGCAGCCGTTGCGCCAGCGCGCGCGTTTTCGCCATTTGCAGCGAACAGCGTTCCCGCGGGCACCAGACCTTGCGATAACGTCGCGCCGCGCCCCAACTGTAAAAAGGCAAAATAAAAAAATCGAGCAGCAAAAAACGCCAGAAAGCCGGCATTCTCAAAACTTGAGGACTGCCCAAAAAACGATGTAAAAATTTGGCGACCGCCCAAACGCTCTTCCCCTCCGGGGAGCCGAGAGTTTGGAGGACGATGCGCATAAAAAACGTTTTAGCGGATATGGATAACGCACTCGTAAATGGCGGGAGCGAGAATGTCGATCGCCGAACGGATACCCTCGGGCGTTCCCGGAAGATTGACAATCAGGGAGTGGGAACGAATTCCCGCCGTTGTGCGCAGGAGCAACGCCGTTTTCGTCGTCTCGTAATATTTCATCCTCAAAATCTCCCCGAAACCCGGCAATTCTTTTTCAATCACCAGCCGTGTCGCCTCCGCGGTAACGTCACGACGCAAAGGACCGACACCTCCGGCGGTAAAAACAAGCGAACACTGCTCGTCGTCCACGAGCGAACGAATGGTGTCGGCAATACGGTTGCGGTCATGGCAAACTTTTCGAGAGACAAAACTGAGCGAATCGCCCAAAAGCTCCCGCAAAACATTTTCAATATCCTGATCATCCAGCGTCAAATGAGGCTCGGAAGAATTTGTCACCGTCAAACGTCCTATCTTAAACATAATTTTATTCTATCTAATCTGATTTTCTTTAATTTTTTGCCGCACGTCTCAAAAGGATGAAGCCCGCGATTTGGAAAATGAAATTGGGCGTCCACACGAGAATATCCGGACGCAAATCCGGATCCTCGATCCATGAAACAAATGTCGTCAACAAATAAAATGTCAGCGCCAACGCCAAAGCGATGCCGATATTCACAAAAGTCTCCGAGCGCGAAATCCGGATCCCGAGCGGGATCGCCAACAGAGTCAGCGAAAAACAGGCGACCGCACTCGTCAAATAGTTTTGTATCTGCAACTGGATTGCGACCTGCTCCTTGCGAACCTCGTCCGCCGGAGCCGTTTTATAGTCGAGCTTCCAACCCGTGCGGCGCAAATCCATCAGCTCCGGCAAGGTGTACCAGCGCAATTTGCGACGCGGTCCCGAGACGATGTCATGGGAAAAAATCTTGCCCAATGAAATCTTGATCGGAGCCTCCGCGACACTCGAATAACGGAACTGCGTTCCCGAAACATCCGCCGGGTTTTTGCCGTCACGCTCCTCAACGACAGCGTTTTTCAAAACAATCGAAAGCGCATCCTCCTCGTCCTCCGCCGTCGCCTCCACATAGCGGATCACAGCCTCCGCCGCATGGGTGAATCTCACGGGAACGCCGTCCTTGATTTCCCAAATCCAAAAATTCTTAAGCCTGTCCCCCTCGCGGGATTCGGCATAAATCTTAAATCCTGGAAAACGCGTAAAAACTTCGCGCGGCACAATCAGATTGGTCGGATTGTCGCGAAAGGTGCTTTTGACCATCGTCTTATACTTGCTTGTCGCCTGCGGAGCCCAAAAACAGTTGATATACCCGCTAAACACGACACCGATCAACGCCACCAAAAATATCGGAGAAACAATGCGCCAGAGATTTTGCCCCGCCGCCTTCATCGCCAAAATCTCGTTGCTCGACGACATCTTGCCCAAAACCAGCAAAACGCCCGTCAGCATGCCCAGCGGCATCGCATAAGGCACAACGCTCATCGAGATCAAAAAACAGATTTCTCCCAACATCGACAGGGAAATCCGCCCGTTGCTCAACTCGCCCAAGACAGACTTGAAAACATTGCCCGTCACCAAAACGAAAATAAAAAGCAGTAACGAACCGCCAACAGCCGCCGCCAATTGGAAAAACATATACCGCTGCAAAATTTTCACGCTTCAATTATAGACTCGGGAACGATTTCCCGCGAGCATTAAAAGCCGAAAAATTCGCAGGCGTTCGCAGTCGTCCGCGCGTCAATCTCCTCCACGGGAACGCCAAAAAGCTCGGCGACAAACGCCGCCGTCTGCACGACAAACGCCGGCTCGCAAGTTTTGCCGCGCATTTTGCCGGGAGCGAGATAGGGCGCGTCCGTCTCAAGCATCAAACGCTCCAAACCTTGCGCTAAGGCAGAATCCCTGACATTTTGCGCATTTTTGTAAGTGATCGTTCCCGTAAACGACGCCCTGCCGCCGCGCGCGTTTAAAATTTTGACCTGCTCGGGCGTTTCCGAAAAACAGTGGAAAACGACTTTTCGCCAATCGACACCGCTCTCGTCAATCATCGCGACAGCGCGGTCAAACGCCTCTCTCGCGTGAATGATGACCGGCAGGCGCGCCGTCTTTGCAATCGCCAACTGCTCCCGGAACATCTGTTCTTGGCGGGAACGCAAAACAGCCGCCTGCTCCGCGGACTTCGGCATATAATGTTCATCCAGACCGATTTCCCCGATCGCCGTCGCTCCCGCGACAAAGTCCGGCAACTGTGAGATTTGTTCCCGCCAATCATCGCGCTCGCAATATTCCGGATGAAGTCCGACCGCATAAAAACACGTTCCCGCAAAACGCCCGGCGAGCTGCCGGTAAAGCGGCCAATCCTCCGCGCGCGTTCCCGCAAGCAGGAGTTTTTCGACACCCGCAGCCCGGGCGCGAGCCACGACTTCATCCGCAATGCCTGCCGCGACAAAACTGTCCAGATGGCAATGCGTATCAATCATATTTGCGCTTTACAAAAGGCTCCAATCCCGTTTTCACCGGCGCTTGCGGCAAAAGCACATTGACGACGGCACCGTTGACAAACGCCGCCTTCTTGTTCCACAACGCGGGATCGTCGCTGCAAAACCATTCGCCCATCTGCCAGCTCAAAGTCAATTCGTTGCGCAGTTTTGTCGCCTGCAGACGAAAATGGCGGATTCCCAAAGCATAGAGCGCCCGAATCTCCGTTCGCGTCAAAATCGCGGCATGTTCGCCCGGCGTTTGCGGTCCCGTCGGAGTCACATCTTCGCATTTTGCCTGCGCGAGCGCCGTCTGGCGGGCTTGGCGCGGCAAAGCATCATAAGGAGAACGGCGCAAGTCCGACAAAGCCTTCAAATGTTCCCGGCGACAAGGACAGGCACGCAGGCAAGTATCGTTGACCACGACCTCCAAACGCTCCGCGGGAACGCCAGCCGCAAGCAATTTTTTCATAAAATCCAAATCGATCGCATCTTCCGGATGGACGACGACACGATCAAAAATTTTGAGCGACGACAAATAAAAATCGACGTTCCCGCGCGCATTTTTATCAACGACGTAATTTTCACCGGCAATCAGTTTGAAAGACGGATAACGGGAACGGACATGGCTTGCCAAGCATTCGCTCGCGACGCAGATATAAACCTCTCCGCCCGGCAAAGTCGTGCAAGCCTGCAAAAGCATATTGCCGATCGCGTCCTCACAATCTGCGGGAACGAGATGAGGATTGTCAAAATCCAGTTGGAAACTGCAGCGGTTTTGCAAATGTTCGCGAATCGTCGAAACAATCGCTTGCGGCGAAACCATCGGACGCGCAGCAAACCAGTCGAGCGTCCACAAGCACGCGGGAGCGCCCGAAATACATTTCAAATGCATCGACGGCACAAAATTGTTGGCATAACGGCAAAACTGCTTGATCGCGCCATCGTAAATAAACGCGCCGCCGACCGTCCACTCGGCTTCGGGGGCAAATGTTGACTTGCCGATAAAATCAATCGACGGCACCGATTCCGATGCGGCGGACGCGGCGTTCCCGCCGGCGCCCGGCTGCGGGACCGCGGTGTTTTTCAAAATCGAACTCGCGCTCGATACGACAAAAGATTCTCCCATTTTATACCGGCTCCAAAGTTGACAAGGCTTCAATAAACTGCAACTTGATCCGTTGCATCACATTTTCATCAGGCGGGTCGTCCCGCAAAACGATGCGCAGGAGATCGAAAATCGTCACGCCCGCATTCATCGAGCCGCGCCCCTGCAATTTAAATTTCCTAAAGCCCATCTCATAGAGCTTTTTGACCTCCTCTATCGAACATGCCGCCGTCCCGCGATCCTCGCTCGTCATCAGATGGTTCAAATTGGAACAGCCGTTATTGGCAAAAAGCTCTTCAAACTTAGAATTGGCGTAACCGAAATAGTTTATCGAAAGGTTTGAGAGCGTCTGATAATGCAGCGGACGGATTTTGCAGCCGCGAACACAATATTCGTTGATGAGGATTTCATAGCGCGATTTGTCTTCCAACTGTTCGAGCAAATCATAGTTCCACGCGTCATCCGGATGAATCATCACCTTGTCATAACGCTCCGCCAGGCGACGGTAATAATCCAATTTGCCGCGACCGTTCTCAACGCTGACCTTGACGATGGAGGAAACGTTTTTAAGCCGGGGATAATTTTTGCGGATATGCTCGTAAAGTTCATCCGAGGCTGTAATCACGGCGTTTTTTTCGCTGGGATTGTTGCGCTCGACAAATTTCAAAAGCGCGTTGCAGGTGATGTCTTTGAGCGCATCGCCCTTGATCAGATGGTTGGAAAAAGTCAAATCGATCGGGATCCCGCGCTTGGCGTATGCCAACCCGGCATCGCGCATCTGCTCGGGACTGCAAATCAGTTTCGGCAAAACTCTTCCGGAGTTCCACAAACAAAGCGGCGCGCCGTGGACGGTGCTCAAAAGCCGCTCGCCATAGACTTGCGAAAAAAAGTCGTGAAACAAAAGGAGTTCCCGGTCGCACGAAAATGCGCCCGAGACATCCCATTCCGCCTCCGGCCAATTTGGATTTCTAATCGCCAGAGCCATTGTCCCCCGTCCCTTTTATTTTGCAGGAACATCACGCGCCAATTGGCGCGCGCCGATGTCCCGACGAAAATGTTTGCCTTCAAAATGGATTTTCTCCGCGACCTCGTAAGCCTTTTGAAGCGCTTCTTCAAGCGTTCCCGCGTGAGCGCGGACGCCAAGTACGCGACCTCCGGAACTTAAAATATCGCCGGAATCGTCACTTTGTGTGCCGCTGTGAATGACATCGACGCCCTTAGGAAGATTTTCAGGAATCGTGACTTTGTCGCCCTTGCGAGGTGTTCCCGGATAACCCGCCGCCGTCAGGACGACGATTGCGGAATAGCCGTCATTAAATTCCACCTTTGTCGGATCGAGCGTTCCCGTCGCGCAAGCATACATCAATTCCACGGGATCGGTTTTGAGTTGCGGCAGGAGCACCTGGCACTCGGGATCGCCGAATCTCACATTAAACTCGACGACTTTGGGGCCTTCCGCCGTGATCATGATGCCGATATACAGCGTTCCCGAATAATGGATGCCGTCCGCGACGAGCCCCGCCAAAGTCGGTTTCACCAACGTGTCGATAATGGTCTGCTTGAGCTCGGGAGTGACCACCGCCGCGGGAGCGTAGGCGCCCATGCCTCCGGTATTGGGACCTTCGTCGTTGTCGTTGATGCGCTTGTGGTCCTGAGAGGGCGACAGCATCACAAAACGCTCGCCGTCCACCATCAGCATGATCGAGGCTTCTTCGCCCGACATAAAATCTTCAATCAGGATTTCCGACGAGGCTCTGCCAAACTTGCCGCCGAGCATTTCCTTTGCCGTGTCGCAGGCTTCGTCGCAGTCTTGGGCGATGATGACGCCCTTGCCCGCCGCCAAACCGTCCGCCTTCAAGACGACCGGGAACTGTTCCCGCTCTTCCAAAAACGCCACCGCCGCCTTGGCATTGTCAAAGCGATAGCCGCGCGCCGTCGGAATATTGTGGCGCATCAGAAAATCCTTTGTAAAAGTCTTGCTGGCCTCAAGGCGCGCCGCCTGCTTGTCGGGGCCGTAAACCGGAATCCCGACGGCGCGAAGCGCATCGACGACGCCCGCCGCCAAGGGAGCTTCAGGGCCGACGATCACCAGATTCGCTTCCAAACGTTGCGCCAGATGCACGACTTCTTGGACATCGTCCGCGCGGACTTCTGAAAAACAAATCGCCTCCTGCTCCATCCCGCCGTTGCCGGGAGCGACCGTCACCGACTTGACGAGCGGACTGGCTTTGCACGCCTTCAAAATCGCATGCTCGCGCCCGCCATTTCCTAAAAGAAGAACACGTAATTCTTTACTCATAATTCCTCAAGCATTATTCTAATCAATCGCGTTCCCGCGGGCAAATCAAAAGACGAAAAGCGCGTTCCCGCGAGACTATTTCCCGTGATTTTTTTCACAGGCGTCGCAAACTTTGCGCGAATACTGCCGCAGGGCTTCGTCGGGATCGATTTTTGCCTGACGGCAGGCGGCGATAATTTCAAAAAGTTTTTTACCGGCTTCCTCGCCGGAAATCGTTCCCGCGGCTTGGGAGATTGCTGCCTTGTCGACAACGGGCGCGGGATCGAGCTCTTTTTTGACAACGGTCTTCCACACGGCGTCCGCCTTCAAAATATTGTTGAGCGTCTTGGGGAGATCCTTGAAAATTTCACTGGACGGTTTTTTGGACGACAGATTTTTTTCCTTGGCCTTAATCTTATCCCAATTGACAAGGACGGCGTCCGAAGTTTCCGCTTTGACGTTCCCGAAAACATGCGGATGGCGACGAATCATCTTGTCGTTGATGTATGCGGCGACATCTTCAAGCGTAAAAGCCCCGCGTTCTTTGGCGATTTGGGCGTGCATCAAAACTTGCAAAAGCAAATCCCCGAGCTCTTCACACATGTGGGCGTCCTCGTTGAGATCGACCGTTTCAATAAATTCCGCCGTCTCCTCGACGAGACATTTGCAAATGGAGGCGTGCGTCTGTTCGCGGTCCCACGGACAACCGCCGGGAGCGCGAAGCCTTTCCACCGTTTTGATCAAAGCTTCAAGATTTTTCATAACTGCTAAAAAGCATTATAAAAAAAATCGGGCGCGCAAGCAAAAAATAATCGGGAACGCCGTTCCCGCTATTTTCTGCCGCCGCTGAGCGGGAGCAAGCCTATCGGCGCAAAACGTCTCAAAATCCAAAAAAGCGTCACGCTGAACGCCAAAACGAAGGCGGTAAAAAAGATAAAACCGACAAAAATCTCAAACTCGCTCTGCTCCGGCAAAAGTCTCCAAATCGTCACTTCAAAAATCCGGCTGCCCACCGTCTGCGAACAAAAAACAAAAAATGTCGCTCCCGCCAAAAATTTATGCGGCAACAGCTCCCCGACCTTGAGCCCTTGGGCGATCCAGGCGAGAATCGTCAGCGAGCCGAAAACAATCCCGGAAACATGGACGGCGTTGTGAGCCAAGCCCCACGACGGCGGAAACTGCCAGACATCCCAATTGAAATCTATAAAAACAAGACCGGCATAAATCCCCAAAACCCACCAGCGCACGGGAAGACTGATGTCCGAAAATGAAATTTTATGAATCGCCAAAAACGCACCTATCCCGAAAAAGACAGACTCAAAAAAAAGATTCTTCAAAGTGAAAAGACTGCCGCCGCGATCCAAAAACGAAATCGCAAGCAGCGAGACCGCAACCACAAGCGTTCCCACCCATTTGCGCTTTAACAAAAACCAGAACACGGGCGAAAAAAGACAAAAGACAAACAGATCCCGTATAAACCAAAACTGCTCAAAGAGCGGACGCGGCAAAACATCGCCTGGAGAAATCGTTCCGCCGGCGACGATAAAGGCAAAACTGCCCAAAACCGAACCGCGGCCGACATAATCCGACGCATTCCCGCCGTTAAACGAGACCGCCCAATCCATAAATGTGTCCTCATGCCCCAAAACGTGCCAAAAAACATAAATCTGGGCGAACGCCAAAATGTTCCAGACAAAATACGGAAGCACAAGCGAGGCGAGACGGCGATTGGTCTTTGCCAGCCAAACCGACGGCGTCAGACGACCGATGTTGCTAAAATAAAAATAACCCGAGATAAACAAAAACAACGGGATCGCCACGCAGGTCACCACATTTTGCAAAAGCCGGATGACCGTCAAGGCGATCGGGTAGGCGTCGATTCGCGAACTCCAGATGTCAAGGCTCTTAAACCACGGCGAATACTCGCCCGAAAAATGGTAGAAAAAGCTGATATGCATCATCACCACCAGGGCGATCAGGGGAAAACGCAACCAAGACGCCACAGCATTGTCAAGTTCCTGTCCCGAGATCGGCGGGATCGCCGCTTGCGGGGGTGTTTTCGTTTCGTTCGCCGCTTCCATTTGTCCAGTCGTTGCGCAAACCATTATAACGGCTCAAGTTTTTTAAATAAAGAAAAAATCCAAAGTCCTCACAAAAAAATCATTGAAAAAAAATCGGGAGGGCACTATCATAGTAGAGTAAATTTAACTGTTGCAACCATGAAAACCATAGACAGCGATTTTTACAAAAACTCCGATGACTTTTTCGCCGCCAACGCCGGCGTCGGTCTCACTTATGACGATGTGTCCCTCGCCACATGCTTTTCGGACGTCCTGCCCCGGATGACGAGTCTCGCGACCAGCATTTCGGACAAGATCAATCTCTCCATTCCGATCATGTCCGCGGACATGGACACCGTCACCGAATCTTCAATGGCGATCGCGATGGCATTACACGGCGGGATCGGCATGATCCACTACAATATGTCGTTTGCCGACCAGATCACCGAAGTCTGCAAAGTCAAAACCTACATTCACGGCATGAATCGCCATCCGGCGACCATCACCGCCGACCTCACGATCGGTGACGTCATCGAGATCATCGACCGCAACGGCTACGGTTTTTCATCCTTCCCCGTCATCGACAAAGAAGGCAGGCTCCTCGGTCTCGTCCGCGGCGGCGTTGTCAAAAACCGTCACGCCGACCGCAAAGTCGCCGACGTCATGATCCCGCGCGACCAGGTCTTGACCATCAATGAAAAAGAACTCGGCAACGATCCGATCGCGACGGCAGACCGCATTTTCCTCGACCACATCGGCACCAACAAGCTTCTCGTCGTGGATGACAACAATTATCTGAAAGGACTTTTTTGTCTCTCGGACGTCGAACACATCCGCGACGAAATCACAACGGACGCCATCCGTCCGAGCCGCGACGAAAGTTTTCGTCTCCGCTGCGGCGCATCCGTCGCCGTGCCCCGTTACCCGGACGGCAAGGTCAACTATGACGCCCTCAACGAACATGTCTCGAACCTCGTCGCAGCCGGCGTTGACGCCGTCATCATCTCCACGGCGCACGGACACTCCGCCGGCGTCGGCGAATGCGTCCGTTTCGTTCGCCAGCATTTCAAAGAACTCACCATCATCGCCGGCAACGTCACCAGCGCCGAGGGCGTCGAGTTTCTCGCCGACGCGGGAGCCGACTCCGTCAAAATCGGTCAAGGTCCCGGCTCCATCTGTTCGACCCGCATCGTCGCCGGTGTCGGCATCCCCCAATTGACTGCCCTCTATGTTTCCGCCCAAGCCGGCAAAGCCAAGGGCGTGCGCATCATCGCCGATGGCGGTATCACCAAATCGGGCGACATCGTCAAGGCCCTCACCCAGGCAGATTGCGTGATGCTCGGCGGCATGCTGGCGGGCTGCAAAGAAGCCCCCGGCAAAATTATGGAAATCAACGGCAAACTCTACAAAGAATATCGCGGCATGGGCTCCATGGAAGCGATGCGTCACGGTTCCGCAGCCCGCTACGGCCACGACCTGCGCAACAGCAAGGTCACCAAGGTCGCTCCCGAAGGCGTCGAAGCCCTCAAGGAAGTTTCCGGCAGTGTTGACCAGGTGCTCACCACCCTTGCCGGCGGAGTTCAAAGCGGTCTCGGCTATCTCGGCGCCGCCGATTTGCCGGCGTTGCGCAAAAACGCCCGCTTTATCCGCGTCACCTCGGCGGGACAGCGCGAATCCGCTCCTCACGACATTGTTGAGATCAAGCAAAAATAGTCGCTTCAAACCGGCAATACAAAATCGTTCCCGCGAGAAAGTCTCACGGGAACGATTTTTTTTCGGGAACGGGGATTTTGCAAAAACGGCGTTCCCGCGACTTCATTTGCGTTGCGAGTCACGCGCGCAACTTTTAGAATAGCAATATATGGCATTAGAAAAAATTTACTCCGTAAAAGCCGTTCCCGTCGTCGTTCCCGGCGATGATATCGACACCGACCGCATTATCCCGGCAAGATTTTTAAAAAGTCTAACCTTCGCCTCTCTCGGAGCCCACGCTTTTCATGACGAACGCTTCAATGAAGACGGCAGTCTCAAAGGGCATCCTTTTGACGCGCCCGCCGCCAAAGGCGCAGGCATTTTGATCTCCGGGATGAATTTCGGATGCGGGAGTTCCCGCGAACACGCTCCGCAGGCCCTCAAGCACCACGGTATCCGCGCAATCGTCGCGGGATCGTTTGCGGAAATCTTTTTCGGCAACGCCACAGCCATCGGCATCGCCTGTCTGACGGCAAGCGCGGAAGATCTGGCGACGCTCTCACAATGGATCGCCGCCCATCCCGGCGAAACGATTGAGGCCGATGTCCAAAACGAATGCGTCCGTTGCGGCGAAATCTGCGTTCCCGCCCACTTGCCCGCTTCGACAAAAACCGTTCTTTTGTCGGGACACTGGGATCCGATCGCGGATCTGCTCGACAATCTCGAACAAGCCAACGAACTTTCACAAAAACTCAAAATCTAAAAATTTTATCCCCTACCCCCTCCTGACTATGGCAAAAGCAACTATCGCAATTCCCGCCCGCTTAGGCTCAACGCGTCTTCCCGGCAAAGTCCTCCTCGACCTCGGCGGCAAACCTGTCGTCCAACATGTTTGGGGAAAAGTCCAAAATATGAAAAACGCCGGCAAAATCGTCCTGCTCGCCGACACCGAACAAGTCCGCGATGTCGCGACAGCTTTCGGCGCCGAGGTCATCATGACTTCGCCCGAATGCCGCTCGGGAACGGAACGCCTCGCCTCCGTCATGGCAAATCTGCCCGGCGAATTTTTCCTGAACGTTCAAGGCGACGAACCCTTTATCGATGTCAATCTGCTCGACGCGCTCGTCGATCGCTGGGCGGAAACCCAATGCGAACTCGTCACCGCCGTCGCCAAAATCACCGATCCCGCAAAACTGACAAACCCCAATGTCGTCAAAGTCGTTCGCGGGAGCGACGGGCGCGCCATTTATTTTTCGCGCTCCGCAGTGCCGCATCTCCGTGGCGTTCCCGTAGAAAAATGGCTTGAAAGCGGCAAAACATGGTGGTCCCACATCGGCGTTTACGGCTACGCCCGCGCGACACTCGAAAAACATCCGACGATGCCCGTCACCGAGCTCGAAACCCTCGAATCCCTCGAACAACTCCGTTTTATCGATCGCGGCATGAGCTTCCAAACCGTCGAAACAGACTATCACCCGGTCTCCATCGACACAATCGAAGATCTCGAAAACGCCCGAAAGTTTTTCGCCAAGTAAGAAAAAACGTTCCCGCGGAGCCACCGCCAAAATCCTTTATTTTGACTTATGAAAAAAAATCTCGCTCCCACAATCGCCGCATTCGCCCTGCCCCTCATCATTATCATCGGCGCAAGTTTTCTTTTGATTTCACGCAGTTCCAACAACGAAAACCTTCCGGCGTTCCCGGCGGAAAAATATTCAAAAAATCCGCTGGCGCTCCGCGGGAACACCTATTCGCTTAACGCCGCCGTCGAAAAACAACTGGCGCAAAACGCAAACGGCAGAGTCCTCTCCGTCGTCGTTCTCTCCAAAGACGAAGCGTTGCTGCCCGTCTTCGTTCCCGCCGGCAAAGCGTCCAACATCGAAGTCGGACAACGCATGGCAATGACCGTTTCCGTCGATGAAACCTCGACGATCACCGTCCAATCCATTCAAAAATTTTAAGCCATGAAAGCCTCCATCCCCGCAGTCTTTTTCCTCCTGGCGCTAAGCCCCTTCGTTTTTGCCGACGACAACAATCCTCAGCAACAGCAGCAGCCGCAGACGCAAAACAACAAGACGGGCAATGTCTCCGTCAAAGGAAACAGCCAAGACCCCAAAAACATTTCCTTCGACGGCGGCATCGAACAAATCTTCGATCTCGAAAACGATATGCTCAACCCCTCCGACGGAACATTGCGCTGGAAAGGCAAGATTTTCAGAATCGAAGACAATGTCGTTTTCAGAGAACGCTTTGAACACTATCTCTCCACGCCAGCCCCGACTGACGATGCCGCAGAATACGAAAAAATCTACAACGAGGTTTCCCGAATGCTCGATATGCGCGGCGTCAAAACACGGGACCGGAACAAACGTATCCTCGAAGCCATCGACAAAGTCCGGGAACTCGCGGATTTTAACGACATCGACGGCGGACAATCCATCAACATCGCCAACGTCGCCTACAAAGCCTACCTCAACAGCATTTCCGCCAACGAACTGAAACTCCACTACGGCGCACTGCAAAACTCAAAAGAGGAACTCCGCAACAAGCTCGACGCCAAAGAAAATTCCCGCCGCTATAAGGAGAAAGTAGATATGGGCAAAGCCAATTTTCGCGAAGGGAGCAACGGCAGCAAAAGTGCCAAGATCAAAAATCCTTCCCCCGGCACCGTCGCCCCGACTTTGCAACAAACCTATATGTTGCAAGACCTCGTCGCAACCGAGGCTGCGATGAAAGCGACAAAGGCGGAACGCTTCGCCCTCGAAAAAAAATCGGAACTTGAATTCCAAAGCTCCATCGCCCAATACACAGCGGAACTCCGCTACCGCCACGCCGTTCTCGCACAGCGTTTTTACAACGCCATCTTCAGCGCCAACGCGCGCGGTCAGGAAATCGGCAAAAAAGAGATCAAAGAATACCTCCCCATCTCCAATTTTGCAGCCTCGATCGAGACCGTCGAAAGTATGCTGAACGAAGCCAAAGGCGAAACGAACAAATATATCCGGAGCGCCGAAGCTTTTTATAACAGCGGCAAAAAATACCACGCATTCCGCCAAGTCCTCAACGCCTTCGTTATCGGCGAACACCTGGATCCCGTCATCTTTTACCCCACCGAACAAAAACAGGAATTTCTCGAACTCTGGCTCCTCTGCCAGGAATTGGCGAAAGAAAGCGAAACGCGGGAACTCGACGCCATTGAAATTTCTTTGGGAAAAATCAAACAGATCGCGCCCGACTTCCCCGAAGCCGAAGTCCGCGGCAAACTCCGCGCCGCCAAACAGGCGAGTTCGCTGGAAATCATGCGAGCCAAGGCCGCCTTCATGATGGCGGCGAAACAAGGAAGCGATGAGGCGATGAACGAAGCCATCAACAGCGTCCAGGAGACAATCCTGCTCGCCAGCAAATACTGGCCGCAAAATCCCGAAATCAAAGAACTGCTCGACGACATCCTAAAACAAGGCAACATCCTCTCCAAACTCGCACCGGAGTTTGACCGCATGGTCGAAGAAGACAAAAAACGCGAAATCTTCGACAGACGCATCGAATTTACAGCCGCGCTCATGGGCGATGCCGAACGGCGCGAAAAACTCGAAAAAATCATCAGCGAAGTCGCCGCCGTCGGAATGGTCCTTAACCAAGTCCAGGCGCAAATCGCCGCACGCAACGAATACCTCGCCTGGGATTTGCTCGCAAAAGCCGAAGCCATCAATCCCGAAGACAGCGAAGTCGTCATGGCAAAAGCGCGACTCGTGCCGCTGGTCGCCGACTATTCCCGCATGCTCACAAAGGCCGCCCAAGAGGAAGAGCAGAAAAATTTTGCCCTCGCCCTCAAACACTATCTCGATGCGCAAAAACTGAATCCCGCATCCGAAATTTGCAGCCAGGGCATTCAGCGCAACGCCGCCGCCCTCCTCGAAGCAAAGACGGGAACGCCAAAACAAAGCGACGGGAACGCCGACGAAAACGATTTCGATTTCTAATCCCCCTATGCAAACCTACAAAATTTCTCGCGAATGGCTCAACCGGATGGGCCTCATTTTCTTCTTCCTGCTGGGTTCCTCGGCATGGTTTTTTTACGATGGACTTGTCACTTATCCGCGCGACAACGCCATTTTTATCGCCCGCGAAAATCTTGAAAAAACTTATCCGGACGATCCCGTCGCCCTCGAGAGCGCGTGGATAAAAATCGCAGATGAAAACAAATATCCGCTCGAAAAAAACGATCTTCCCGACCATCTGAAAAACATCGAAGGACAGTTTAAATGGGGCTGTGGCGTTTTGTGCGCCGCCGTTCTTTTCCTGCTCTTTGTCCTGCGGGATTCGCTGCGCAAGATCAAAAACGATGAGGAATCTTTTACCGGCATCACAGACCGCCTCGCGCCCTTTGCCACACTGACCACCGTCAAATACAAGGACGTCATCGGATTTGACAAAGCGCGATGGGACAAAAAAGGCATCGCAAAAATCATCTACAAAACATCCCCAGACGCCCCGCACCGCTTTGTCTTGGTCGATGACTACAAATATTCCGGCTCCGAAGACATCCTCAAACGCTGCGAAACGGTCGTCGAACAGAAAAACGCCGCCAAACGATGAAAGCCTTCAATGTCATGTGCAAGCCGATCGGCGCGACTTGCAATCTCAACTGCCGCTATTGCTATTATCTCGAAAAACAGGCTCTCTACGCGGGAACGCCCCTTTCCCGCATGAGCGACGAAGTCCTCGAACTCTTTATCCGGCAATACATTCAAGAACAGGACGCCCCCATTGTCCAATTTTGCTGGCAAGGCGGCGAACCGACTTTGCTGGGACTCGAGTTTTTTGAAAAAATCCTCCGGCTGCAGGAAAAATACATCGCGGGAACGCAAAAAAAAGTCGAAAACGCCCTGCAGACAAACGGAACACTCCTCGACGACCGCTGGTGCGATTTTTTGGCAAAAAACGATTTCCTGGTCGGCATCAGCATCGACGGCCCCCAGGACTGTCACGACGCGAACCGCCGTTCCCGCAACGGCGAACCCAGCTGGCAAAAAGTAATGGCGGGCATCGAAGCCCTCCAACGCCACAACGTCAATTTTAACACCCTCTCCGTCGTCGGCGCGCACAATGTCCGCAAACCGCTCGAGGTTTACGAATTTCTCCGCGGGATTGGCAGCCGCTTCATACAGTTTTTGCCGCTCGTCGAACGACCCGCCGCCCCCGAAGACGCCCCGATGCGCTTTGCTCAGTCTCCCGATCTCGCCGGCGGCAAACTCGGCGGACAGATCGTCACACCCTGGTCCGTGATGCCGGAGGACTACGGAAAATTTCTCTGCGACATCTACGACACATGGATCAAACGCGATGTCGGAGAAACCTTCGTTCAGATTTTTGATGTCGCCCTCTGCGCCTGGTGCGGACTCCCGCCCGGTCTCTGCGTCTTTAACGAAACCTGCGGACAGGCGCTCGCCCTCGAACACAACGGCGACATCTACGCCTGCGACCACTTCGTTTACCCGAAATACAAACTCGGCAACCTCCTCAACGGCGACCATCTCGGCGATCTCGCGGGAACGCAAAAAATGAAAGCCTTCGGCGAAATCAAAAAAAACGCCCTGCCACGCGTCTGCCGCAAATGCAACGTCCGCTTCGCATGCCACGGCGAATGCCCCAAACACCGCTTCATGTTTTCACCCGACGGCGAACCGGGACTCAACTATCTTTGCAGCGCCTACAAAATGTTTTTTAACCACGTCGCACCGACGATGAAAAAAATGAAAAACCTCATCGCCGAAGGACGCGCGCCCGCGGAAATTATGAAACAATAAAAAGCGCGGGAACGGCTATTTCTTTTTCCGCCAAACATATTGGGAACGGATTTTCTTTCGCAGCCATTCCGGCATTTCTGAAAATTTCCTGCCGCTTTTTTTCTTTTTGCTTTTGGCGATCCCGCCCAGCAATTCTTTTTCCGCCTTGGAATAAGTCGGTTTTTTCTTCGTTCCCGCGATAACGACTTGCCGTTGGCTGACAACGGCGACAGCGCCGGGATTTTGCTCCGCTTCCGTTTTTTTCAAGATGCCGGGCCAGACAAGTTTGACGCTTTCCTCGCCGCGCATAATGCGCGAACCGCGCGGTGTCAGACGGCAGAGTTTAAAAATTTCCCCGGTCGCTTTTTTTTCAACGGTCTCATAATCAAGTGCGCCCGCATCCATCAACGCCTTCATGACGGCTTCGATATGGGAACGGCCTTCCTTGCGGAGGATCCCGTAGGTCGAAACCTGATCGAGATGATTGTCGAGCACAGCTTTCGCTTTCGAGCCCGTCAGGACTTCAACAACGCGTTTTTCGCCAAAACGCGGTTTCCACTCATCGCGGTCGTTCCCGCGAACTGACAGGCGCGCGACGCAGCTCAAAATCTTTTGCACCATCAGCAACTCCTCGGGATCGAGTTCCCGCGGAACATCCAAAAGCTCGGGAACACTTTTTTGAGCGCTGATCCCCAAACGCCGGCAAACATCGCATTTGCCGCAAGGGACAGCCTCGGGATCGCCAAAATAGCGCAAAATCGCCTCTTGCCGGCAAAGACCGTCGTCAGAAAGCAGATCGATCAGTTTTTGCAACTTGTTCAAATCGCGTTCCCGCTTCTCCTTGAGTTGTTCCCACGAAATCTTCAAATCGCGCGCGCCGACATCGGGATTGCAGATTCTTGTCTCCCGCACGCGCTGTCCGGGAATGGTGATGCGATCGATATAGCCGTAGCGGTTCAAAATTCCCACCGCCGTCGAAACCGCCATCGGATTGACTTTGTTGTCGCCGTTCCCGCGGGAACGCGAAAAACGCGACGGCGTGACCGCCTCCAAAAACGAATAGCGGTGACGGTCGGCATTGACGGCGTCGGCGATGCTGTCGAGCGAACAGGAAACCGAATTGCCGTTCCCGCAAAGATCCTGCAAAATGCGATAGGTCAACTGAATCAAACCCTTGCTCGGATTGGCGCCTTCGATAAAAAATCCCTGAGTGCCGCTGTCGGCATAGTTGTAAAAAAGTTCGCAGACGGCGGGCTTGCCGTCGCGCCCCGCACGCCCCGCCTCCTGATAATAAGCCTCGATACTGCCGGGCATTTCATAATGCACCACAAAACGAATATCGCTGCGGTCGATGCCCATCCCGAACGCATTTGTCGCCACGACGACATCGCCGCGGCCTTCCATAAACTCTTCCTGCGCCGCCGTGCGCTCCGCATCGCTCATCCCCGCATGATACATAATGGCGCTGACATCGTTGGCCTGCAGATTTTCATAGACTTTTTCAACACTCTTGCGCGTCGCACAATAGACGATGCCCGTCTTGTAGGTGTCGATGATGTCGATCAGCCGCTGCAACTTTTGCTCCGTCACCTTGGCGCTGGCGCGCGCCGAAAACTTCATGATGTTAAAAGACAGATTCTCGCGGGCGAAGCCGGAGATAAAAATTTTTTCATCGTGCAAACGCAAGGTTTTTAAAATATCCTCGCGCACTTCCGGCGTTGCCGTCGCCGTAAAAGCCGCGACGACCGGGCGGGAACGAAAATGCCGGAGGACTTCGCCCAAACGCAGATAGTCGGGACGAAAATCGTGCCCCCACTGCGAGAGACAGTGCGCTTCATCAATGGCGAACAGCGAGACTTCGAGCTCCGAGACCAAGCGCACAAAACGTTCGGCGCGAAAACGCTCCGGCGCGATATAGACGATTTTATAACGTCCGCTGCGCAATCCGTTAAAAACGTCATCCTGCTCCGCAAGCGACTGCAGACCGTTGAGACTCGCCGCGGGAACGCCCTTCGCGCGAAGCGAATCCACCTGGTCCTTCATCAGCGCGATCAACGGCGAAACGACAATCGTCAAATGCGGCAAAATCATCGCCGGCAACTGATAGCAAAGCGATTTGCCGCCACCCGTCGGCATGATCGCCATCGTGTCGCGCCCCGACAAAATCGAAGCGATAATGCGATCCTGCGGATTGCGAAATTTCGCAAAGCCGAAATATTGTTTTAATGCAGCCTCCGCCGTCAGTGCCATTGTAAAAAACTGTTTTATTCCGCGGGAACGACATTGTAAAATCCGCGGGAACGGCTCAGCCGGAGCGGCAAATCGAAAAGGCGCGACAAGGACTGCGAAGAAAGCGTTTTCGCCGGCGTTCCCGTCGCCAGGATTTTTCCGGATTTCAACAAAACGGCGCGGGAGATTTCCGGCGTAATTTCATTAAGATTGTGCGTGACCAGAATAACCGTCGTTCCCGCCCGCATAAGCTCCCGCAAAATTTTGACATAGACAATCGACGCGCGCAGATCGAGCCCGCTTGTCGGTTCATCGAGCACGAGCGCCTCCGGCCTGTTGACTAAAGTGCGCGCCAAAATCAAACGGCGCTGTTCACCCGTCGAACACGAACCGAAAGAACGTTTTGCCAAATGCCCGACACCGAGCCCTTCCATACAATCGGCGACAATCGCACGATGACGCGCACTCAAACGCGAATCCGCGCCAAGCCCGATCGTGTTAAACAGTCCGGACGCCACCAAGTCCGCGCCACTGAGCTCCGCAGGAAAACGATTTTGAAAATCATTGGAAACAATCCCGAGGCGGGAACGCAATTCGCGAACATCCCAAACGCTTTCGCCAAAAATCCTGATCGGCGTTTTGCCGGGAACATACAAAGGATAAAGTTCCCGCGTCAGCAACTTGAGCAAGGTGGATTTGCCGGCACCGTTGGGACCGAGAATCACCGTGTTTTCCCCCTGCCCGACAGACAGAGATATTTCATCAAAAATAATCTTTCCGCCCCGAGAAACGGAAAGATCGTCAAATTCCAAAATATTCATTTTACTTGTGATGAATCGCCGCAAGAGCGACGGCGCGCGCCTCCACCAGTTGGCGATGCACATCCGCAGCACCTTTGATGCCATAGATCTGCACACGCGTATTGGCGGTCGTCATAAACTCGATCGCCCAAACATCACAAAATTTCATCAGCGGCGTCTGAATCAGCGAAATACGCGAAACCTGCTCCAACTCAATAGCCTTTTTGGAATAAAAACCGAAATAAGTATTGGAGGCGGAAATCGTGTTGCCGTTGCGCGTGTATTTTGTCGAAGCAATCCGTTGAGCAGCGATGCGGGTGGAAATGCTATAAAGCCCGAAAAAAACGGCAAGCGAAAGCAAAACTAACGGCCAGAGCCATTTGTCACAAACGCAAAAAATCGTCGTCAGCACCACAAACATCACAATCAAAACCGGCCAAAACTGCCGATAATGAACATATGTCGTCAGACGATTGGGCGTAATTTTATACTCAATCACATCGACGGATTCCGCAGGAACGGAATTCCCCTGCTCGTTTTGCGGTGTTTCTGGGACGGCGGTTTCTTCCATGTTTTCAATTTTATGCGTTCCCGCCATTTTTAGCAATTGAAAAGCAAGACGCAGCGTTCCCGCGTGTCTGCGTGCGCGAGACGACACGCCCAAGCGAATCGTAAGAATAATTCCGTTTTGCGAGGAGCTTGCTCACGCTGCCATTATAAGCGATTTCTGTCGGCAAGTCACGATGTGTGTTTGTTGACGTTTTGACAAGATTATCTCTTGGGCGCAAGATTCCAATCCTCACGAGTTGGCAAAAAATAAAGTGAAGGTTCCTCGGCAGGATCTATCGGAACGACAAACGGATATACGCCCAACGACCATAAAAGCCGTAATTCCCCCTCAAAAAAATCGCTTAGTCTTTCGAGTGTCAAAATATATTCGTGAAACGAACCATAGACGGAATTATATAGAGTCGTCGGATATTCAACCGAAATACAGAATCCCTCAACGGAATGGTGTGTGCTGAAGAAAGGGTTGGACTCTTTAAGTTTAAATTTCACAGGGTAACCCATCGATTCCGTATATTTTGATTCTTGACTTATAAATCGTGCATATACTTCCTTGATATATGGTTTATAGCACTGTTTGTAATACTCATCCGAGTATTCATCAAAACTAAATTGAAACATCTCTCTTGTTTCAACATAAGTCATATGAAAAAAACAATAATACAAGCAACCGAAAACCGCTAAAATTAAAAAAGAAAAAAGTATGATTATTTTTTTATACATTTGTCTAACTCCTTCTTTGCATTAAAAATCTTCGATTCGACTATATCAAGTTCCTCTTGTTTTTCATCCATAAGATCTTCATTATATATTCGCCAAACAAAATTGTCGTTCCCGAGAGTCGCGGAAGTGAGTTCCGAGCGGGAATTATGCCCGAACGCATCTGCCCATGGCGATCCCGCGCCGCGCGTCTGCGTGCGCGAGACAACACGCCCGAGCGAGTCGTAAGAATAATTACGTTTTGCGAGAAGGGTGCTCACGCTGTCATTATAAGCGATTTCCACCGGCAAGTCACGCGAAGACTCGTAAGTTATCATCTTGGTTAATTGCTGGTGTTTTTTGTATCATAACAGGAAGCGACGTTTAAATGAAACAAAACAAATTAATAACCATGCATTGAAAACAAAAAACAATGTTTCATTTTGGTTTTTTAATTCATAATCAAAAAATTGTTCCACAGGAATTAGTTTTGTCCGGTTTTCCTCATTTAAAAATTTTGTTTTTTCTGTGTTTAAATCGTAACAATATATCCCATCTTTTTCTGCACGATAATTTTTAATTATATTTGAATATATTTTTGCTTCTTTTTTTTCATAAAAAATATCCGTAATAATACCTTCAAATATATTGTCGTTAATGTTGGAACAAAGATAAAAATCGCCCGATTCAAATTGTAAAAGATATGTTGTCCTATTAAAATAAACCTTATCTTGTTGAAGCGTAAGCGGGCTCAAATTCAAAATTAAAATAAATCCTATAAGAAATATTTTAACGAACGAACAAAAATTCCTAAAATTATTTTTATCTGACATTTAATATTTTTATATCCTCGAATTATACTTACAATGATATTCTTCTTCCCTGTTATATTTTTGTGTCCAATTTAAAAACATCCACCCTGGTTGTGTTATATTCCATTTATTGGGATATAAATGATAGAATAAAGACCTTAAACTCGTGGTATTGGTTATTAAAAAATTTGCTACAATCGTACAATTTTTTTGAGATTGTATTGTTACATCTCCTCGACCACTTCCTACAAAATGTGCGCGTCCATTGAAAATATCCTTAAAAAATTCCTTTTTATTTTTTAGTGCTTCTATTTGACAAGAATCGTTCTTTAATATTGCGTTAAAGAGCGAAATGGTTTCTTCAGCTCCTAAACTAACAACGTTTGTTAAAAATAAAATTATAATAAGTAAAGATCTAAACTTCATTTTGACTTTGATACACACTTTCCTTGTATGAGATTACTTTAAATTCGGATATTTTAAAAGTATTTGCTCGGGAATCATTTTCTTTGAAACTGAAAAACGTAAAATATATCGTTCCGTTTTGGACAAATCTTTTTGGAGTTCAATAATGATTGAATCATTATCCGGAAAAGAATCAAAAGAATTCAAAAATTTAAATTCTTTTCCCGCATACAATGATTTTATAAACCTAAAAAATGCCTCATCTTTGGAATCAAACGAAATTGTTAGAACCGACTCATTATATCGTGTTAAAACGCGAACAACATTAAAATCAAATTCTTCTGCCAATAGAAAATCAGATTTGAAACCGCCGGGACAAATTAATTTTTCAGTCACATTTATTTTCTTTTCGATAATTTTTCTATTACCAACTCCCAATCCTGTCCCCCAGCCCCAATTGCCTGATTTTTCAAATTCAAAATACCTTAATTTTAAATCCGGGAACGATAATGCCAGCGATTTTTGATAAGGGATAAAATAAATTTGAAAACAATCTTCTTGAAGATCAGGAAGACGTTGTAAATTTAATGTAAATAAATTACTAAAAATTAACGGATTCCAAAAATACGGATTTTCCTCAGAAAAATGTTTTCTTTCAAAAGCATTTCTCCCGTCCTTTGAAAAAAAACCATCTTGTGACAAATTCTTTAATTTTTGATACAAATCAGATCCGTAAACACTGTGATTATCGATAGAAAATTCTATGGCAAATAAAAAATTTGTCATCAACAAAAATAAAATTAAAATAAACTTTTTCATTTTAATTTTTACATAAACAATCTTAAAAGCTACCCCCAAAACTACTGATTCAAAATTATAAAATGTGTTTAACCATAAATTTAAATGATATTCTTCATGTTTTTTAACAACTTCATTTGAATATCTACCATAAATATTCACCGTTGTTTCTATATTTCGGAGGACCACTGGAGCGGATTTGCGGGAACGTTGCCCGTCGGAACCCATGTCCCCGGGAACGGAGTCCTCGGATGAAAATCCGGATCAGACATAAATCACCTGTCTCTATTGTTTTTAACAAATCGCTATTCCGGCGGGGTTGCCGGAAACCTCATTCAGTATCCTCAAAAACCCTCCCCAAGTCAAGCACTTTTCCCGTTCCCGCGGCACGCTATTCCCGTTCCCGTCTCCGCGTTCCCGCAAAAAACGTTCCCGCGGGAACGAGGATTAGGCTTCGAGCGAGAGGGAAATCTGTTCCCAGCGTTCATAGAGTTCGGCGATTTCTGCTTTTAGCGTTTCGTAGCGCAACATCTCTTTTTTTGTCGCTTCGCCGCGGCTGTAAAAATCCGGATTTGCCATCGCGGTTTCGATCTCCGCCTGTTCGGCTTCGAGGCTTGCGATTTTTTCCTCGACGGATTTGAGTTCTTTTTTGAGTGGCGCCAGGGCCTTGCTGCGTTCGGCGACGGCGCGGCGTTTGTCTTTTGCGGAAACTGCCGTTCCCGTTTTTCCGTTGTCTTCGCGACGTTTTTCGACGGCGGGAACGCTGACGCGCTCGTCTTTTGTTTTTTCGAGATAATAGGAGACGTTCCCGCTAAATACGCGGATTCCGCCGTTGCGCACTTCGATCACCTTGTTGACGAGCGGGTCCAAAAACGCGCGGTCGTGCGAGACGACGATTACCGTTCCCGCGTATTCCTTGAGTGCGCGGCAGAGCACGTCTTTTGAGCGCATATCGAGGTGGTTTGTCGGTTCGTCGAGGATCAGGAAATTGAAAGGTCGCAAAAGCATTTTGGCGAGCGCCAGCCGATTTTTTTCGCCGCCGGACAAAACATTTACGGGTTTGAAGACGTCTTCCCCGCGGAACAAAAACGCGCCGAGAAGGGAACGCAATTTTGTGTTGCCCAAACCGACGGCGACATCGTTGACGGTTTCGAGAACGGTTTTTGTCGGATCGAGTTCTTTTGCCTGATGTTGGGCGAAATAGGAGATGACGACATTGTTGCCGACCGTCCGCGTTCCCGCGCTGAGGACTTCCTCTCCGGAGAGCATCCGGATCAATGTGGACTTGCCGGCGCCGTTGACTCCGACGACCGCGATGCGTTCGCCACGTTCGATCTGCAAATCGACTTTATTAAAAACCTTGAGCGTTCCGTAAGATTTTGCCACTCCCGCCAATGTCACGACTTTTTGCCCGCTTTGGATGCCGGGCGGGAACGAGAATTCGATTTCGTCGTTGTTTTCCTCTTCAAAATAAATGCGTTCGACTTTGTCGAGCTGTTTGATGCGTGACTGCACTTGTGCCGCCTTGCTCGCCTTGTAGCGGAAGCGTTCGATAAAATCCTCCGTCTTGGCGATTTCCCGCGCCTGGTTTTCCGCCGCGTGGCGCAGAGCCTCCCGGCGTTCCCGCGAGGTTTTTTCGTAATAGGAATAGTTTCCCTCGTAAGTGTCGAGTCTGCCGTTTTCGAGGGCGAAAATCCGCGTGCAAATCGTATCCAGGAAAGCCCGGTCGTGCGAGACGATGACAACGCTGCCCGCATAGCGTTTGAGCCAGTTTTCGAGCCAGTCCTGTGATTCGACGTCGAGGTGGTTGGTCGGTTCGTCGAGCAGCAGGATGGAGGGTTCCCGCAGCAAGAGTTTCGCCAAGGCGATTCGCATCTGCCAACCGCCAGAAAACTCGCCCGTGTCGCGCGTCATATCTTCGATTTTAAAACCGAGTCCCAGCAAAACGCTCTCGATCCGGGAACGCATTTTTGAGGCTTCCGCGTGTTCGAGCCGTTCTTCCCATTCGTTGATGAGCGCCAGTTTGTCGAGATAGTCCGGCGTTCCCGCGGTCAGAGACTGCAGGGATTTTTCCTCCGCGGCGATCTTGTCTTGGAGCGAGAGGACGTCGTCAAAGGCTTTTTCAACCTCTCCGTAGAGTGTCGTTCCCGCGCACTCGATGCCGTCCTGGGGCAAATAGGCGATGCTTGCGGCCTTGGCGGCAGTGATCGTTCCCGCGTCATAATCTTGCGTTCCCGCGATGATTTTGAGCAGGGTCGATTTTCCCGCGCCGTTTTGCCCGACGAGCCCGATGCGTTCCCGCGCGCCGATCGTTCCCGTGATATCCTTAAACAGTTCACGCGGACCGAAGCGGAGTTTTATGTTTTCAAAGTTATACACTGAAATTTGATTATGGCAAAAAAATCACGTTCCCGCAAAATCGCGGGAACGTGTCTTTTTTTTATCGCCGGTCTTAGAATTTGTAGCGCAAACCGACGTTGGCGTGATGGACGGTGTCTTCGCCGATGTCGGCGGAATAGCCCATGTAAGCCGACGCTCCGGAGGTGAATCCGGTGCTGAGTTCGACGCCGACGCTGAGATAGTTGTCGTTGTCGATGACTTCCTTGCGGCTGAAGCCTGTCGTGCCCATTGTGCCCTCGCTCTTGAGTTTGTCATCGCCAAACTCATGGACATAGGCGACGTCCAGGGTGACGCTCGACTTGTAAGAGCTGAGCATTGAAAAATCATAGCGCAGCGACGCACCGACTTTTCCCTGCAGGCTGACAGCGTCCGACGAATCCACATCATAAACGCCGTCTTTGAAATCCTCCGTCTTTGTATAATACGCGGCGAGTCCCAAGTAAGGCAGAAGCGACAGCGAATCGCTCATCGGCACCAGCGATCCGACGCGCGCGAAGGCGCCGGCGTTGTAGCCGCTGATCGTCTCGGAAGTGTTTGTCGAACGGCGCGCAAGCTCATACGAGGCCATGCCCATCGTCAATCCGCCTTCGACGTAGCAATAATCGCCGAGCAACTGCGACAGGAACGCCGTCATATTGTAGTTGTCCATTTCGATATCGCCCTGATTGCCGTGAATATCCGCCTTGCCGTGATCGTAGCCAAGCGCAAGTCCGACAAGCGTTCTCGCGGAAAGTCGCGTATCGCCGCCGACAAAGGCGCCGTAAGTCGAATAGTCAAAGCGGCCGCTCTTGGAACTGTCGTTGCCGTTGTCAACCTTGGAGCCCTGCATTTGAACGAAGAACTCCGTATTGCCGAGATCGCGGGTCTCAAAACGGCGGTTTTCCATGCGGTTGTGGAGCGCGCGTTCGTTTTGGCGGAACGCGTCACGATTCATCGCGACCATCGAGGAATAGCCGAAATTGAAGCTTTCGACGACCGCGCTCATCGAAAGGACGAGGTTGGCGCCGTTGGAGACTAAGGAATAGCCCGTATTGCCGTTGACAACAATCGACGGCGTTCCCGCGATCGTGACCGTGTCGCTAAAGAGCGTGATCACCTGTCCGTTGAGATCGATGCCGGAACTGCTTGTGATATTGATCGTTCCCGCAAAATTGATCGTTCCGCCGGTAGCGTGAACCGTGTTCAGATCGCTCAGGGACGAAATGTCGATACTGATTTCCGTTCCCGCGGCATTGATTTGGACGTCGTTCAAAGTCGTTCCCGTGAAACTTGCCGCACCGACGACCAGTTGCGATGTCGCTCCCATCGTGACCGTGCTGACGCCCGTCACATTGTTGACTTCGCCGACGACGACATCATGCTGTGCATACCAGGTGCCGTTTACGAGGCTGACCGCTCCCGTGCCGACATTGTCCATCGTTGTCGTGAGAATAGTCGAGCCTCCGACAACGCGAATGCCGCCGGTGCTGTCGTTGCTGCCCGTCAAAGCGGTGACGCCGCCGCCGGAAACGAGCAGTTCGCCCGCGCCCGTGATGTCATACGGCAGGATGTCTGTCGCCGTCGGGATCGTCGGAGCCGCCAGCGGAGCCGCCGACAACGGGATTGTCGAGCCTGAGACAAAGTCGAATGTCGCGCCCGCCGCAACAGCGACAATCACATCGTCGTTGCCGATCGCGTTTGCGCCGCGAACGCGCAAGGTGCCCTGCCCGACCTCAATCGTATTGACTTGGAGGGAATTGTCCTGCGCCGACAGATAAGCCGTTCCCGCGCCGGTTTTTGTGAGCGCGGAGCTCGCCGTTGCCGTGAGCGTCTTTGTCAGATTGAGCACAGGGCCGTCGGCGACATCCAGGAGCAAGGAAGAATTTTCCCGGACATTGATCGCCGCCGCAATGGAGCGGTCCAGAGAGAGAATGCCGCTCCTGACGCCGTTACCGACATTGATTGTTCCCGCAAAGGTGCCGACATCGCCGGTCAAGGTGATGAGCGTGTCGCCGAGCAGATTGAGCGTTCCCGCGCCGGTCAAAGTTGAAGCCACCGTCGGGCGGTCCATCTCCAAGATCGCTCCCGACGCCACCGAAATCGTCGAAGCCGACAAAGTGTCCGAAGCCAACTTTACCGTTCCCGACGCGATTGCGAGCGCTCCCGTAAAGCCGCTGCCGTCACCGTCGAGCGTCAAAGTGTCGCCCGCGCCCGGGTTTACTGAGAGTTTTCCTGCGCCGGAAACCGTGTTCGTGAACGTGCCTTCCGAGATCGCGAGTTCCGCCTCCGCTCCGCTATCGACCGCCAAAGCCGCCGAGCCGATCGCCAAAGCGTTCGCCAGTGTCAAGGTGCCGTTTTTGACCTCCACATTGCCGTTGAATGTCGAATTGTTGCGCGAGATCGTCAGCGTTCCCGTCCCGGATTTCACCAATGTGCCGCTGCCACTGATCGCCTTTGCGAAACTCTCGTCCGAATCGACCGTAAAGATCAACTGGCCGTTGGCGATGTTAAGTTTCGAAATATTCGCGAGTTCGCTCGTGCCGACTTGCAGCGCGCCCGTACCCTGTTTTTTGAAAACGACATTTGACAGGGTCGTTCCCGCAAAAGCGTCCGACCAGTTCATCGCCGTCGCGCCCGAGTAATTGACCGTAAAGATGCCGGAACCTCCGCCGTTGACCGTTCCCGAGAACGCCGATGTCGTTCCCGAAGAAAGCGCAATGATCAGCTCCTTGTCCGCGGCAACCGTCACCGCGCCCACGACCGTCAGCGAATTGCTCTCATCGTCAAGTCCCGTCAAGGTCACGTTTTCGTTGACCGTGACAGTGCTCGCGACGATGTCGCCGACAACGCCGAGACGCGCATCCGTCGTCGCGAACGTCACATAGTCGAGCTGCCAGAACATCGCGCTGAAACCGCTTTCGGCATCAACCCAGGCGGTATCGCCTTCCTTCTTGATTTCCCAGTCGCCCGAACCCGCATAAAGCAGGTCGGCATGCTCATCGACATACATCGTGACATCGCCGGCTGTCGTCAGGTTGAGTTTGATGTGTGTGTCCGTCACCGCCACGCCGGAGACATAGAAATTGCTCTTGTTGAGGGAATCCCAACCGCTGAGCGTCGCTCCGTCCGCAACATCAAAGAGGTGATAGGTCGCCTCTTCGAGTTCGCTCAAATTGAAATTAAACGTCGTGCGGTCAATCGTCGTCGTTCCCGAAGCGATCGTCATCACAGCCGCCGCCGGATCGGGATTGTTCGTCAATTCGATGCGTCCCGCGAGCGTGTTTGTGCCCGACAAGGAAAGTGTGCCTCCTGTCGCGACCGTCAAAAGCGAGCCCGCCTCCAAGGTCACATCCGCAAGCGTCGTTCCCGCGCCCGCCGTGATCGTCGTGCCGTTGGCGAAACTTGCGCCGGCGACTCCGCCGTTGTCAAGCGTCACCGTCGTCACATCCGAGAGCGTGCCGGTGCTGATTGTCAATGTCGCGCCGGAGACGGCAAGCGTTCCCGCACTGACCGTTCCCGTGACCGTCGTATCCGCCGTGACACTGAGAGCGCCCGTGTAGAGCGTTCCCGCAAATTCTTTTGCCGTTCCCGAGAGATTGACCGTGCCGAACGCCGCGTCCGCTGCGCCGATACTGCCCGCAAACCCGCTCGCGTCACCGGCGAGACCGAACGTCAAATCCGTCGTTCCCGCGACAATCGAGCCCGCTCCGGTAAGATTGCCCGAAACCGTCGTTGCACCGCCCAAAGTCAGCGTTCCCGTTGGTGCTTCGAGAGACAAATTAACCGTGTCAAGCGTGGAGGAAAGCGTCATCGCGCCGTCATTTCTAAGCGTTTCTTCGACCGTCACCGCACCCGCGACCGTTGTCGTCGATGTCGTGTCCGCCGTCAAACTGCCGACAGAGAGCGTGTCACCGAAGGTCGCCACAGCGCTGTTGCTGAGCGTTCCCGTGACCGTTACCGCGCCTGCGACCTCAAGGGACGTTCCCGTGACAGAAATGCGTCCTGCGCTGAGCGTGCTGTCAAAAGTGCTGGTGCCACGACTATCTAACAAATTGCCGATTGTTGCCGCACCGCTGACGGACAATTCGCCGTTGACAGACAAAGAGTTTGTCAAATCAAGCGTCGAAGCGATCGTCACCGAGCCTGCGCCATCCACACCAAAACCGAGATTTTGGGCAGAAACCGCGTCGTCGAACTGCACCGTGGCGGCGCCCGTCGCGATATCTTCCGTGACCGTCACCGCGCCCGCAACCGTAAGCGAAGCGGTCTCGCCGCTCACACTCAAATAATTTGCCGAGAGCGTATCATCGAAAGTCGCCGTGCCGTTAAGGTCAACCGTTCCCGCAATCGTTGCCGCGCCCGTAACCGAAGTTGTCGAGCCTGCCGACAGATCCATGCTGTCCGCCGAGAGCGTGTTGCCGAAAGCGATCGTGCCGCTGTTGGCAACCTGTCCCGTGAGTGTTGCCGCGCCCGTAACCGTCGTTTGCGAATCGGCTGCCGTCACAATGCTGTCCGCCGAAAGCGCGCCGGAGAAGGTCGCCGTGCCGCTGTTGGAAAGCTGTCCCGTGAGCGTCGTCGCACCCGCAACCGTCGCCGCTGCGCCCTCTGCCACCGTCATATTGCCGGCGCCCAAGGTCGAGCCGAAGCGTGTCGTTCCCGAAGAAACGCCGACAGCTCCCGTTCCCGTGACTGCGACACCGAGCGTGTTGTTGCCCGTCAATGTCAATCCGGACTGATCCAATGAGCCTGCACCGCTGACCGTGACGCTATCGAGCGCCAAGCTGCTGCCGCCGACCAAACGGGTATTTGTCGCCACCGTGATTGTCGCAGCGGAGAGAGACTGGGAGTCCGCCAAGGCGAAATCCACCGTTCCCGTGCCCGTTCCCGCGACTGCGAGCGTTCCCGCAAAGCCGCTTCCAAGAACGATGCCCGAACGGTTGCCCGCAGAGCTGACATTTAAAGTCGTTCCCGCCGCGGCATTGACCGTCGTCCAGCCCAAACCGGTGCCGGCGGCGTCATAACTGCGCGTCACCGTTCCCGCCGAGAGCGTCAAAGCGCCCAAATCGTTTGCCGTCGTGACCGTCAGCACGCCCGAGCCCGTCTTTTCCATCGCCACACCGGCGGCGATATCGGACAAAGTCAGCGTTCCCGTCATCTTGGCGACTTCGACCGTCGCCGTCACTCCGTCAGCGGCTGCAATCTGATTTGCCACCGTGCCCGTCGTGCCCTGCCAACTCAAATTGCCGCCGGCAAAAGTCACCGTTCCCGTGCCCAAGCCCGTGGCGTTGCTCAATTTGAGCGTTCCCGCCGAGAGCGTCGTGCCGCCCGTATAACTTTGAGCCTTGGAGACCGTGAGATCGCCCGCGCCCTGTTTTTCAAGCGCGACGGCGCCGGTCAGCATATTGACCGTGTCAATCGTCTGCGCCGCGGCATTATTTATAATAAGTTTACCATCGCCCGTGACCGTTCCCGTCAAGACGACATCCGTCAACTTTAAAGCCTTGTCTGCCGCAATGGAAACGCCCGCATTCGCCGTCAAAGCGTAAGTGTTCGTGCCGGAATTTTTGATTTCCACCGACTCCGAAACCGTTATCCGCTGCGCGCGAATCGCCTCGCCCAAGGTCACAACGGCGTCCGCCGTATTAAAGACCGCCAAGTCGCCCGCCAAGAACGCCACATCGCTGCTCGCGCCCTCCGGAGTCCAGATTGCCGTTGCCGTATCCCATGTGCCCGTCGCGCCGCCGTTCCAGGTCAAAACACGATGCGATCCGACAAAACTCAAAGTGAGATTGCCCGTCGCCGCATCATAGACGCCGGACCAGAGCGACGACCATTCCGGAGCATAGGTCAGCATCGAAGTCGTCACCAAGGAACGCAAATGGGCGTCCGCGATCGAGAAGACGAGCTGGGCGCCCGCCGTCTCATCGGGAATATAGGTTTCCAGTTTAGAAATGTTAATCGTCGTTCCCGACGCAAATGTCGAACCTTCATAGCCCAAGATCGCAATCTTGCCGCCGTCATGCAGATAGCTTTCCGAAAGCGCAATATCAATCGTCAGCGCGTTCAATGCCAGCGCCGCCTCGTTGCCGACCGATAACTGACCGCCCGAGAGACGGACACTCGACGCGCCGGAAATATTGCGGGCCAATTTGAGCGTGCCGCCACGGACATCGACCGCGCCGTTGAGCGTCGTCGTGCCATCCAAAATAGCGGTGCCGCCCGTAACCGTCGTCGCTCCCGCAACCGTCGTCGTGCCCTTGAATGTCGAGGTTCCCGCAGAAATCGTCAAATCGCCCGCGAGCGTCAACGAGGAATTCGGCGACTGCCAGAACAAGGAGCCGTTGAACGTCAAATTGTGGATATTGAAGGAAGACGCAGATCCCGCATCGTTTTGATGAAGTTGGAATCCGCCCTCGCTGACAACAATATCACCGAGCCCCGTCGTGCTCGTTACGCCGTGGATCAAATACAGCGTTCCCGCGCCCGTCTTCGTCAAAGTCGCGCCCTCGGTAAACGCCCAGTTGATCGTGTCATAGCCGCTACCGATAAAACACATCCGGTTGGTCGTCGCCTCTACCGTCGTGTTTGCTTTGACATAGATATTGGCATTGGTGGCAAGCGTCTTATGCCCTGTAGAGACATCCGGTCCCGTATAGGCGAGCGTGCCGCCTTCGAGATTTATCGTAGAGAGAGCCGTGTCGTCAAACTGCGTCAGATTAAGTCTGCCGCCTCTGACAGAAATCGTTCCCAAAGACACATTCGGCGTCAGCGCCGCGCTCGTCGAGCCCGCGGTAACGGACAGCTCCGCACCGCTCGCGATCGTCGTTGTGCCCAAAGCGTTGGCCGGTCCCGCAATCGTCGCCGTGCCGCCACTGACCGTCAGTGTTTCCACCTCAATCGAACGGAAAGTCGATGTCGAAAACGCACCGCCGCTGACCGTCAAGTTTGTAACAACTGCCGCGGCACTGTTTTCGGGACCGCCAATTTCCAGCGTTCCCGCCGTAAGATTCAGGTCTGCGATATTAATGACATTGCCGGTAAACGTTGCATCTGCAGAAACATTGACCGTTCCCGTCGAATAAAAATCGCCCATGATCGTGGAGCCGCCAACGCCCGAAAATGTCGCCGTTCCGGAAACCCTAAGAGCTGCATTCATCGTCATCAACGCATTATTTACCGTCAAATCGGTAGTATCGACCGTCTCCGCGCCTGTTCCGTAAAAAAGAACATTTTCACCGTTAAGCGTGACCGCCAAAGGATTGACATCCTCCGCAATCACTACAGTGGCAAACTCCGTCGTATTAAATGTCACCGAGTCGCCGTTGGAGAACGCAACCGGATCCGTTCCCGCCGATGCGCTCGTCCAGTTGGTTTCTGTTTTGTTCCAGTTCGCTCCTTCCGGATCTCCCGCCCACACGAGGTCGGTATAGGAGGCGTTTTTAGCCAAGTTCAGCAAAAGCGTGCCGTCCACGACTGTAAATGTTGCGGACGAAACTCTGCCTGCCAACGAAATATTGGCGATACCCAAAGTGCTCACATCCGCACCGGCAAATGTGCCAGCCGTCAACAATTTATAAGTGCCCGACTCGACCGAATGATCAAAGGCGAAAATCGTTCCCGCGTCCAGAGTTATCGTTCCCGTCGCGGTAATCATCGCCGTCTCCGTCGATGCCGTGCCAAAATCCAAAATCGCGTGTGCCGCCGTCGTCAAAGACCCGACTGTCACATTGCCCGACAAAGACGCATTCGCCTGAACATTTACCGTTCCCGTGCCAAACGCCGAAGCATTTGCCGCGACCAAAGTTCCGCCGGAAATCGTTGTGCCACCCGTGTAGGTGTTCGCTCCCGAGAGCGTCAAAGTGCCGACACCGATTTTGGTCAATGCACCGTCACCGGAAATAACGCCGGAAACCGTCATTGCCCCGCCGGTCGTGTCCGAGGCGTTGAGAGCAATGTCAAAATCCGAATACGCATATTTTTGAGTCTGGAAACTTGTATTTGTTCCCGCCGCGAGCGTCAGCGGAGCGGAAATCGTCGTGTCCGCAGACATACCGACCGTGCCGCCCTTCAAATTGACGGTGGTAGTGGTTTTTTCGGCAACAAGACCACTCTCGCCGAGCACCAAAGTCGAACCCGAATTCAAGTTTAACGTAAAGGAACTTGTCCCTCTTGTGCCGGTTTTAGCAGCATAACCAACGCCCTTAAACGCAAGTTTGCCACCCTCGTTAAGCGTCACCGTCGCGCCAGAATCGCCCAAACGCAACTTCGCATTTTCCGCAAGCACTGTTCCCGCTACCGTAAGAGTAGAATCACAATTCCATTCGCCCAAAAGAAAAGCCGTGCTTTTGTAGCTACTATCATCCGCCGAACTCGTAACCTTCAAAACGGCATTAGCGTTGACATTGAGCGCACTGGTCGCCTGACCGTTGTTATCGCCATACTCAAGTCTGCCGACGGTGAACAACGTTGCATTTGTTCCGTCACCGACATTAACCGTCGCGGGACCATGGCTCTCCAAAGCCGCGGCGCTAATGGTGAGACCGTCCGTAAAATTATACGTCCCGTAATTTGCCGCCGTAATACTTCCGCCGACCTGGAGTGTTCCCGGACCCTTGATCGCATTTGTCCGAGAGCCGGTAGATAATGACATAGCCCCGGAAACATTCAATTGTCCCGAAATCGCCAGAGTTCCGAGACCATAATTATTGTTAAAGGAATTTGTCTCTACCGTCACACCTTCCTTGATTGTAACCGAACGGGAATCCCCTGAGTTATCTGTGGAAGAAAAAGCCCCGTTAATCGTCGTATCCGCATTAAAGACCAATACCGAGCTGCCCGTAACGGAAATCCCGCCAAAAACATTTGACGCGCCGTTAATCGTCGTCGTCCCGGATTCAAGCGTCAACTTGTTGTCAAACCGCGTATTCCCGTTAAAGGTAATATTTGTTCTCGCCGTTACCGCTGCAAGCGCTGTCACATCTCCGCCAAAAGTAAGTCCGCCGTTTGAAGCGGAAAGGACATAGGCGTTCCCGAGCAAAACATTTTGCGCAATTGTTGTGGCGTTGTAAGACCACATGCTGTTGGTCGAGCCGGCATTTGAGGAAAATTTGAGAGTGGCGCCGGCATTGATTTTTGTCGCGCTAGCGTTTGACAAATCAAAGTTGCCTGTGTAATCAAGCGTTCCCGTGAAATTGCTCAGGGAGCCGTTGCCGAAAATAAAATTATGGCTGCTGTTCGTATAAGCGATTTTCAGCGTTCCCGCACCGGAAACCGCACTGTTGAGAGTCGCGCCATTGGTGGTCGCGGTGCCGAGGTCGAGTGTCGCGCCCTCCGCCACCGTCGCCGTCATCGTTCCCGTAGTGGTTTCAAGATTGAGCGTCGTCGTTCCCGCAACGATATCCAAAGCGCCGTTAATCGTATTGGTGCCGCTAAATGTTGTCGTGCCACTACTGGCAAGCGTTGCGCCCGACTCAATCGTCGCCGCCTCAAAAATTACCGTGCCGTCAAGAGACAATTTTGCATTATTGCTGAGCGACAAGGATTTTGCCGTCAATGTATGCGTGTCGCTTGCCGTCACAGTGGTATTTGCCGTCACGGTCATCGTTCCCGCCAAAATGGATTCCGCCAAAACCGCCCGAGCGTCCGCCTTGCCGAAAATCGCATTGTCTTGGCTGTTGAAAAGACCCGCGGCATCTCCCAAAGTCCAGTTTGCCGTCGAATAATCCCACACGGTGGACTGCGCGCCCGACCAGACCATGTTTTGAGGCGCATCGCCGATAATCGTCACCACGCCGGCGGTGCTGACGTCAATCGTCTGGCGGCCGCCGAGAGCAATCCCGTCGAGGAGGAAGTTTGCCTTGGTCAAAGCGCTCCAGTTTGCGACCGTGCCGCCCGAAATCACCGTGTAAGCATTTTCCGAAACCGTCAGATTTGAAAGTTCAAAAATCGTTCCCGTGTTGACCGTCACCGTTCCCGTGTTTGTAATGGCGCTCGAAAGCGTCACCGATGTCGTGCTGAGATCGATCGTTCCCGCATTGGTGATCGTTCCCGTGGAGGTCAGCGTTCCCGCCGTGAGCGTGCCGCTGTTAACCGTTATCGACGACGAAGTCAATGTTGTCGCGCTAAGCGAGCCGCCGCCAAGCGTCAGCGTTCCCGTGGAATTTACCGTTCCCGCAGTGAGCGTGCCACTGTTGACCGTCAGCGCCGCGGAATTGGTCAACGTTCCCGTGACGGAAGTCGTATTGCCGACCGCCAACGAGCCCGCCGAAACCGTCAAATTGTTGGCTGTCGTCGCCGCGTTCAAAGTGTAATTCGCACCGCCTTGGAAGGTCAAGCCACCGTTTGCCGTAATCGAGCTGTTGCCGATCGTCAAATCGCCCGATGCGTAGTTATAGATCAAGCTCGTGTTCGCGTTGACACTTATCGAACCCGTGCCGGAAATCGCATTCGTTCCCGAAGAGAGCGTGCCACCGTTCCCAAACTGCAAACGCGAACCACCGTTACCCGACCCGGCATTCGACATTGAAAAATTACCGGAATAATTTTCAAGACTTCCCGTAAAAGTGTATTTTTGAGTCTGTCCCGTTGCAAAATTCCATTGCCCGTC
>JAILGB010000007.1 GCA_024697185.1 Opitutales bacterium | reverse complement strand
CGGGAACGGCTTCCGCGGGAACGGAAACTTCCTCACTCGCGGGAACGGCTTCCGCGGGAACGGGATTTTCGTTTTTAGCGGGCGGGTGCTGTTTTTGTTTTGATTTTTTTGAAAGTGTTTTTTGGCGGCATTCGTTGAGTGCGGCGCTTATTTTTTCGTCTTTGTCGCAGGCGATATGCTGGATTTTTTCGAAATAGCGTGTGGCGCGCGCGTAATCCGTTTCGCCGAGAATCCCATTATAATAAATATATGCGAGCTGGTAATCCGCCTCGAGATAACTGTCGGAGGAGGCGCGTTCAAAAAACTGAATCGCGAGGCGCGGATTTTTTGGCGTTCCCGTGCCGTCGAGATAGGCTTCGCCGAGCAGGCAGAGGAGCTCCGGGGTTTTGAAACCGAAATCGTAGGCGTTTTTAAAACAATCGAAGGCCTTTGCCGGATTCTGCCCGACGCCGAGTCCGAGAAGATAAAGTTTGCCCAAGCCGAAATAAGCGTCCGCATCGCCCAATTCGATGGATTTTTCAAACAGGCGGGCAGCGGGCTCGTAGCGTTTGAGCGCGCAATAATTTTGTGCGACAAAGGTATAAACGGTTTCGTCAAAATCGAAATTTTGTGCCTCTGCCTTTTCGAAATATTCTGTTCCGGCGGCAATATTTTTTTCAAATCCCCAGCCTTTGAAATAGCATTCGGCGAGCACCGCCTGGGCTTCGGCGTCTCCCGAATCCGCAAGCGTCTTCAATTCCGCTAACATCGCTTTAAGTTCTTCCGTGTCTTGATTTTCAGACATAATTTCTTACCATTTTACCCAATCGCCCCAAACGGATAAAGCAAAAATCTTTAACGGCGAAAACGCGTTCCCGCCGCCGGCAAAAAAAATGCGTTCCCGCGAGACTCACGGGAACGCGTTTTTACGGGAACGGCGAAAAACTATTTTTTCAAAATCCCCTGACGGTCCATTTCCTCGGCGATCTGGATCGCGTTGAGGGCGGCACCTTTCCAAAGCTGGTCGCCGGCGACCCAAAGCGCGAGTCCGTTGTCAAACGCGATATTTTTGCGAATACGGCCGACGCCGCATTTCACCTTGCCCTGATAATCGAGCGGCATCGGGTAAATCTTGTTGGCGGGATCGTCCTTGAGCTCGGCGCCCGAAAAGTCTTCGATGGCTTTGCGGGCGACCGCGAGATCGACCGGACGTTCAAACTCGGCGTCGATGGAAATCGAGTGTGCGCGCATGACGGGAACGCGAACGCAGGTGCAGGTCGCAACGAGTTCGGGCAGTTCCAAAATTTTTCTGCCTTCGTTGAGCATCTTCATCTCCTCCTTGGTATAACCCGTATCGAGGAAGGAATCGACATGCGGCAAAACATTGAACGCGATCTGATGCGGATAGACGTTGTGTTCGATTGCCTCGTTTTTTGTCCAGGCGAAAACTTGCTGCTTGAGTTCCGCCATCGCCTTGGCGCCCGTGCCGGAGACAGCCTGATAAGTGGAGGCAAAAAAGCGTTTGAGGCCGAAAGCCTTGTGCAGCGGATAAAGTCCCATCAACGCGATCGCCGTCGAACAATTGGGATTGGCGATGATGCCTTTGTGATTTTTGAGCGCATGCGCGTTGATTTCGGGAACAACAAGCGGGACCTCGGGATTCATACGGAACGCCGAGCTGTTGTCGATAACGATGCAGCCGCGCTTGACCGCTTCGGGAGCGAGCGCGCGGGAGATGTCGCCTCCGGCGGAAAAGATGGCAAAATCGAGCCCTTCAAAAGCTTCGGGAGTCGCTTCGATCACCGTGTGGATTTTGCCGCCAAACTCAATCGGCGTTCCCGCAGAACGGGCAGACGCCATGAGGCGGATTTCTGAAATCGAAAAATTTCGTGCCGCGAGCAACGAAAGAATTTCTTGACCGACAGCGCCTGTGACGCCTACAATACCTAATTTATATGATGCCATTTGATACGACTATACTATTTTTGCAACTCAAAAGCAAATGCGAAGAATATGGCATCCCTTTGACGCGCGATGTTTTGCTCGCCAGCATTCGCCACCAGCGGATGGCGTATCTGCGCGACGGGAACGTCGTTTGCGACTTTCCGATCTCGACTTCGCGCGCGGCGCCGTCCTGCGTCAAGGATTCGCTCGGCACACCGGACGGACTTTTCAGCGTTATCGAAAAAATCGGCGAAGGCGTTCCCGCGGGAACGGTTTTTGTCGCCCGGTGCCCGACGGGAATTCATTTTAGCGAATGGCTCAAAAACAAGCCGGACTGCAATTTGATCACTTCGAGAATTTTGCGGCTTACGGGCGAAGAGGCGGGACACAATCGCGGCGGGAACGTCGATACCTTCGAACGCTATGTCTATATTCACGGCACCAACCAGGAAGCCAAACTCGGCACGCCCAATTCCCACGGCTGCCTTCTTATGGCCAACGACGCCATCATCAAACTTTTTGGGCAAATCGCCGTTCCCGCCAGACTTCTCATCGTCTGAACAGACGGGAATGGGATTTTTCACTCGCGGGAACGAGGTTTTTGCCGTTCCCGCAAAAGTTCAGGACTTGGGTTTTCGCTCCAAGGGATGGGTGCGGGCGTGCTCGCCGATAAGGCGGGTTTTGGCGACGGCGGTGTAGATTTCCGTCGTTGAGATATTGGCGTGTCCGAGCATTTCCTGAATCGAACGCAAGTCCGCGCCGTGGGCGAGCAGATGGGTCGCGAAGGCGTGGCGGAGTTCGTGCGGATGGATTTTTTTTGTGATTCCCGCGCGCGTTGTCCATTCTTGCACGAGCACCCAAAGCATTTTTCGCGAAATCGCCCTTCCCCACTGGCTGAGGAAAACGGCGCTGCCTGTTTTCGCCTTGACGAGTTTTTGGCGGCCGCCCTCGTCATAAAGGTAATTGGTGAGGGCTTTGACGGCACTTTTGCCGACGGGAACAAGACGTTCTTTATTGCCTTTGCCGTGCACGAGGATAACGCCGTCTTCGAGGTTGAGCGATTGGAGTTCGAGCCCGCAGATTTCGCTGGCGCGCAAACCGGAACTATACATCAGTTCGAGCATCGCCCGATCCCGAAGGCCTTGGGGAGTCGCGGGAACGGGAGCGTCGAGCAGCCGGGTGATTTCCTCTTCGGTCGGCGCCTCGGGAACGCTTTTGCCGATTGTCGGCCGCGAGACGATTTCGCAAAAATCATCCGCGCGCTGCCCTTCGACGACCAACCATTTTGCCAAAAGATGAAGCGCCGACAATTTTCGGGCGACGCTGCGGGCGGAGATGCCGTCGGCATTGAGACGGGCGAGCCATTCGGAAACATGTTCCGCCTGCACGTCCGTCCAGTCGGCAATCTGTTTTTTGCAGACAAAATCGCCAAATTCGAGCAAATCTTTTTCGTAGGAGCAATGGGTGTTTTTGGAAAGCCCGCGTTCGAGATCGAGATAGGACAAAAAATCGCCCATTGCGACTTTCATCGCGGGGGCGAGTTTAAAACGGGAGCTTTGCTTGCGGCGCATCAGCGGGCGACTCTCATTTTGGCGGCTTCGTAAATCGCGCAGATCCGTTTGAAATCGGATTCGCGGTCGCCTGACACCAAACAAAAATCAAATTCCTCCGCACGGCGCATTTCCTCGAGCGCGACTTTCATCCGCCGCTCGATTTCATCCGCGGCGTCGGTCGCGCGTCCTGTGAGGCGGGAACGAAGTTCTTCGACGCTCGGCGGCATTACAAAAACGGAAACCAGTGCCGAACGGAGGCTTGCGTCGCCCGCTGCGACTTTTCGCAATGTCGCCGCGCCCTGCACATCGAGATTGACGATAACGTTTTTGCCGGCTTCGAGGCGTTCCCGCACCTGCGCGCGCCGCACGCCATAGAGATTGGAATGGACGTGGGCGTGTTCCAAAAAATCACCGGCGGCAATGCCCGCCTCAAAAGCTTCGCGGCTCAGGAAAAAATAATCGACGCCGTCTTTTTCGTTCCCGCGGGGCGCCCGTGTCGTGCAAGTGACCGCGCGGGCGATTTCTTGCGGGAACGCCGCCGTCAAACGATCGCAAAGCGTTGTCTTGCCGCTGCCGGCAGGACCCGAGATGAGCATTAGAACAGGATGAGGCGAAAGCATGAGATTTTTTGCGTCAGATAATCCAAAACAAATAGGCGCCCTGTGCGGCGTTGGCGAGCGCCAGGAGCGCGAACAGCGTTCCCGCGACAAAACGATGGCCGCGCGTTCCGAAGGACCAGGTCAGCCAGTTGCGCAACAAATACGGCGAGGCGCCGACAAAAAGCGCCGCGATGACAAAGAGATAGACCGTTCCCGCCAAAACCCGCGAATAAGGCACAAAGGTATAACCGATTTTCAAGAGTTCGTTGGCTCCAAAAAGCGTCAGAACCGCCAAGGCGCGCAGACTCAGCAAATCTGACAAATATTTGAACGCCAGCGTTCCCGCCGCCATAAAGACGACAATGACCGGCCAGCGCGGGAATCCCGCGAAATCAACTTCATCGAGCGTGTAAAGATGATAAAAAAACCACACGAGAGCGGCAGCCCACAAAAATCTTCCCGCAAAATCCGAACGCGGCAAGCCCAAACAAAATTTTTTGACACGCTCGTTCCCGCAAAAAAAGATTGCCGCCACAAGCGCAAAAACTATCGCAACGGCAAAATAAGTGTTCTGAAGCGTCTGCATATCACCATTCTAAAAATTTGACCGGAGGCGGGCAAGGAATTCTTTGGATTGTTTTTTAAAGCCGTCTGAGGGCGTCACAGAGCACCCGGATTGTCTTTTCGATCGCGTTCCCGTCGTGGGCGCTGCTCAAAAAACAGGATTCAAACGGCGACGGCGGCAGAAAAACGCCGTTGTCGAGAGCCTCGTTGAAAAGCCGCTTTGTTTTTTCGCCGTCGCTCGCCATCGCTGTTGCGGCGTTTGTCACGGGAACATCGTTGAAAAACAGCGCGAACATCCCGCCGCAATGCGGGACCTGGAGCGCGATGCCGCGTTCCCGCGCCGTCGATTCGAGCGCGTCGGAGATTGCCGTTCCCGCCGCGTGCATTTGAGCGTAAGGCGACGCCTTTTTCAACTTTTCCAACGCCGCGACGCCTGCCGCCAAGACGATCGGATTGCCGCAAAACGTTCCCGCGTGGTAAACCGGTCCGAGTGGGGCGAGACAGTCCATGATCTCCGCCCTGCCCGCAAAAGCGCCGACCGGCAAACCGCCGCCGATAATTTTGCCGAGGCAAACCAAATCCGGACGGACATCGTGAATACCCATCGTCCCCGCAATGGAAATGCGAAAACCGGTCATAACCTCATCAAAAATCAAAAGCGCGCCCGCCGAACGGGTGCAATCGCGCAAAGCCTGCAAAAATCCGGGCTTGGGCATCACAAAACCGACATTGCCCATAAACGGCTCGACGATAACGGCGGCAATCTCGTTCCCGCGGGCGGTAAAAACATTTTTGAGCGCTTCAAAATCGTTGTAGGGGATCACGATCGTCTCCCGCGCAAAAGCCGCGGGAACGCCGGCGCTGTCCGGGTTGCCGTGCGTGAGCGCGCCGCTGCCAGCCTTGACCAAAAGCGAATCGACATGCCCGTGATAACAGCCGTCAAATTTTACAATCACATCGCGTCCGGTAAAACCGCGCGCCAGGCGGATCGCCGCCATCGTCGCCTCGGTGCCGGAATTTGTCATACGGACTTTTTCCGCCGCGGGAACGAGTTCGCGGATCAGTTCCGCCATTCGCAATTCGTCGATCGCATTGGTGCCGAAGCCGAGCCCTTTGTCAACAGCCGCGTGAACGGCGGCGCGGATTTCGGGATCGTTGTGACCAAAAATCGCCGGTCCCCATGTCAGCACATAATCGACAAATTCGTTCCCGTCGGGCGTAAACAAGCGGCAGCCGTCCGCGTGTTCCGTATAAAACGGAGATCTGCCGACATTGCGAAACGCGCGAACCGGAGAATTGACCCCGCCCGGGATCAAACGTTGCGCCCGTTCAAAAAGCTTTGAAGAAATTTCCATTTTTCAATCCTCCTCGTAGTGTGTCGGATCGGGAACGCCGGCGGCGCGAAAAGCCTCGCGGCGTTCCCGGCAAGTGGAACATTTGCCGCAATGCGCGTTCCCGCCCTTGTAACACGACCAGGTAAGTTCCAGCGGCGCGCCGAGCTCGGCTCCCAAACGCACAATCTGCGCCTTGTCCATCGCCACGAACGGACGCTCCAAAACCACTTTGTGCCAGTCGGAAATCTGAACGACTTTGTCCAGAGCCTCCGCGAACGCGGGACGGCAATCGGGATAAATCGCATGGTCGCCGCCGTGGGCGGCATAAGCGACGGAATCGCATTTGAGGGAAATCGCCCAAGCGGTCGCGACGGAAATCAAAATCAAGTTTCTCGCGGGAACGACCGTCGTTTTCATTCCCTCTTCGTCGTAATCGCCTTCGTAAACCGCCTGCGTGTGATCGGTCAGACTGTTCCCGCCAAAAAATCCCGCGAGCGATTTCAAATCCGCCACGCGGTATTCCACGCCCAAGCGCGCGCAAATCGCCCGCGCCGCGTCCATTTCCCGCGAATGCCGCTGACCGTAATCGACGCCCATCGCCACGACGCGACGGCCTTCCGCCTTCAGTTTGGTCAAAAGCACCGTCGAGTCCAAGCCGCCGGAAAGCAATACAACGCTACTTTTCATTATTTATATTTGGGAAGAACGAAAACGGCGTCGTCTGTTTTTTGCTCTTTGCAAACCAAAGGCGAGCCGGGATCCTTTTGATCGGTGCTGCCGGAAAATGAGACCATGATGCTTTCGCCGGGAGCGAGAACGGTGGCGTTTTCAAAAACAAATTTCGCCTTGCCGCAAGTGAGCCCACAATTGTCGAGCAAGATGGCTGTTTTGCCGGGATTTTCCAAAACCACGGCTTGGGGATTGGAGTTCAGGACAATTTTGGGCGCGACGGCTCTGTATTTTATAATCTTGTTTTTGACGAGAGCCGCAAAGGTGAATTCCGCCATGCGACGCGCGCCCTTGGCGTTGGGGTGCAAGCCGTCCGGGAGATACATTTCGGGATGGTTGTGGAGCGGTTTGTAGGCGTCGAGCGGGAAGGCGTTGGTTTTTTTGGCGATCTTGGCGAGCAAGGCGTGAATTTCCTTGTGTCGCGCGGCCGTCCCGTTATCCGACGGCGGGAACGAAAAATCCTTGAAAATATTGCCGGGATAGTTTTTGACGTCCTTGGGACCGCGAAAATCGGGGGCGAGTTCCGTCCACATCAGGTATTTGACGCCTTTGCGCGGTTTTTTGCCGCCGAGCCAGTCGGCGATCAATTTTTCATAACCCTCCACAAAAAGTTTCGCGTCCCACCAGCGACCGGTGTCATTGATGCCGAGGTTGGAGATCACAATGTCCGCTTCAAAATCGACACAGGCCTTATGTTCCTTGTTATCTCCGAGCCAACGGCCGTTTTGACCGGGATAGTCGCCGGCGGTCTTTCCGGGATTGCCGAAGTTGCGCACTTCATAATTTTCGCCCAACAATTTGCCCAAAACGACCGGATAGGCTTCCGTTTCGCGCGTCGGGATCAAATAGCCGAACGTGATGCTGTCTCCGACGCAGGCGACTTTGGTGGTTCGCGCCGCAAAAACGACGGGAACGGCGATTGCGAGAACGAGAAAAGAGACGAGGGGTTTAAAAAAATTCATAACAAGTTCATTATAATTGTCCCTGCCGGCAAAGGCAAAAAAAAGCGCGTTCCCGTGAATTTTTTAAATCCGGCGGGAACGCGCATTCGCCTTGACGGGAACGCTTAAACTTTCAAGGATTTCAAATAGCGCTCGATACGACGGCAGGCTTCATCGATATTGGCGTAGGAGGTCGAAAACGAGGCGCGGCAAAAACCTTCGCCGCATTTGCCGAACGCCGTTCCCGGCACGATGGCGACGCGTTCCGCCTGCAAAAGCCCTTTGGCGAAATCCATCGAAGACATTCCCGAGCGCGTGATATTCGGGAACGCATAGAAGGAGCCGCGCGGCGAATGGCAAGTCAAACCGAGTTCGTTAAAACGCCGCACAATGAAATCGCGGCGTTCCCGATATTTTTCGCGCATTTCAAGCATCGCCGGCTTTCCGTTCTTGAGCGCCTCGATCGCCGCTTCCTGCGAAACAATCGGAGCGCAAAGAATGCCGTATTGATGCACCTTGAGCAAACCGTCGATAATCGGAGCCGGACCGCAAGCGTAGCCGACACGGAAACCCGTCATCGCAAAGGCTTTGGAAAAGCCGTGCAGGAAAATCGTGCGTTCCCGCATCCCCGGTATCGAGACAATCGAAGTGTGCACACCCTCAAACGTCAATTCCGAATAAATTTCATCCGAAATCACCAGCAAATCTTTTTCGATCGCAAACTTGGCAATCGCTTCGAGCAATTCCTTTGACGCCGTGCCACCGGTCGGATTGGTGGGGAAATTGAGAACGACAGCCTTTGTTCCCGGCTGCCAGGCGGCGCGCAAAGCGTCGATATTGATCGCAAACTTATCCTCGGCGGTCGTCTCCACGGGAATGGCCTCGGCATGACAAAGCTTGATCGACGGCGCATAGGAAACATAGCAAGGCTCGTGATAAATCACCTTGTCGCCGGGATTCAAAATCGCGCGCATGATGCCGTCCATCGCCTCGGAGACGCCGACCGTCGTCATAATCTCCGTTTCGGGATCGTATTCCGCAGCAAAATTTTCAGCGACATATTTTGAAATCTCCCGGCGCAACTGGATCAAACCGCGATTGTCCGTATAACTCGTATGTCCGCGCTCAAGCGCCATAATAGCAGCATCGCGAATATGAAACGGCGTCACAAAATCCGGTTCGCCGATACCCAGAGAAACCGCGTCCTTCATCTGCGAAACAATCGCAAAAAAATCACGGATTCCCGACTTGGGCAAAGAGACAATATGGTCGGCAAGAAAACGAGAAGCGTCCATTTTTATCTACAATTCTATATTAACAAAAAAATCCGCCGACTATTGCGAGACCGCCGGGCGGTCAGGATGTTCGGGTTGGGAAATGGCGAAGCCGCTTTCCTTGTAGGCGCGCAACATGAAATGCGTCGAAGTCGAAAGCACGCCGTCGATGCGCGCGAGACGGTTGTGCACAAAATTGGCGACTTTGTAAAGATTGTCCGCATTGACAATGACGAGCAAATCGTAACCGCCGGACATCAAATAACAGGATTCCACCTGGTCAAACTGGCTGACGCGATCCGCAATGCGGTCAAAACCGCCGCTGACATCGGGAGAAACCCTAAGCTCAATCACCGCACGGACACGTTGATCCTCCTCAAAAGAAGGATTGAGCACCGGACGCCATCCCAAGAGAATTTTTTGTTCCCGCAAAGCCGCCATCTGTTTTTCAATCTCCTCCGGAGTCGTCGCCAAAATACTCGCCATTTGTTCTGTCGAAAGCTGCTCGCCTTCAAGAATCAGTTTCAAAAGATTTTTGCTCATTTTTTCAAATTGTTAATGATTAAAATTATAATGTCGCTCGTTGTTTTTCAACAAAAAACACCGCCAAAAAACTGGCGGCGTTTTCAAAAGGATCACTTGATTGAGAAAACTTTGATTACGCCTTCTCGACCAAACCTGCCTTGAGTGCCTTGACGGAAACCCAAATGCGCTTGACGCTGCCGTCCGGCAATTTGGCGCGAACGCGTTGGAGATTGGGTTTGAAAGTGCGCTTGGTCTGTTTGACGAGTTGGAGGCCGATACCGCCGCTTTTCTTGCTTTGACCTTTGTGAATAATCGAACGTCCCTTTGTCGGGCGCTTACCTGTAATGGCGCAAATACGTGACATGATACTTGTTGCGGTTGAGGATTAACGATAAAATTACGCTTCCGGGCGGGTTTTGGGAAGACCGCTCAAGCGAGTGCGCTTGTCGTCCCATTGGCCGCGTTTCTTGAGTAACTCGACGCGCTCAAAGCGTTTGAGAACCGTGCGGTTGGTCGAAGAGGCGCCCGCCGCGCTTTTAAAACTGTTGTGCTGTGACATTGTATAAAATCTCCGTATGAAATTTTAAAAAATTACATGTTTTCGTAGCGTTGACGAAGCATGTTCGAAAAAGCCTGCACTTTTTTCTTACGACGACGCTCTTCGCAAGGTTTTTCAAAATAACGCTTGGCGCGAACATCGCGGAGAATGTTTTCAGTCTCGAGTTTTTTCTTCAGTTTGCGGAGAGCCTTGTCGATTTGCTCGCCCTTTTTGATTTTGATTTCTACTGACATGATTTTCCTTAAAAAAAAGTTAATTGTCTTTTTATTTTGAACTTTGCCGTTCTGTCAGTCAAGCAATTTTTTCGCAAATCGTGACTTTAAGGCAAAACCGCGTTGTCGCATCCAGTCCGGCTTTTTGTGCCGGCGGCAGTCCCGCGCACCAAAAAATATCGTTCCCGCAGACAAGCACCGGTGCAAAAATCCGCCGTTCCCGCGGAATTTTTCTGTCCGTAAAGAGATCCCCAATCGTTTTTGAGCCCTTTGAGCCGAGCGTCCGCATCCGGTCGCCGGGCAGCCAGTGTCTCAGCGTCAGGCGGGCGTTTTCGGGAACGGAGATGTATTCCGCCGGGCGTTCCGCTCCGGCAAAAATGCGTTCCCGCAGATTTTCATCGAGCCGGACGGGTTCCACGCGGATTCCGTTCCCGCAAAAACCGGCGGCGGCGTCAAAAGTGACCGGCTCAAATTTTCGCCAGAACGCTTCAAAAATCTTTTTTGCCACGGGAACGGCTTTTTCAAAACCTGCAGCCTCGAGCGCTTCCGCCTCGCTTTGGAGCGTTTCGCGGGAACGCAAAAAACAGGTGTAGAGATCGAAATTTTCCGGCATGGCGCTTTTGAGCGCGGGAACGACATGATGTCGCACGCGGTTTCGGAAGAAATCGTCTTCCCTGTTGCTCGCGTCTTCGCGCCAGGCGATTCCGCAGTCGCGCAACGCCGCCGTAATTTTTGATTTTGGGAGACGCAAAAGCGGTCGTTGCAGGAAAAACGTTTTTCCCTCCGCTGTCATTTTGGAAAACGGTCTCGGAGCGCAAAGTCCACCGGCTCCCGAACCGCGCGCCAGGCGCATAATCATCGTCTCGACGACATCGTCCGCCTGATGTCCTTGGATAAAAACGCAACGTTCGCCGTCCCTGACATTCTCCGCCAGGAATTTGAGTCGCGCGCGCCGGTAAATTTCCTCGCTCGCCCGTTCGTTCCCGCAATAGTCGCTCAGCGTTCCCGCGACAAATTCGAGTTCCAGCGTCGCCGCAACCTGCCGGACAAAGGCTTCGTCGCCATCGCTCGCCGCGCCGCGACTTTCGTGGTTAAAATGCAAGACGCGCATTTTTTTACGTTCCCGCGGGAACACCGCCCAGGTGAGCAGCAGCGCGCAGAGCGAATCCGCCCCGCCGGAACAGGCGATGCCGATGCGGTCAAAATCTGCGGGAACGCCGCAAAAATCGAAATCTGCCAACTGCGCCGCGAGCGCGGTCGCCGCCACCTGCCAATCAGTCGTCATAACGCGGCATTTGCGAATCGTCGAGCCGGACGATGTCCGCCCCAAGCCGTGCGAGTTTTTTTTCAAAACCTTCATAGCCGCGGTCAAGATGGTAAACGCGCTGCACCCATGTTTCGCCGTCGGCGACGAGGCCCGCCAAAACCAACGCCGCGGAAGCCCGCAAATCGCTCGCCATCACCGGCGCGCCGGAAAGTTTCGTGCCGCCTTTGACGATCGCAGTCGCGCCCTCAATCGAGATACTGGCACCCATTCGGCCGAGTTCCGGGACGTGCATAAAACGATTGGGGTAAATGCGTTCGGTGATCAGGCTGATGCCCGGCGTGATTGCCATCAATGCGGAAAACTGCGCCTGCAAATCTGTCGGGAAACCGGGATGCGGGAACGTCACGATGTCCACGGGAACGAAGGTTTTCATCAAATCTCCGCGCACGCGAATGCTCGTTTCGTCGATAACTTCAAACGGCACTTTAGCCTCGTTGAGTTTGTCCAAAAATGCGCCCAGATGTTCGCGAACGGCGCCGTGGACGGTGATGTCTCCGCCGGTAATCGCGCCGCAGAGCAAAAATGTTCCCGCCTCAATGCGGTCGGGGATGACGCTGTGTTCGCAGCCGTGCAATTTTTTGACGCCGGTGACCGTCAGTTTCGGCGAACCGACGCCTTTGATTTTCGCGCCCATTTTGATGAGCATTTCGCAAAGGTCCTGGATTTCGGGTTCGCAAGCCGCGCAATCGATCTGTGTCGTTCCCGGCGTGAGCACCGCCGCCATCAAGATATTGGACGTTCCCGTGACGGTCGAGCCGTTGCGACCGCCCAAAAAGATATAGGCTCCTCGCATGGCGGAACCGTCGATGCGGATCACACCGGCGTCTTGAGTGATTTCGCAACCTAATTTTTTTAAGCCTTTGATATGCAGGTCAATCGGTCTCTGTCCGATCACGCAGCCGCCCGGATAGGGGATTTCAGCGGTCTTGAGCCGTCCCGTCAAAGCTCCCATGACGCAGATGGAGGCGCGCATTTTGCGGACGAGTTCGTAAGGGGTTGCGGGAATGATATTTTTGGCGCAAATCTTCCAGGCGTTCCCGCCGAGATCTTCGACGACGGCTCCCTGGTGTTCCAGGATTTTTCTCATCGCGGTCGAATCGCTCAAAAGCGGGACGTTGCGGACGATGCAAGGCTCGTCCGTCAGCAATGTCGCCGCCAAGATCGGCAGGCAGGCGTTTTTGGCGCCGCTCACCTGCACCGTGCCATTAAGTTTTTTGCCGCCGCGGATTCTCAAAACATCCATTTTGAAGCTCCTCTAAAACAAGATTATTTGCGGGAACGGGCGCCCGCCGTTTTTTTCGCGGGAACACGCTTTGCCTTGGTTGCGGGAACGCGCTTTTTGGCGCCGGTCGTTCCCGCGGATTTTTTTGCGGAGGCCGTTTTCTTCGTTCCCGCCGTCCGTTTTGTTTTTGCGGGAACGTTTTTTCCTTCGCCGGCGGCATATGCCGCTTGCAAATCCGCGCGCTTGAGACGGCGGGCTTCGCGATGCGCCTTGACTTTTTGGACGATCGCCTCCTCGCGGGCCTTTTCGAGAGCGCGCTTATGATTTTCGCGAATCAAAGTTTTTGAGGGTTTTGCCGCTTTTTCGCCGCGGAGCACTGTCCGGCGTGTTTTTTTGATAATCGTTGATTTTGTCGGATCGGCGTTCCCGCCCTTGGCAAAAATCAGGTCGATTTCCTTTTTGGAAAGTTTCCGGCATTCGCCCGGGGACATTTTTTTCAAAATCAATGCTCCGATCTGGAAGCGCCGGAGTTCTTTAACATAAAAACCGAAGACTTCGAAAAGACGGCGGATTTCGCGTTTGCGTCCCTGAGTGAGATGGATTTCGAGGCGGGTGCCGTCGTTGGGGAATCTCATGACGTTTGCAAAGCGCAAAAATTCTTCCTCGCCCTTTTCGTTTTTGACTTTCGCGCCTTTGAGCAGTCTCGGCGTCAACGCGGGATCGTATTCGCGATTGAGTCGGACTTCGTAGCGTTTGACGATGTTGCTCGAAGGGTGGATGATGCGATTGGAGAGTTCGCCGTCGTTGGTGATGATCAGCATCCCTTCGCTGTCCTTGTCGAGGCGTCCGACGCAAAAGAGTTTGTAGTTTTCGTAGTCTTCCGGCAAAAGTTCAAAAACGGTTTGCGCCTGTCCGGGGTCGAAATTGCTGCAAACGAAGCCGCGCGGTTTGTTCATCATCAAAACGACTTTCTCGTGTTCCGTCGTGCGGATCAGCTTGCTGCCGACCTTAACTTCATCGACATCGGGAACGACGCGCTGTCCCAGGACGGCAACCTTGCCGTTGACGCGCACCAACCCGTCCGCGATCAACTCCTCCGCCTTGCGGCGGGAACAATATTCCGCCTGCGACAAAAACTTTTGTAAACGAATGGCTTCTTGCATAACGAAAAATATTAGCATTTGCGTCCTCCCTTTGCGACTTAAAACTCCGTCCCGACTTTTGCGGGAACGCGAATTTGGGCTTTGTCAATTGACAGTTTTCGCTTTATAATATCCTTACTATGAATTATAAAATCCCCGAATTCACAGACAAGGACACCCTCATTCAAAATCTCGGTCCCTGCAAATACGATTCGCCCCTTTCCCAGCACTACGACGAAACGCTTTTCTCGACGGACGACGACCGCATTCTCTACGACATCACCTATCATGGCACGATGAAGAGCATCAAGGAAGGCAAGGCTCTTCCGTCCTTTGAGTGCGCCGGTCCGCGCAAAAAGATCTTTTTCAATCCCGCCACGACAAAAGCCGGCATCGTCACCTGCGGCGGTCTCTGTCCGGGATTGAACGACATCATCCGCAACGTCGTCATGGGATTGACCCATGCCTACGGCGTGCATCGCATCTACGGTTTCCGCTACGGTTATGCGGGTCTCGTTCCCGACGGCAACCACGAGCCGATTTTGCTCGACCCGGAGATTGTCTCCAACATTCACATGCAGGGCGGCACGATTCTTTCGTCTTCCCGCGGGCAGCAGGACACCGCCACCATTGTCGACACGCTCCAACGCATGGGCATCGACATCCTCTTTGTCGTCGGAGGGGACGGCACCTTGCGCGCCGCCCATGAGATTTCCGACGAGTGCAATTTGCGCGGGCTCAAAAAATCGATTATCGGCATCCCCAAAACAATCGACAACGACATTATTTTGCTCGACAAATCTTTCGGTTTTGAATCCGCCGTCACCGAAGCGGTCAAAGCGATTAACTGCGCCCACGTCGAAGCCAAGGGCGCGCCCAACGGCATCGGTATTGTCAAGCTGATGGGACGCGATTCCGGCTTTATCGCCGCCTACGCCTCCTGTGCTTCTTCGGAGGCGAACTTTGTGCTCGTTCCCGAAGTCCCGCTCGTTGTTGACGGTCCCGGCGGTTTTCTCGAAGCCTTGCGCAAGCGCATCACTTCCCGCGACCACGCTTTGATTGTTGTCGCCGAGGGTGCCGGACAAAATCTCTTTACGGACTCCGCCGGCGTTGACGCGTCCGGCAACAAGCTTCACAACGACATCGGCAAATATCTGCGCGACCGCATCAAGGCCGACATGAAGGAGCACGGGATTGACGCGACGATCAAATACATCGATCCCAGCTACATCATCCGCTCCATTCCCGCCAACGCCTACGACAACTCCTATTGTTCGCACTTGGCGCACAACGCCGTTCACGCGGGTATGGCGGGCAAGACCGGCATGGTCGTCGCGATGTGTCACCGCGTCCACGTCCATCTGCCGCTCGCCTTGATCGCGACCGCGCGCAAGCGCCTCAATACCAATTCCGAACTTTGGCGCGGCGTTATCGAGTCCACCGGGCAACCGCTCGCCTGGGGCAAGTCGGAATAACACGGTGCCCGCACTTGACAAAAAAAACGGACAAACACCCGATTCGCCTTGCGATTTGGGTGTTTATGTTCATGTGCCCTTTTGCGGGAACGCCTGCGATTATTGTGCATTTTACAAAGAACAGCCGCGACGGGAACAAATCGACGCCTGGCTTGACGGGATCGAAAAAGAGCTCGCCCTGCTCCCGTTCCCGCGAAAAGCCGCCACTTGCTATATCGGAGGCGGGACGCCGGGTGTCTTGACGGCACAAGATCTCGAAAAACTTTGCCGGATGCTCCAAAAAGCCAACGGCGGGAATGCCTTTGACGAATGGAGCGTCGAACTCGCGCCCGCGACTGTCAAGCGCGACAAAGTCGAAGTTTTGCGTTCCCTCGGAGTCAACCGCCTTTCCATGGGCGTCCAATCCTTTGACGAGGCGACTTTAAAAATTCTCGGGAGGCGCCATTCGCCTGCGCAAGTGCGCCGCGCTTACGATCTGATGCGGCAAGCGGGATTTGACAATATCAATTTCGACCTTATTTTTTCGATCCCGACTGAAGCTCCCGACCGTTGGCAAAACGATCTCCGCGAGGCGATTGCGCTCGCGCCGGAGCATCTCTCCGCCTATTGCCTGATTCTCGAAGAGGACGCCCCGCTTTTGCAGCGTTTGCACAACAAGGATTGTCTGTCCGAAAAAAATCCCGACCGCGAAGCCGCGCTCTATCTCGAAACCTGGCAGACGCTCGCGGACGCCGATTATCGCCAATACGAAGTCGCCAATCACGCGCGCGACGGGAAACGTTGCCGGCACAATCTCAACACTTGGCAGATGCACGACTGGCTCGGCTATGGCCCGGCGGCGGCGTCCCAATGCTTCGGCAAACGATTTTGCAACCCGTCCAATCTCAAAATCTGGCTCGAAAACCTTTCGCGGGAACGGCTTTTTCACATTGACGAGGAAACGCTTTCGCGGGAACAGCTTTTTACCGATGCGCTTGTTTTCGGCTTGCGTCTCAACGGCGGGATTTCACTCGCGGGAACGGCAAAACGTTTTTTGGGAACGACAGACATTCCCGCCACGCTGCTCGATTTTATCGAAGATCTCCGGGAAGAATCCTATCTCGACGATGTCGTTCCCGCGGGAACGCTCGCGTTGTCGCCGCGCGGAATGCTTGTCGCCGACGCTGTCGCCTGCGAACTGTTGCGCCGGCTCGACGCTTGCTGCGAAAAATCCAAATCCAGCCACAACGAACGGTGATCGGATCCCGACAATACGGATGCGTCATTGATAAAAATTTTATCGCCGGCAAGTCTCTTGGCGAGTGACGGCGACGGAAAGATATAATCGCTCGTATCCTCCAAATTTTTGGCGGCGTTTTCAAAAGTCCATTTTTTGCCGTTCCCGTCGGCGGCGGGGATTTCACAAAAAAGTTGCGAAGCCCGCAGCAGTCCGATCGTTTCGGATTCCGGCGCATCGTTAAAATCTCCGAGCAACAAATAATTCGGCGTTCCCGCAATCGTCTCCCGCAAGATCTCCAACGCTCTCAAAAGTTCCCCTTCGCGTTCCAGCGCCGCCTCCGGATCTTCCCGCGTGCGCGTCAGCCGGCTTTTGAGGTGCAGGTTAAAAACAAGCAGGCGCGTTCCCGCGACTTCCGTTTCCACTGCCAAAACCCCGCGCGACATCTCTTCCTCCTCCGGGAAACGCAAAATGCGGGCGAACGGAACTTTTGACAAAAAAGCTAAGCGCCGCACAGAGTCCCGCCCGTCCAAGACACAGGCGTAATCGTAGAGACAGCCCAATTTCTTCAAATCATTTTTCAAAAGCCGCAACTGTTTTTCGTCGCCGATTTCCTGCAAGGCGACAAGATCGGCGTTCACACGCGCCAGACTGCGGGCGAGTGCGGCGCGTTCCGACTTGGGCTTGGGCCAAAACATCGACGCTCCCGCGACACGGCGAAACTCGATGGAATAGTTTTGACAATTTTGCGTTGCCACCCGAAAAACATTTTCAGACTTGGCGACGGGAACGATTTTGTCCGCGGGAACAGACTCAAACGCCGCAGCAATCCTCGAAATGTCGTTCGAACGGCTCCAAATCGCCAGCGCGACAAAAACGAGAAGGAAGACGGCGAGCGTTCCCGCGCCGACAAAAAAGTTCAACAACCGCCTCATGCGGGAACGTCAAAAATCAGACAATCACAAAACGGATGACGAGATACGCGACCGGAGCGGCAAGCACGAGGGAATCGAGCAAGTCGAGCGCTCCGCCCATACCGGGAATCGTCGCTCCCGAATCCTTGTCTCCGGCGTTGCGTTTGACGACGGACTCCACAAGATCCGAAACAATCGAAGTCAGCGACATCGGGAGCGCACAGAGCGCGCCCATCCACCAGACAAAATGCCCGTCAGCCATTTTTTGCACCAGATCCGGATCCGTTCCCGCGGCGGCAAACTGCCAGGTGCCGCAGGCGTTAAAAATCGCAACCGTTCCCGCGCCGACAATCATCGAACAAAGCAATCCGCCCAAAACACCTTCCCACGTTTTGTTGGGGGAAATATTGGGCGCGAGCTTGTGGGTGTTTTCCTTGCCTTCGATTTTGCACGCCAGCAAACCGCCGAGCAGACCGCCGACATCCGTAAATTTTGTAGCCAGCAGCGCCCAAACGCAAAGCAAAACGCCGTTCCCGCCGAATCGCGCGACAATGAGGACAAAAAAGCCGATCATGAACGGCAGATACAAAACACCGAAAGCTGTGGAGAGCTGTTTGAAGAAATTGGGAATTTTTTGGGAACGCAGCAATGTGAGCGAATACAACAGAACAACGCCCGCCAAAGACAATAAAATGATTTCCGCCTGCGTCGTCAAGCCATCGCACGACGCGCGGACATAAAGCGTCGGGATAAACAAAGCGCCGACACCGAGTCCCAGGAGCATGCGCGGCTTTGCACCCATGTGCTGCATCAGCCGATAAAATTCATAAAGCGCCAACGTCGAAAAAACTGTCGCCAACGCGACAACGCCATAGTTGATACTGCCCAAGAGATGTCCGCCGTAAATGACGGCAAAAAGCAATGCCAACAATAAAAACGTGCTGCAAGTCCGTTTGATCATAAGTCTGTCTTTTTTTGAATTTGTTCAGAAATTTTTCCAAATCGCCGTTCTCGCGAAGCATAAAAAATCAATGCCGCGTCCAATTCGCGTTCGTCAAAATCCGGCCACAGGACACGCGTGAAATAAAGTTCCGCGTAAGCAGCCTGCACGAGCAGGAAATTGCTCAAACGGAGTTCGCCCGAGGTGCGCACGATCAAGTCGGGATCCGGGATTGCCTCCGTATAAAGATATTTTGAAAATGTCGGCCAGTCCGGCGTTCCCGAAGACTCCGTTCCCGCGGCAACCGCCGCCGCATAATTTTTCGCGGCATTCAAAATCTCGTTGCGGGAACTGTAATTGAGTGCCACGACAACCGTCCGTTCTTCAAAATCCGCCGTCTTTTCCTTAAGGTCGGCGATGCCCGCGCGCACCTGCTCCGGCAAAGCGGAAAGGTCGCCGATGGTTTCAAGCCGGATTTTGTTGTCCAAAAACAAATTTTCGTGTTCCTGCAAAAAACGCACCAGGAGCGACATCAGCGCATCGATTTCCGCCGCCGGCCGCTTCCAGTTTTCCGTCGAAAACGCATAGAGCGTCACATATTTGACACCGCGCTCAAAAGCGTGCTTCACCACTTTGATAACCGCCTGCGTTCCCGCAAAATGTCCCTGCACCCGTTCTTGTCCGCGAGCCTTTGCCCAGCGACCATTCCCGTCCATAATGAAAGCGATGTGGCGGGGAACAACGGAAAAGTCTGCTTCAAACATGTGTTAATTATAAACGCGACAGATTTAAATCTCAAAAACAAAATGCCTGAAAAGAAAAAACGTTCCCGCGAGCCTTATCGCCTGCGGGAACGCTTTTTTGAGAGTTTAAAATCTTATTCTTCGTCTTCAAATCCGCCTTCGTCGTCTTCTTCGTCGTCTTCATCGTCAACGGCGCTTTCGGCGTCATCGGAATTGAGATTTGCCTGGGCGGCTGCCTTCTTGACGGCTTCCTTGTCTTCCGGATCAATCCACTCGACGCAAATCACGTCATCGGCGGGAACGAGCGTAAAGAGCTCTTTCATCTCCTGAGTGTAAAGAACGCCGCGCACTTCTTCGGCGATGTAACGGTTGCCTGTCTCAACGAGCACAATTTCGTAAAGTGTTTTGAAATCGCCTTTGCCGATGACCACGCGCTGACCGGCTTTGTATTCCGCCATCGATTTGAATTCGATGAGCGAGGAAGTCGTGTTCACATTGAGAATCGTTGCGCGATTGGTTTCGGGATCGGGGAGTTCCTCGATGTTTTGCGCCGAAGCGAGAGCCGTCAAAGCCTTTTCGCGATTAGCCTTATTGATTTTCGGATATTTTTTCAACAGGGAGCCTTCGTCTTCAACGGCAACGGCGGGGCTTTCGACAGAAGCGGGAGCGGCGGCAGGCGCTTCTTTGGCTGCCGAAGGCGCAGCTGCCGGAGCCGGCGCATTACCTGCAGCCCAAGGGCTTCTGGTTGTGCTGCTGGAGGCGCATCCAAACATCGCCAGAGTTGCAAAAACAGCAAGAATAGCAAGAATATTTTTCATAAAATAATCGGGGTGCTGAGAGTTATAAATCTATATTTCTAAAATCTCACTTTTGGGGCGCGTTGTCAATCTTATTTGAAGAAGACGGGACTTTTTCGAGTTTTTTTAAAATCAGTCTTGCGACGGAACGGAAAACTTGTGCGGGAACGCCGTCGGGATCTTCGGCGACGATCGGCCGCCCCGCATCACCGCCTTCGCGAATCGTTTGCGCGAGCGGCAATTCTCCGAGGAAATCGGTGCCGAGCGCCATCGCTGTCCTGCCCCCGCCGCCCTGACCGAAAATATAGGCGCGTTCACCGTTGGCGGGATTTTCAAAATAACTCATGTTTTCGATCACGCCCAAGAGCGGCACATTGACTTTTTCGAACATGTGCGCGCCACGGCGGGCGATATCCGCCGCCACCGCCTGTGGCGTTGTCACGACGACGGCTCCGTCGAGCGCCAGCGTCTGCACGAGTGTCAGTTGGGCGTCGCCCGTTCCCGGCGGCAGATCCACGACCAGGACTTCCAGCGCGCCCCAATCGACATCGCGGGAAAATTGCCGGATAGCGGCCTGAATCCGCGGTCCCCGCCAGATAAGCGGCGTGTCGTCGTCTGCAAAAAAGCCGATCGACATCGTGCGGATGCCGAACGCTTCGCAAGGCTTGATTTTTTCTGCGGCGGTCAATGTCGGACGCGCCTGTTTCAGTCCCAACATCGCAGGAATGCTCGGACCGTAAATATCGCAGTCGAGGATGCCGACCGAACCTTCTGCGGGAGCGACACCCGTCTCCGCCAAAACTTGCGCGATCGCCAACGCCAAATTGACGGCGACTGTCGATTTGCCGACGCCGCCCTTGCCGGAACTGATCGCCACGATATGGCGAATGCCGGGAATGCTTTGCGGCTTTGGTGCCTGTGCCGGCGTTCCCGGCGCGGCGGGCGTTTTCACATTCATCGCGATCGAGACTTCGGGTGCCTGCGCGAGCGCTTGACGGACCGCGGCTTCAATCTGCGACGGGATTTCGGGTTTGGCGGTGGTCAGTTCGATTGTGAGCGAAACGGCTCCGTTGTCGCCGACCTCAAGGTTTTTGACCAAACCGAAAGAAAGGATGTCGCGAGTCAAACCCGGATATTTGACGCCGGAGAGCGCGCCGATTACTTCGTCTTTCGTCATTTTGATTTCTTTTTGGGGAGTTTTTGCAGCTTGATGTTTTTGCCGCAATGCTTCAGTTGGAACGCTTCCTGGTTCCAAGCGCGATACTGCGTGTTATAAATGATTTTGTTGCGCTCGAATTTTAAGTTGTCCGTCGAAATCGCAAAAAGCAGCGGCACGTCAAAGGTCTTGAAAACGTTGTCGCAAATTAAAATATTGCGATGATAAAACTGTTTTTGCGCGTCCAAATCGTTTACCGACGGATAAATGGAAATGATCGCGTTGGTAAACTGAAAACGGCTCGTCAGGTTGTTGACAAACTCGTTTTTGCGGATCACGACATCCTCGCAAGCGCCGCTCTCATACCAGCCGGCGGCGTCTCCGGCGAGCAAAATCGCCGATCCCGCGACATTGTGGAACTTGTTGTTTTCGCAAATGATTTTTTGCGGAGTTGTGAAAAGCGCCCCTCGCGCGCGATTTTTGGCGACATAGTTGCCGCTAAAAATGACTTCCGGCTGATAATCGGCGTTTTCGACGGCGTCCCCGACGACGACATCCGCGGGAACGGGATTTTCGAGCGTGACGACAATCTGGGTCGGGCTCAAGGTTTCAACGCTGCGGACCCGGACTTTTTCTCCGTTTTCCAATGTTTTAGCCTTAATAAAACGCAAATTTTCTCCGGCGCCAAAAACCTCAAAACCGATCGCCTGCGGGTGCATGTATTGCAGTTTCAAGCGTTTGTCGTCGATTTTTTCGACGATTTTAAGGCAGGTCGAGTGCACGTTGATCGCGTCGTCGAGCATGCCGACAAACTTTGCGTTTTCCACCTTGACCAACCCGCGCATATTTGAAAAATGCGTGGCATCGGCGGCTGTGCTGGAACAGGCGCCTTCCCGCGGGAACACGCCGCCGCCCGAAAAAGTGAGATTTTTGGAACGCTGCGCCAAGAGACCCATTCCCAGGCTCGTGTGGATCACCACGTTTTCAAAACGCACATTGTCCGCGTTGTAAACGCAAATGCAGGGATGCGGGCGGTCGTAGCTGCGCATCGCCAAAACATCTCCGACGGCGACACCGACTCCGTTTTTGCGCAAATCCTGTTTGAGCCACACGGCGCCGTTCCCGTCGAGCTCCGCGCCGCCGATCACAATGTCGCTCGTCCCCTCCACGATTTCTTGCGTCTTGCCGTTAAAGGCGATAGCCGTCGAACAGACGCGTTCGCAGTTGTCAAAAATAAAAACCAGCCTGCCGTTTTTCACCTCATACGGGAACGCTTTTTTATCGAGCTCAATTTGGGTTTTGCCGTCTTTAAACGCGATCACTTTTGCCTCGGAAACCATCGGGCGCGCGTAGTCGAGCGTCAAATTTTTGAGCGTCACATTATCGCAGTCCTTCAATAAAATGCCGAGCGAATCGCCGTGAAAAACAAAGGTTGAGCCGTTCCCGTCGAGCGTGTAGTTTTTCAAACCCGTCAACGGAAGCTGCACGCGGTGGCTGACCGGCTGGTCGTGATTGGAGACATAAAGTTTTTTGACCGCCGCGTTGGAGGCGTAAAAATGATAAACGCCTTTTTTGAGCGACAAAACCTTGTTCCCGTCAGGTCCCCGCGGGACTTTGACACCGTGTTTGCCGAGGTTTTCGGCGGAAACCGTCTGGTCAGCATTCGCCGTTGCAAAAAAACCGAGCGCGAGCAGGCAAAAAAGAACTTTCGTAAATATTTTCATTTACTTAAAAAACCGATGCTGTCCCTTAAAAGAATCTGCCGCGTCCGAAGGGATTCCCTCCGGCGTTCCCGCGCATTGCACCGAGCGAACGCATTATGTTTTTTGCTTTGCCGCCTTTAAGCATTTTCATCATCTGCCGCATCTGCGAAAACTGTTTGATCAGCGCGTTGACGTCGGCGACTTTGGTGCCGGAGCCGGCTGCTATGCGCGCGCGGCGCGAGCCGTTCAAAATCTCCGGCTTCGCCCGTTCCTCCCTTGTCATCGAGAGAATGATGGCTTCGGTGCGCACCATTTTCTTCTCCTCTTTTTCGCCGACTTCGACGCCGCTCATTCCAGGGAGCATTTTAACGATTCCGCCGAGCGGTCCCATTTTTTTCATCTGTCGCAGTTGCGCCAAGAAATCTTCCAGGTCAAAATCCGCCTTTTTCATCTTTGCCGCCAAGCGTGCGGCTTCGGCTGCATCAATGTTCTCCTGGGCTTTTTCGACGAGCGAAACGACATCGCCCATTCCCAAAATTCTTTGCGCCATACGGTCAGCGTGAAAGAAATCGAAGTCCTCGACTTTTTCTCCCGTTCCCATAAATTTGACGGGAACGCCGGTAATCGTTTTCATCGACAACGCCGCACCACCGCGAGCGTCGCCGTCGAGCTTTGTCATCACCAGACCGGTCAGATTGACGGCTTCATGAAAACGTTTGGCGACGTTGACGGCTTCCTGACCCAAGGCGGCATCGGCGACGAGCAGGACTTCCTGCATGGCGACCCGTTCCCGCAGCCGCTTGATTTCATCGATCAGCGCCTCGTCGATTTGCAGACGGCCCGCCGTATCAAAAATGACAAGGTCGCAAAAATTTTCGAGGGCGAATTTCAATCCGCGTTCGGCGATGGCGGGAACGTCCTTGCAATCGCGTTCGCAATAAAACTTCGCGCCGACCGTTCCCGCGAGCGTTTCGAGCTGGTCGATAGCGGCGGGGCGGTAAATGTCGCAGGCGACGAGGCAAGGTTTGTAGTTGCCGCGCTTTGTCAAAAATTTCGCCAATTTCGCGGAGCTGGTCGTTTTGCCGCTGCCGTGCAGGCCGACCATCATCACGCAGAGCGGTCTCACCGGCGAGAGTTCCTGCGTTCCCGCGCCGAGCAGTTTCACCAATTCGTCATGAATGATTTTGACCGCCTGCTGTCCCGGCGTCACCGATGCCAAAACCGCCTGCCCGAGACAGGCTTCGCGAACGCGCTCGCAAAATTCCCGCGCGACGCGAAAATGCACATCTGCGCTCAAAAGCGCCGTGCGAACCTCCGCCAGTGCCTCGGCGATATTGGATTCCGAGATCTTGTCAACGCCGCGCAAACGGCGCAGCGCCTGGCTCATTTTGTCCGTTAAACTTTCAAACATATTCTTTTTTTATTCGACGTTTTGCACCTGTTCGCGCAGGCGTTCCTGTTCATTTTTTCCTTCGACGACAAGGCGTGTGATTTCGAGATTGTTGGCTTTGCTGCCCATTGTGTTGAGTTCCCGCAGCATTTCCTGGCAGATAAAGTCCAGTTTTCTGCCGCAGTCGCCCTCTTCCATCGTCGCTTCAAACTGTTGCAAGTGCGACGCCAGGCGCGTCCGTTCTTCGCTGATGTCGCAGCGGTCGGCAAAAATTGTGACTTCCCTGATGACGCGTTCGTCGGCGGGATCGATGTTTTCGATACCGAGCGTCTGAAGACGCGCGAGCAGTTTTTCCCGATAATGCCCGACCGTTCCCGCGGATACGGCTTCAATTTCCGCTGCGATTTTTTTCAAGTTCCCGATGCGTTCCCGCAGGTCTTTTTTCAAATGTTCCCCTTCGGTACGGCGCATGGCGACAAAGGCTTCGAGGGCGGCTGTCGTTCCCGCGAGCAAGGCCGCCGCCTCTTCGCCGTCGCCGACGATGAGCGGACTTTGGGCGTTCCCGTGACGGGCGCAATAGTCGATTGCATAGAGCAAAGCCTGCGGATCGCGTCTCAAGTCCGCCTCGGAACAGGCGTTCCCGACCGCGAGCATTTTGTCAAAAACGGCTTTTACCGTCGCGGGATCGATCTCAAAATCCGCCGATTTTTTCTCTGCCGCTTCACTTTTGATATAAACATTGACTTTGCCGCGACTGAGATGTTTTTTGAACAGCGGCGCGAGCAAGCGTTCGACGGATGCCGCGTTCCATTCTCCGGGCGCATAAAATCCCAACGCCAATCCTTTTTGATTGACCGAAGTGATCTCTACGGAATATGCCTTGCCGCCGACGCTGAACGACGCGCGGCCAAAACCTGTCATCGAATTCATAAATTATCCAATCATCTCTCCGAGCGTTACCGTTTTGTCGCCGCAATTTTCAAACGACGCGTCAAAATAAGCGCTCGCCGATTTTAAAATTTCCGGGCAGGCTATTTGGAGTTCCTCCCGCAAATTGTGCAGATTGTCAAAGATTTTTCGGATGTCGGCGATCGTCATTTTCGCCACCCTGCCGTCCTGTGCCAAAATATAGCGCGTCATGCTCTGCTCGTCGTTTTTGGAGATGACGGGCAGGATCAGATTCAATTTTTCAAGCGTGTCCAGGCAGTCCCGGAGCAAGTTGGCGGGAACGTTAAGCTGCTCGCGGATGTCGTCGATTGTCGGTCCCGGCGTGGCGGGAACGCCGTTTTCACTTTCCGCGGGAACGGCGTTGATCTTCCGTTTTGAAATCGCATAGATTGTGAGCAAACAGACAAAATAGGCGTTCTGTTTGCTGCGCGGGCTCAACTCGTTCCATTTGCGATTGATATTTTTGGAATACCGCGCGTTTTGGATCGAATAGGCGACTTCGCCGCCGATCAGCAAAAAGAGCCAGCCCAAATACAAGCCAAACATCAAAATGAAAATGACGCTCAAATTGCCGTAAATCGAATTGAACTCACTGATTTTGCCGACAAAGAGCGATGCCATTTTGCCGCAGGCGATAAAGGAAATCGCGACAAAGGCTCCACCGATCAGCGCCGGCAGCCATTTAACTTCGACATTGGGCAAAAATTTGTTGAGCGAACCGAAAATCAATGTCATCAGCCCGAAGGCGATGAAGCCCGGTGCCATGGAGGTCATAAACTCCGTGAACGCGCTCACCACGGGAACGCCCTCTGTCGTGAGCGCCAGCGACGAAGTGTTCGCCAACAAGGTTTTCACCACCGCCGAAACCGACAAAATCGACATCGCCGCGGCAAAAAGCGTTCCTCCCAACAAAATCACCCAAAAATAAACCCAAAAGCGACGCATCCAACTCCGCGCCTCCTTGGTGTTCCAGATCAGGTTGAACGAATCCTCGACATGCGCGATCATAAAAACCGCCAAAACCAGGAAAATAATGATACCGACCGTTCCCGACGAACCCGAATGCTGCATCGTGTTGCGCAGGAGCATTCCTGTAAATTCCTGCAGCTGCGGCGCCAAGGTGTCCAAGGCGGCATCCGCGGGAACGGCGTTGTCGCCCGTTGCGGGAACGCCGTCTGCGGGAACGGCAGCCGTCTCTGTCGCGGGAACGCCGTCCGCGGGAACAGGTTCACCTTCAAAGAGCGCCGGAGCGGAACTCGCCGACGGGAGCACCAGCTGCATCATCTCCGTCATGCGCTCGTGCATTTTTTCGACGGCGTCCTCGCCCTTGGCGTTCATCACAAAGGCAAAAATGATCAGAACGAGCATCACGATCGGCGCCAGGGACATCAGCGCCCAATATGTCAGCGCCGCCGCCTGCAGCGTAATGGCGTTTTTGATCGTGCCGACGACAGAAAGCTCGATGACGCGCCACAGCCACGACAACGATCGGAAAACCGGATGGGAATCGCTCGCCTCAAAACTCCAGACTTTTTCGCGGATCCTCGAAAAATCGCAAATGAGCCGACGCTTGAGTCTCAAAAAAATCGATTTTTTTTCTGCCATAAAACGCGTCCTTCAAATGATTATTCCGCGCTCAAAAAGCCGCGCAGATTTTTTTCCGGTCCCATCAAAACCAAGACGTCGTCTTTTTCAAACTTCCAGTCCGGTCTCGGTCGTCCGAGAGTCTTGTGTTGGATTTCATCTTTGGAAAGATCCCTGCCGAACATTGTTTTTGCCGCCAATATCTGCATTTTCCCCACCGGGCGTTTGACGGTCACGAGCAAGACTTTGTATTGGTCAAATTGGGCTGCGAGGTCTTTCAAGGTTTTTGCGACAAAATTTTCCGGGGTCGAGGCTTCGATAATGGCGTAGCCGTCTCCGAGGTCGTAACTGTCGAGCGCGCCCCTGACCAGAACGGAGTGCGCGAGCGAGCGCGCCGCGCTTTCTTCCGGGATGATCACGCGATCGACACCGACCAGTTCGAGCAGTTTGCGATGAGTCTCCGAAAGCGCGCGCGCATAGACCTTCAAAGACTGGTTGCGGCTTTCCTTGCGAGCGGTCATCGCCCAGAGCGTCATCGTCATCGAGGATTCAAAATCCGTTCCCAACGCGATAAAAATCGCATCCATGGACGAGAGACCGAAGCCCTTGAACATTTCGATATCCGAATACTTTACCAACTGTGCCTGGGCGACTTCGTCCTTGATCATATTGACCGTCTCCTCATTTTCGCCGAGCGCCAGGACTTCCGCGCCGAGACCTGTCAAATGTTTGCACAGGTTCCTGCCGAAAACGCCTAAACCGATAACGCAATATTTCATAAAATTATTGTAACTTATAAAAAGCGTTCCCGCGACAAAAAAGCGCGTTCCCGCCAACGTCTCACGGGAACGCGTTTTTATTTTAAAGAAACGATTTTAATTATTTGAAGCAGCCCCTCTTTATACGCCGCCACCATCCGCTCCCGGTTCCCGCGACAGTCGCGAGCTCCCTCCAAGAAGAAAAATTATTTTGCCTTGACGATCCCGTCGGGTGTCCAAAACTTGTCGGACGCGAGAGCGCGATTGAGGAGTTCGATATTTGCGGCGTCGCGGGAACGGTCGTTTTCCTTATGAAAAAGATGGTATTCCACGCCTCCGAACTTTAAAACTTGCCGTTCGACGCCCGCCTTCATCAGTCGCACTTCAAGCTCGGCGTCTTCCCTGCCCCAGCCCGTGATCGCTTCGTTGTAGCCGTTGACCGCCAAAAGATCCTTGCGCCAGAACGCCATATTGCAGCCTTTGGAAATATAGGCTTTTTTGGCGCGGGAACGCCGGAAAAGATTCCAAAAAGCGGGAATCCGCAAAGCGTTCATCTTGTTGCTGACGCCGCTCGACCAGCGGGAAAACGGCGTTCCCGCGAGCAGTTGCCGGGTGCGTTCCCGTGACAGCAAAACGCGACCGCCGCAGGTAAAGGCTCCCGCTTGGATAAAACGCAGATGGTCTTCGACAAAACGGCGGTCTATGACGCAGTCGCCGTCAATCTGCACGATCACTTCGCCGCGGGAACGCTCGATCGCCTTGTTCCAAATGAGGCATTTCCTAAAACCGAGATCTTCGTGCCAGACATGGATCAGCGGGCGCGGGAACGCCGCGCGCATTTCGTCGAGCATCGCCCGCGTCTCTTCGCGGCTGCCGTCGTCCGCGACAATGACTTCGTCGGGCAAATGCGTCTGTCGCCGCACGCTCTCCAAAACCGCCCGCAACGACTCCGGCCAATTGTAGGTCGAGATCAGCAGGGACGATGTCGGCAAAGGGAGCATGCTGTGTATTTTTAAAAATTTTTCGGGAACGCGCTTTTGGGATTTTCGCGGGAACGGTGCTTAGTCCTTGCGATTTTGTTCGAGGATATTGTCTGTCGTCAGGACAAACGCGGCTTCGCGATGCTTGACCCAGACGCCGACTTCCTTAAGGGCTTTGGCGGGAACGACCTCGCAGACTTCGGTGACGCTCTTGACGGGATCCTTGCGCCCGCGTTTGGAGCGGTTGTATTCGCGCGCCATCTGGTTCAATTTTTTAACGACATCGTATTCGCTGTCACTCTCGTTGATTTGGAGGGCGTAGCCGGTCAGTTCGACGTCATCGAGCACTCCTTCGGGATCGCCGACGAGCAAGACCCAGCGCTTTTTTTCAACTTCGCGTTTTTCCTTGTCTTTTTCCTCTTTGTCCGCCACCAGCTGTTCCTGGGCGTCTTTGATAATTTTCAAAATCGCATCATTCTTCAAACCATTTTTTTGAAGAATCAGTTGCAAATCTTCCAAACCGATTTTTTCTTTCGCCATATTTAAAATTCTGTTCTCTTTTATTTTCCCAAGCAATGACGGGAACGGCAATTTTATTTTTTGCCGTTCCCGCCGTTGTTTTTTTTAAGTTGTGATTATTGCAGCGCCTGCTTGAGGTCTGCGATAATGTCCTCGGGATCTTCGATGCCGACAGAAAGTCTCACCAGATCTGCAGGGATGCCGGCTTTGGCGAGCTGTTCGTCCGTAAGCTGGCGGTGGGTGTGGCTCGCAGGATGGAGCACGCAGGAACGCGCGTCCGCCACATGGGTCGCGATCGCGATCAGTTTCAGACGGTCCATCACCTTGATCGACTCGGCGCGGCCTCCCTTGATTCCGAATGCCAAAACGCCGCAAGTGCCGCGCGGCATATATTTTTGCGCGAGCGCGTGGTATTTGTCATTCGGCAAGCCCGGATAGCTGATCCAAGCCACTTTCGGGTGGTTTTGCAAAAATTCCGCCACTTTTTGTGCGTTTTGCGTATGTTTGTCGATGCGCAGATAGAGGCTTTCGAGGCTGAGATTGAGCAGATAGGCGTCTTGCGGTCCCGACTGTGCGCCGATATCGCGCATCAGCTGCGCCACCATCTTGGTGATGTAGGCGCCTTTTTGTCCAAATCTTTGGGTGTAAACCAAGCCGTGATAGCTTTCGTCGGGTGTCGTCAGGCACGGGAACTTGTCCGCGTGGGCTTCCCAGTCAAAGTTGCCGGAATCGACAACGCAGCCGCCGGTGCGGGCACCGTGGCCGTCCATGTATTTTGTCGTCGAGTGCGTCACGATGTCCACGCCATGCTCGAACGGGCGGCAGTGAACCGGTGTCGGGAACGTGTTGTCAACGATAAAGGGAACGCCGTGCGCGTGCGCGATCTTCGCCAGTTTTTCAAAATCGAGCACTTTGACGGCGGGATTGGTCACGCTCTCGCCAAAAAGCGCCTTGGTGTTGGGACGGAACGCCGCCGAGATTTCCTCCTCCGACGCGTCCTGGTCAACGAATGTGAAATCGATGCCCATTTTTTTCATCGTCACCATAAAAAGATTGAAGGTGCCGCCGTAAATCGACGCTGTCGAGACGACGTGGTCGCCGGCGTTGGCGATATTGAAGATCGCGAAAAAGTTCGCAGCCTGTCCCGACGATGTCAGGATTGCGGCAGCACCGCCTTCGAGTTCGCAGATCTTTTGCGCCACGGCATCGCAAGTCGGATTTTGGAGACGCGTGTAAAAATAACCGGCGGCCTCCAAATCGAAGAGCGCGCCCATCGCGTCGCTCGATGCGTATTTCCACGTCGTGTTTTGCCAAATCGGCACCTGGCGCGGTTCGCCGTTCCCGGGCTGCCAACCGCCCTGGACGCATTTTGTATCGATACTGTTCGTTTCTATTTTAGCCATATTTTTTGTTTATGTTGTTTTTCTGTTTGTTGTTAATAATAGTTCGGTAAAGTCGATTATGCGCTTGCGTTTTTGTTCCTGCAAGAACGATTCGCTGACAAACTGTCAAATCCTTTTCGCGGGAACGCTCAATTTCGGGGCGGATTGAGCGCCAGTTCGAGCAGTGCGTCGATATGGCGGTCCAGAGAATACGGATAAGCGATTGAAGCCTGCGGTTCGGCGACTGCGAGCGTTCCCGCGCGCCAGCGTTCCCGCGCCGACAAAATCGCCGCCTTGACGCCTTCGGGCGTCCGCGGGAACACAAAACAGCCCGGCGCGCGCAGCGCATCCTTCGCCCCGCAATATTCCGACAAGAGCGCCGGTGTCCCGCAAAGTATCGACTCCACCGCCACCAAGCCGAACGCTTCATAGCGGCTCGCCAAAATCGTCGCGTCCGCCGCCGCATAGCAGTTTTCGACATCCGTCCGAAATCCGAGATTTAAAACCCGCGGATGCTCGATCGGACGACGCGACGCCACCGCCAAGAGCAGCGCGGGATCGTCAATCGCATCCAAGGCACCCAAAATCAGATCCGCGCCCTTTATCGAATGATTGTTGGAGGGAAACAGCAAAACGCATTTGTCCGCGGGAACGCCCCAGGCGGCACGCTCGCGCTCGCGATTTTCACGCGCGCCGAGATTAAATTTCCGGACATCGACCGGCGGGAACAGGCAAACGACTTTTTGCGCGGGAACGCCAAGTTCCAAAATCTCCTCCCGCGTCAACTGCGAATGCGCGACACAAACACCGGCACGCGCATAAAACTCCCGTTCGTGCGCAATCACCTTCTTATCGACAAACGACGGCCGCCTGCCTTTTTTTTGCAAATGCGCCCAATGGCTTCCGCCGGAAATCGCCACATCGACCGGGCTCGTCACCCGCGACGCGCTAAAAACTGGCCAGCCCTTTTGACAAAACGCCCCGGCGCGGTTTTCAAAATCCAAATTAGCCCAACGCTGGAACAGACACAACGGAAATCTCGCGGGAACGCGCACCAATTCGATTTTGTCGCGCAATTCTTGCGGGAACACCGAAATATCCGTCCGCATCGCGATCCCGCGCACCTTCAGACCCTTTCGCGCAAAACCGCAAATCATATCCGTGACCGCACGCTCCATTCCGCCGGCGCGGGCGATGGTGTGAAAAATAAAATTGACGCCTTCGACAGCCATAAAACACCCTATTGAAATTCTAACAATCCCGCCCGCCCTTGCCAAATCCTAAGCGCGTTCCCGCGGGAATCAGTTTTGAACGGCGGGAACGGCAGTCGCGGGAACGCTTTCGGCGGCGAGCCGTTCGGCAAGAACTTGCCCGAAATGGCGCGCGCCAAAGGAATTCAAATGCCCGACATCTTCGCGCTCCTCATCCGGCATTTCAAAATCCATATAATCCCAAAACTCGACAGCGGGAAAGTCGCTCTTGAGCAAAGCATAAAAATAGTCGAGATCGCAATAGTGCTCCGCCCGATAAACCGGAGTGCAGAGAAAAACCAGGCGCAGATTTTTCTCGCGGCAAAAATTTTCTATTTTTTTCAAATAACGCCGCTGAATCGCGTTCCCGCCGGCGGGATCGCGTTCGAGTGTCTCCGTTCCCGCGAGCGCCTTGTCGAGCGTCCTGTTGTCGCGCGGATTGAAGGCGCCGAGTTTTTTGAAATATTTTTTGTTGTCCAACTTGCTCTTGCGCAGATACACGGTCGGCGTTCCCGCGACAGCCCTCAAAAAATCGGCGGGAACGCGCTCCCCGTAAACGCGCCATTCCTCACTGCCAAAATGCGCGAGATAATACGGCACCTTCATCGCGACCAACGACGGTCTGAAAACCGTTTCGTCCGCGCCACGGGAAAGATTGTAAGGGCTCACGCTCAAAAACACCGTATCGATCTGCGGATTGTCGCGCAGCAAAAGCCGCAGCCGCAAAAATCCCGTCAAAAAGGAATCCGCGCTGACGGAACAATTGAACGCTGCGGGAACGACCGTGTCATCAACGCCCTGCGCGATGTAGCTGTCCCCGATAAAAAGCCGCGTCCTGTCCTCCGGGATCCGATAAGTGTAGCCGCGAATATGCCAAACGGCAAAGGCGGGAACAAGCATGGCGATCGCCGCGAACACAAAACAAAAAATTCCCAGACGCAGGAGAAAACTATTTTTGGGCGAAAAACTCATACTTGCTTAAAATTTGAAATAAATAAAGGTTTCCTGCGCACCGTCGTTTTGGATGATGAAGAAAATAAACGCGATATAAAAAATCCAGCGCGCCCAACGCGGGAACGCCGGCAGCCGCCAGAGACCGTGTGCGCCGCGACGCTGGAACCATTCGACCGCCATCATCAGCGCGACAAAAATAAAGGGAGTGCCGCTGACCGCGGGAACGCTGAAAAGCGTCGGCGAAAGCGTCGCGCCGAGATAATCGAACGCATCACCGATTGTCGGCGCCCTGAAAAAAATCCAACCGACGACGACCAAAAAATATGTCGCCGCCATCCCGCAAAGTTCCCGCCACGACGGGAACGCCGAGTCCTCCGCCACAACCGAACGCTCCTTCTTGCGCTTGGCACCAAAAATCGCGGGAACGAAAAGCAAGCCGTGATAAAGCCCCCAAAAGACATAGGTCCAATTGGCGCCGTGCCAGAGTCCGCTCAAACCGAAAACCGTGAGCGTGTTGCGCAAGGTTTTCCACTTGCCCGCGCGGGAACCGCCCATCGGAATATAGAGATAGTCGCGAAACCACGTGTTGAGGGAAATATGCCAGCGGCGCCAGAACTCGCCGACATTGCGGCTAAAATACGGGAACAAAAAGTTGTCGCCGAGACGGATCCCCAAAAGCTTGGCGCTCCCGATCGCCATATCGCTGTAGCCGCTAAAATCGCCGTAGATCTGAAACGAATACAAAACCGCAGCCGCGACGAGCGTGCTCGCCGACGTTCCCGCCAGATCGCCGCTCCAAACGGCATTTACCGCCGAAGCGCAATTGTCCGCCACCACCGTTTTCTTGAAAAGCCCCCACAAAATCTGCCGCAAACCGTCCGTCGCGAGCGCGACATCAAAATCCCGCCGGAGCGAAAACTGCGGCAAAAGATTTTTAGCCCTGCCGATCGGTCCCGCCAGCAGCTGGGGAAAAAAACAGATGAACGTAAAATATTTCAGCACATCCCGTTCCGCGGGAACGACCTTGCGATAAACATCAAAACAATAGCCCGTCGCCTGAAAAAGATAAAACGAAACACCGACCGGCAAAATCAGGTTCAACAAAATCCCGTCCGCCTCGCCCGCCAAAAAAATATCCGCGAACGACTGCACAAAAAAATCATAATATTTGAACAGCGCCAAAATGCCCAAATTGACGACGACCGCCAGCGTCAGAGCCCAACGGCCGTTCCCGCCGCGCGACTGCGAACGGTCAATCGCCGTTCCCGCAAAAAACGAAACCGCTCCCGCCAGGAGCAAAAGCCCCAAAAAACGCCAGTCCCAATAACCGTAAAAAAACAGGCTCGCCAAAAGCAAAAAACAATTCTGACGGACGGCGTTCCCGCAAAAAACATACCAGTAGAGCAAAAACACCACCGGCAAAAACAGGGCATAGTCGAGAGAGTTGAAAATCATAGGCGGGATTTTGCGCAACAGAACATCACTTCTCTAATATTCTACCCCTAAAAAGAATTTCATACAACAAATCATCCGAGTTGAAATACGCCCGCGCCCGCTCAAAATTTTCCCTGACCGCCTCCAAGCGCGACAAATAATCCCGCTCGTCGCATTGCGCCAAAATCCGCGGCAAATCGCTGTCCTTTTCGACAAAAATAATACCGTCGGCATTAAAAAAGTTTTTGATCTTGGACGCGCCGAGATAAATCGGGATCGTCATCGCGGCAAAGCAATCAATGATTTTTTCTGTAAAATAATACGGCCGCAAATCGTTTTCCACCACGATCTGATAGCGGTAACGCTGCAAGGTTTCGGATTTGAACTTGAACATTCCCGTCGGCTGATAGCTGCCGAAAACATCCGCCTGGCGGGAACGCAAAACCTCGTCGGCGAAACGCTGGCGCAGGCGGTGCATCTCCGTCGTCGCCTTTTTGGTGCAGACCATGGAAATGTTTTTGTCCTTGAGGCGCCAGACCTCCGGATCGATTTTCACGGGATCGACATCGTTCCCGAAAACCTCGTTCCCGTAAAAAAGCGACGTTCCCGGAAAAAACTTTGCGTTGGGCAAGGTCTCCAACAGCTTTTCCGAAAATGTCAGCACCGCCTCAAAATCCTTGTGAATGCCCTTGAATTTTTCAAACGCCAGATAATCATAGGGCGCGATTGTCACCGACTCCGGCAAAATCGCATAGCGACGAATACCTTCCGCCCAGCGTTTTTGGCGGGCGGCGTCCAAGATCGCGTTCCCGCCGTAAAAATGCGTTTTGAGCGCGACATTGTAGCGGTCCCACAAAAAATATTTTGAGCCTGAGCCGTAGGGATTGTTCGCGGAATGGTCGTCGCGAATAAAAAAGATTTCCATCGCTTCGCCGTCCGCGTTGTAGATTTTCGGGAACGCCGCTCCCATCTCCAACCGCGACGGATAAATCGGCAGATAAATCCGTCCGTAAGCCGGATGGTCACAATAAAGCTTCGGCGCGAACGCGCGGATTTTGCGCCGCAAACTTTTGCTGCCTGCCACTTTGATGAAGAGACGCAAAAGAACGAGCCTTAAGACGCGCCAAAAAAATTTCAGTTCCCCGTTCATAGGATTTCCCCGCTATTTCACTTGGCGGCTTGCGCCTGTTCCTCTTTTAAAATCTGCGACGGCGGGCGGATGTCCCAGCGGCACTTTGTCTTAACGACGTGCGCGGGAACGCCGGCGATGATGCAGTTGGGTTCGGTAAAACGTTTTGTGACCACGCTGCCCCAACCGACGATGCAGCCGTCGGGGATTTGCGTGTTTTTGCCGATTTTGGTGCCCATGCCGATCCAGACGTGATCGCCGATCTTTACGGATTCCCCTTCGTTGATCAGATTGTCGTTTTCGTCAAAAATCGCGTGGGCGTCCGTCGCCCAAATATTCGTGTCCCAAGAAATAATCGTGTCTGAGCCAATCTCGATCGTCGAATTGTCTTCGAGCATAAAAATATGCGACTTGTTCATTGTCGAATTTTTCCCGATTACAATTGACGCATTGTTGGCGAGAATGTCGATGCGGATCTCGCCGCCAAAACAAAATCCGTCGCCGACGACAATCTTGTTGCCGTCGCCCTTGACATAAATCTGCATGTCTCCGCCGGACGTTCCCGTGCGCTTTTCCCCTATCTCAACATGGTTGCCGATCCCCTCCACAACAATTTTGCTGACCTCAACAGAACGGCAAATAACGGTGTTTTTAGGGGGGGGGGTAATTTTTATCTTTTGCAAAAGTTTTTTCTTAAAATCGCGCCGTTTCTTTTTTGGGAAAACGAATGCGCAAATCAGATCGGCAACAATTTTATTCATAACGGTATTCTTTAACTTTTCAGATTATTTTTTCAAACAAAGTTTCCCAGCGGGCGACGGTTGTCGGGAGCGAAAAACGTCCGGCGTTCCCGCGCGCGGCGACAGAGAGCCGGCGGCGCAGATTTTCGTCCGCCATCAAGCGAGCGAGCGTTCCCGCGTAAGCGTCTGTGTCAAAGGCGGGAACGAGAAAGCCGTTTTCCCCGTCGCTGATGATTTCCTCGGCGCTCGCATAAGAATTGAACGCGACGGGAACGCAGGCGTAGGACGCCGCCTCGACCATCGCGAGCCCGAAACCCTCGAACGCGCTCGTCAGGCAAAAAATCGCGGCGTTGCGATAATAGTTTTCGGGATTTTGAAAACCTTCGAAACTGACACGTTCAACTGCGAGTTCCCGCGAAAGTCTTTGCAGGCGTTCCCGGTCCGAACCGTCGCCGACGAGGCGCAGCCGCCATTGCGGGAACGCGCTTTGCAACTTTGCCCAAATGCGCAAAAGCAGATCGACGCGCTTTTCGTCGATGTTCATCCTGCCGACATAGAGCAGCTCGCGGGCCTTGTCGGCGGGAACGTCCGCCGGAGGATTGACGAAATTGGGAATCGCCGTGATTTTTTGGCGGTCGGCGGGACGGATGTATTTTGCAAACGCGGGAACGAACTTTTGGGAAAGCAGGACAACGGCGTCCGCCGCCATAGCGTTCCCGCGATAGATTTTTTTGTGCTTGCGGGAACGCAAAAACGTTTTGAGCGCGACAAAGCACGGGAACGCTTTTGCGAAACGCTCGCCGTATTTCATCACGATTTTGTTGCGGACGACGGCGCGATAATATTCGGGATCCGTGTGAACGGCGACAATCAGCCGCGCGCCGCATTGGCTGTAAAGCTGCGGGAACGGCACGCGCTTGTCATCGCCCGCCTGAAAAATCACGCAGTCAATTTTTTTGTCCCGCAAAAAATTTTTTAAAAACGCCTCGTTTTTTGCCGAATAGATCGCCGAACTGTCCGGGAAGAAAAACTGCCGTTCCCGGTCGCAGTTTTCCCTAAAAACATCCATCATCGAAAGATAGAAAACCTCGTTCCCGCGAGCCGCCAGCGCGTCGGCGAGCAAGGAGGAGATTTTCTCGATCCCGCCTTTTTGCGGGTCGATCGCGACCGTATGCAAAAAACAGATTTTCATCGTCGGCAAAATCCTATCGGCAGATTTTTAAAAAGCGGCTGAACAAATGCCGGACAAGGGAAGTCCAGGCGTTTTTGCGATTTTTGAGGACATGGATGCAAAAGTCAAAAAGCAAAAACTCGCGCTCGTATTTGCGAATCTGCTTTTGTTCGCCCAGCTCCTGCAAATATTTTCGCAGTTCGCGGATAAAAAACATTTTTCGCGTCTCCATGAAACGAACGCTGTAAAAGGAATCGTTTTTTGTCGTCGAGACCGATGCCGCGTTCACGCGATAGAGCACCGTTTCCCTGTCCGCGAAAAACAATCGCGTTCCCGCGCGCGTCAGCCGGCACCATTGCGGCCAGTCTTCCATCGCCGGATAATTTTCATCGTAGGGATTTTGCCGCAACAGGTCCGTCCGGACAAAACACGCCGGAGCGGGAACCCAAAAATCGCTTTTTACAAACGCGCAAAACTGTTCCCGTGCGGATTTGGCAAAATACGCGCGGTTTTCCGCATCGGGATAAGTTTCAAAAAACTCCCGCTTGTCCGCGTTCCCGCAAAATTCGCGAACGCTGGAAAAAACGATCTCCGCCTCCGGGTGTTCCCGCACGAACGCCATATTGTCGGCGACGCAATCGGGCAGCAAAATGTCATCGCCGGCGATCGATTTCAAAAATGTCCCGCGAGCCGCAGCCACCACCCGGTTCAGATTGCCGGGAATGCCCGTATTCGCGGGAACGGTCAAAAGTTCCGTCCGCACAAATCGCGACGCGTTTTGCTCTATCCAGCGCCGGCAAAGCGCGACCGTCCCGTCCGAAGAACAGTCGTCGCTGACGATCAGTTCGAGATTGGGATAAGTCTGCGCCTTGGCGCTCTCCAAAGTCTCCAAAACCGTTCCCGCGGAATTGTAAGTCACAATCCCGACCGTCACAAGCGGCGTTCCCGCGAACTTTAAATTTTCCGACATAAATTCCTGTTCTTGGGCGTTTCGCGGGACCAGACGACATTTTCCCGACGGATGCGCGCCGGATTGCCCGCTATCAAAGAGGCTTCATTGTAAGTTCCCGAAGGGACGACGCTTCCCCAGCCGACAATCGAGCCTTTTTTTATTTCTGTGTTTTTCGAGATTTTCACATCTTTGCCGATCCAGACATGATCACCGATTTTTATAAATTTTCCGACATTTCTCGCATTGCCTTCTTCGTTCAAAATCGAATGCGTGTCCGAACACCAGACATCGACATGCTCCGAAAACATGACATCGCGCCCAACGGCAATTTCGCTGTCATCCTCCATAAGACGGAATGTGCCGGGGCCTGAAAATGTCGTTCCCGCACCGATACGGACTTTCGCATTGTCGCACGGAGAACCGGGAGTTCCGATATAAATCGAAAGCCCGCCGAGAAGAACAGAGTCTTCAAAATCAACACGATTGTTATTGCCAAAAATCATTATATTGAATTTCCCGATATTATTTTCTCCGACAAAAACGCCGTTATTGTCGCCGGAGATCGTGAGCTTTACCCCCCTCCACCCCCGTTCTTTGAGGGAGTCGGAAATTTTGTTGTTTTTGCCCGAAATCTTAAATTTCAAACGGCGGAAAAACGGGAATTTTTTGGAAAAGACAATCATGATTTCAATCCACCTCGATGCGATAGTGTTCCGGGACCGTTTCGTTTTTTACGCCGCGGATGATTTTGTCCGGTTCGATGACGATAGCGCCCGCCTGGGGATTCAGGAGTGTTGACCAGATATAAAAGCCGGAATTGGCACCGACGGCGTGGCGGCAGCGCGACATCAAAAAGAAATCGCCGTGCATGTGGTCATTGTCGTTTTTTTGCATCAGCTGCACGGGAATGCCGGACGGGAGCAAAGGCAAAATGTTTTCCTTTACCCAATCAAAACCGTTGGAAAAGACGAAAAACTTCAAGCCGTCTCGGGAAGGCAGCTTTTGCAGCAAAAAATCGATTGCCCGCCGGTAATAGCCAAGTCCGCAAATGTCGTGGACGCTCCCGACAAAATCGCCGCGACGGACGTGAAGGCAGACGCTGTTTTCCCAACGCGCGATTTCCTCGCTTTCCTCACGGACGGCATCGACGACTGCCGTTTTGAATTTCAGGCTTTGCAAGAAATCCGCCATTTTGATTTTATATTCCGCCGAAGACATTTCCGAGACCCAATAAAACGGCGCCTGCGCATTTGCCAGCACGCTGTCGGATCCGAACTGGTTATCCGCCTTAAGCGGCAGCCAATTTTTCAAAGTCGCCGCCTCTGCGGGATCGGCGTGCGGCACTTGGATCTCAAAACAGTTTTCCAACTCCCATTTGCGGGACGAACTGCCCAAAATATCCATCCCGTCCGCCTCAAACCACGACAAATCATAAACGACGTCATGACCGTAACGGCGGCGCAAATATTCGCCGACAACATAGAGTCCCAGCTGGGAGGCGAGCCCGCCCTTTTGTTCGATGACGACATGGCGGTATTTTTTTTTGAGCAGCCAATACGCGAGCGGGCGCAAACGCTTGCGGACGGAACGCATTTTTCTCTCAAAAAAACAATCTTCTCTTCCCATGTCGCCGTCCTATTTGAACTGATTGACGATTTTGACGACAGTTTCGATCTCTTCCTGAGTCATGACGGGCGAGATCGGGAGCGAGAGCTCTTCGGCGTGAATACGCTCCGTGATCGGGAGCGAAAGATCGTTCCACTCGGAATAGCATTCCTGCTTGTGCGGCGGGATCGGATAGTGGATCAAGGTCTGGATCCCGTTGTCGGCAAGATAACGCTGCAGTTCGTCGCGGCGGGAACACAGGATCGGGAAGAGATGAAAGACGTGCGATTCGCGCGCGGCGGGAACGGGAAGGCGCAGGAGCGGATTTTTGATGTTCCCGTAATAATACGCCGCCACTTGCTTGCGCGCCTCCAAATCTTCATCCAGATGCCGCAGTTTCACGCCCAAAATCGCCGCCTGGATTTCGTCCAAGCGGGAATTGCGTCCGCAGTATTTGAAAACATATTTTCGGGAAGAACCGTAATTGGCGAGGGAACGGATCGTCTGCGCGAGCGTCTCGTCGTCGGTCGTAACCGCACCGCCGTCGCCGAACGCGCCGAGATTTTTGCCGGGATAAAAACTGTGTCCGGCGGCATCGCCGAGCGCACCGGTTTTTTTGCCGTTCCCGCCAAAAATGCAACCGTGCGCCTGCGCGTTGTCCTCGATGAGTTTCAGCCCGCGGGAACGGCAGATTTCGCCGATTTTGTCCGTATAGGCGCAACGCCCGTAAAGATGGACGATGCAGACGGCTTTGGTTTTTGCCGTGATCCGCGACTCGATTTTGCTGTCGTCGATCTGGAGCGTGGAGGCGTCGGGCTCGACGAGGACGGGAACGAGATTGTTCTCCGTAATCGCCAAAATCGTCGCGATATAGGTGTTGGCGGGAACGATCACCTCGTCGCCCGGAGCCATAACGCCCAGCTCGATGTAGGCTCTAAAAATCCAAATCAGCGCGTCCAGGCCGTTGGCGCAGCCGACGCAGTGGCGGGAACCGATGTAGCGCGCATAATCCGCCTCAAAACATTCGTTTTCCTTGCCCTGCAAATACCAGCCCGAGTCAATCACCCGCGACGCCGCAGCGTGAATTTCATCGGCGTATTTTGCCGTAATTTTTTGCAAATCGAGAAACTTGACCATTGCTTTTTACAAATTCAAAAGTTGTGCGAAAAATGGGGGTAAAAATCAAAGCCTGAACACAGCCTCCACTTATTGATTCTACAACAAGTCAGCCCCGGACGCGAACAGAGTTTTTGAAAAACGCCGGATTTAAATTTTTTTTCGCTCAAAGAGTTTCGACAAATCGTTTCAAACGGGAACGGTCTTCGTTTTCAAAATCACTTTTCATATAAATCTGAATAAAACTTATTTTGCACTTCGCTTTTTGCCAAACGCAAATCACGCGAATACCGGAAGCCGCACCGCGCCCTTTTAGCGCACGGCATGAAAATTTTTTGATTTTAACGGATTTATATTTTTCGTCACAAAAACCTTCGATGAAAAGCAACGCCGAACTGACAATCCCTTTTTCAAAAAACGGGATCAGCGTAAATCGTTTCATGATTTCAAAATCATCTTCGAGTGTCCGATAGCGCTTTAACAGAGATTTGAAATCTTTTCGAAATTCCGGCGTTTCTTCAAATTCGATCATCGTTCGCCTCAGTCATAAGAACGCACGGACGTATCCCGATTGCGATAAAAAACTGCCTCATACTCGATAATCCCCTTGTCTTCCGTGCCGACCCACGGAATATCCTTGTGAGAAAAATCCGAAATTTCTTTTGCCGACATATCGGACAAGCGATCCAGCTCTTTGTTCAAATGCGCAAATTCCTGTGCCGACAACAGCGACAAATCCGGATTTTTTATCGGCAAATATTTTGTCTGTTCCCGCGAAAAATATTTTGATTTGACAATTTCGATTTCTCCGGACTCCGCCATTTGTCGTGTTATTTTTGCAAAATCGACAGGTGTCGGACCATAGGTGTTTTTTATATATTTCAAGCCCATCAGCTGTTCTTCGTAAAGTTCGTAATAATCAAAATCGATAAAATACAGAAGTTTATACAAAACGGTTTGCCCGACATTGGGTTTCGCGCCAACTTTTGTCAGAATATACAAAAAAACCTGCTTGAATTTTTCAATATTCTCCTGTGGAATATTGATCCGCAAATCCGGCTTCGCCTCGTTTTTCTCCGCGGGAACGATATTATACGACGGCACAACGGGCATCTTGTTATCCAAAATATTGTCATAAGCCACATCAAAAAAATCGGCTATTTTTTTCAAATTCCTCGTGCTCGGTTTTTCGCCGTTTTCATACTTTAGTAAAGTCTGACGAGAAATTCCGAGTCGTTTTGCCAATTCTTCCTGTGACAAATTTTCCGCCTTTCGCAGTCGAACGATAACATTGCTCTCCATAAAAACCTCCTATCAAACATTAAACGCGCAATCGCCGAATGTCAATAAAACTTTACTTATATATGTTTAAAATATTTTACATCATCGGCGCTTTGATTTTCCCGTTCGGCGCTTTTTATGACAACAGTTCCCGAAGCGACAAATTTTGCTTTTTTAGATAAAAATATAGATCTCTATCTGAAAAATCCTTTGTTTTGGGTGACAGCCCCAAATTGTAAAATCTTTTGAACAATGTATTGTCACCGGTATTCAAGTAAGCGTCTTTGGCATACATCAAAAGATTGCATCCGTTATTGTTTGTCGCAAAAATGTCGGTGCCCGAAGAAAGCAGATAATCCACAATCTCTTTTTGGTTGTTGTAAGTGGCGACGATTAACGGTGTCCAGCCTCTTGCGTTTGATGTCCCGAGGTGCTCCCTGACCGAACAAATGCCAATCACAGTCTCCAAATCTCCGTCACAACATGCCTTCAACAAATCATTTGTCCGGTCTTTGTGCAAAACGACATCATAATCTATTGTCGAAATTGTCTGCGAATGCTCCGTCTTTTTAAGAACTTCTCCCGGCTTTTTTACGGACGGACAATTTGTTATTTCGCAACAGATAACCGTCTCTCCAAAAACAACGGGCATCTGATATTCTCTAAACGAAAACGCTCTTATTTGACGCCGGATATTATCTGCCGTTTGATTCAAATCAATTTTCAGAGATTTAAAATCGATCGTTTTTTTAGAATAATAACTTGATCCTTTTGCCGGCTGCGGGAACGATTTTTCCGTTCCCGCAAGGACCGAAGCAAGATTTCGCCTTACAAGGCGCGTTCCCGCCTTTATAAATTTAAAATATAAATCGCGGCAAGTGTCGTCGGAGTCTATTTTGAACTTTTTTTGAGCGATAATTTCTCCCGTATCAATTCCGGCGTTGATTCTATGAAATGTGACGCCCGCAAATTTTTCACCGTTTAAAATCGGGAAAACAGATGTGAACATTCCTTTGTAGGCGGGCAATAACGAAAAATGAATATTGAACAGTTTGTCTGTCCGAAACCTTGAAGGAACAACAATGCGATCAAATTCCAAAGAGATAAAAATCAAATCTTCAAGAGAATACAAATCTTCCAACGATTTGATTTCGACGCCATGATCGGCACAATATCTCTTAAAGGAACGCTGAAAAGAATCCGTTCCTAAATCTGTTTTGTTGCAAACGGCGACAAAATTAAATTTTTGGGAATATTTTCGCCGCAAAAAAGATAAAATATCCACAGCGATATTGTTTTTCCCTGCAATACAAACAGTCTTCATGCGGCAGTCCTTTCCGCATGAAGAGATTTTATGGGTGAAATTTGAGCGAATACCGGCTCAAATTGCGCCGGCAAACAATTATTTAACCGTGGGGGGGGGGGTAGATTTCACCATGATTTTGGCGGGGTTGCCGATGACGACGGCGTTGGCGGGAACGTCTTTTGTGACGACGGCGCCGGCGCCGACCATAGCGTTTTCACCGATGGTCGTTCCCGCGAGAATTGTCGCGTTGGCGCCGATGGAACAGCCGCGCTTTAAAATCGTCCGCTCAAATTTTTGAGGATAAACTTTTGACCGCGGGAAGAGGTCGTTGGTAAAAGTCGCGTTGGGACCGATAAAAACATTGTCCTCGACGCGAACGCCGTCCCAAAGCTGCACTCCGGATTTGACGGTGACATTGTTGCCGATCTTGACATCGTTTTCGATGAGGGCGTTGGCGCAAATATTGCAGTTTTCGCCGATCTCCGCCTGCGGGAACACGACACAAAACTGCCAAATGCGCGTTCCCGCGCCGATCTTGTCGGACTGGACATCCGCGAGCTTATGAATTTGAGGTGCTGACATTGTTTATTCTCCGATTGTTTTAATAAGTTTGGCGGGATTGCCGGCAATAACGGATTTTGGCGGGAACGAGCGCGTGACGACGGCTCCGGCGGCGATTGTCGTTCCCGCGCCGATTGTAACGCCTTTTAAAATGACGACATCGTTCCCGACAAAAACATTGTCGCCGACTTGAATGTCCGCCGACTTGTAAACTTCGCGCGCGTCGGGATCGACACCGTGAAAATCCGAAGACAGGCAGCGGAAATTCGTTCCGATGAGACAATTTTTTCCTATCGTTATTTTTGCCCGCTCCGCGATAACGACGGCGTTGTTGTTTAAAAACGTTCCCGCGCCGACAAAAACGGCCGCATCTTTCGAGCGCGCCTCAATATGCTGATAACCGGAATAGAAATAAGGTGACGGGAAATAGCCGAGCGTCGCCGTCTTGTCGATTTCAATCCTGCCCTCGCCCAAAAAAAGCGCGGGCTGCTCGATTTTTCCGCAAGAGACGGGACGATTTTCCGACAAAATTTTCCCAAACCAGAATTTCTTGAGGTCAAAAAATCTTTTTCGAAGAGATTTTAGCGGATGAAAACTCATTTTTGAACCTCCTTTAAAAATACGTCGTAGTCGCGAATATATTCGCCGGCATCATATTTTTCGTTGGAAAGGACCAGCAGAACGGCGTTGTCTGAAAAGTCCGTCATTATTTTCCATGTCATTTTGTTCAGCCAGAGCGCCGTTTGCGGATTGTCCAAAACGAATTCCTCGCGGGCGTTCCCGTCGTCGGCGATGACTTTACAGGAACCCGACAAGGCGACGAACAGGAATTCGGATTTTTTGTTTGCATGACAGCCGCGCTTTTCTTGCGGATCCTTAGTGTCGTAAACATAAAATGCGCGTTTAACTTCGAACGGGCAATTGATGCCGCCTTCAATCGCGACGAGTTTGCCGCGCTCATCACCGTGAACGCACAAATCTAAAATTTTCCAGCTTTTGTTTATAGATGTGCTCATTTTTCTATTTTCGATTTTTTGGGGGAAACCACGAAGGACTCAAAGGGAACGAAGGATTAGCGAGCTTTGTTGATGATTCGCTTTATGCCGTCGCGCAAGTGAACAACGTTAAAATTTACAAGAAGTCCGGGTCCCATTTCAGAATGAACAACAAAAGCAGCGTCCAGGACTTGCTTAAAAATGTGCTCCAGTCGAGAATCCGGAGTCATTCCTTCGCTACCTTCGTGTCCTTTGCGGTTCATTTGTGTTTGCATTATCATCGTCCCTTATACATTTTTTCGTAATAATGCTGATAGTCGCCGCTGGTGACGTTGTCGAGCCAGGCTTGGTTGTCGAGATACCAGCGGACGGTTTTTTCGAGGCCTTCTTCAAACTGCAATGAGGGTTCCCAGCCGAGTTCTTTTTGGAGTTTTCGCGAATCGATCGCGTAGCGCGCGTCGTGTCCGAGCCGGTCGGTCACGTAGGTGATGAGTTTGTCGGACGTTCCCGCGGGATTGCCGAGCAGGCGGTCAGTCACGCGCACGAGGACTTTGATCAGGTCGATATTTTTCCACTCGTTAAAGCCGCCGATGTTGTAGGTTTCCGCGATTTTGCCTTTGTGGAAAATCAAATCGATGGCGCGCGCGTGGTCTTCGACAAAGAGCCAGTCGCGGACGTTTTCGCCCTTGCCGTAAACGGGGAGCGGCTTGCCGTGGCGGATATTGTTGATAAAGAGCGGAATAAGTTTTTCGGGAAACTGATAGGGGCCGTAGTTGTTGGAGCAGTTGGTCACAAGGGTCGGCAGTCCGTAAGTGTCGTGGAACGCCCGCACAAAATGGTCGCTCGAAGCCTTGCTGGCGGAATATGGCGAATGGGGCGAATACGGCGTCGTCTCGGTAAAAAACGCGTTCCCGTAAGCCTCGTGGCGCGTTCCCGCGGAAGCCTGAGTCGAAAACGGCGCGGGCGTTCCCGCGGGATCTGTCATCGCCAGACTGCCGTAAACTTCATCCGTCGAGATGTGATAAAAAAGCTTCCCTTCAAATTTTTGCTCCAGGGACTCCCAATAAAGTTTTGCCGCCTGCAGGAGCGAAAGCGTTCCCAGGACATTTGTCCGCGCGAAGGTAAAAGGATCCTTGATCGAGCGATCGACATGGGACTCCGCCGCGAGATGGATTACGCCGTCGATGCCGTATGTCGCAAAAATTTCCCTGATGCGCTCAAAATCGCAAATGTCGGCGCGTTCAAAAACATAATTTGCCGCGCCCTCGATGTCGGCGAGATTTGCGAGATTGCCGGCGTAGGTCAGTTTGTCGAGGTTGACAATACGGTATTCCGGGTATTTTTTGACAAAGAGCCGGACGACATGCGAGCCGATGAAGCCGGCGCCGCCCGTGATGAGAATATTGCGTTTGAAATTCATTTTTTTTACAGATCCACAGATTTTAGGATTAACAAGATTTTTTTGAGAAAACCACAAAGGGCGCAAAGGATACGAAGATTTTATTACGGTGTATCTAAGATTTGATGCTCATATCCTTTGTTAGCTTCGTGTCCTTGGCGGTTCTCTTTTTTCGTTTTTTATCGGATTTTGCCTTCGGCGAGTTTGATGAGATATTGGCCGTATTCATTTTTTTTCATCGGCTCTGCCAGTTCGAGGAGTTTGTCGGAGGTGATCCAATGTTTGCGCCAGGCGATTTCCTCGAGGCAGGAGATTTTGAGACTCTGTCGTTTTTGCAGGACATCGACGAACATGCCGGCTTCGAGGAGGGAGGTGTGCGTTCCCGTGTCGAGCCAGGCAAAGCCGCGTCCGAGCAGCTGCACGCGCAGGGCGTTCCCGCGGAGGTATTCCTGATTGACGCTGGTGATCTCGAGTTCGCCGCGCGCGGAAGGTTTGATGTTCTTGGCGATTTGCACGACCGAATTGGGATAAAAATACAAGCCTGTGACGGCGTAGTTGGATTTTGGATTTTTGGGTTTTTCCTCAATCGTAAGCGCGTTCCCGGCGGCATCAAAATCCACGACGCCGTAGCGTTCGGGATCGTTGACATAATAGCCGAAGACGGTCGCGTTCCCGTCGTTTTCCGCCGCCAGCACGGCGCCTTGGAGAATCCCCGGAAATCCTTGTCCGTAAAAAATATTGTCGCCGAGCACGAGCGCGACGGCGGAGTCCCCGATAAATTTTTCACCGATAATAAACGCCTGCGCGAGCCCGTCCGGCGAAGGCTGCTCGGCGTATTCGAAATGCACGCCATAATCGCTGCCGTCGCCCAAAAGCCGCTTGAATCCCGGCAGATCCTGCGGCGTCGAGATTATCAAAATCTCCCGAATTCCCGCCAGCATCAGAACGGAGATCGGATAATGGATCATCGGCTTGTCAAAAACGGGCAACAACTGTTTTGAAACGCCCTTGGTGATCGGATAAAGACGAGTGCCGGACCCGCCTGCCAAAACAATGCCTTTCATATCAGAATAGGGATAAATCGATAGTGGAGTATAAATATAGGATATTACTTCGGGAGGAGCATTACGAAACTTTTATTGCGGCGGGAACGGGGATTTTTGCACCGGCCGCAAAAGCGCGGATCTAAAAAATCGCGTGCGGGAACTTGCGCCGGAGCGCGCGCCGCTTCAGTCGTGTCTTTATCAAAAACAAAATGCGTTTGAGCGGATTCAGATAGCCGTAGCCGTCAACGACCGCAAGATCACCGTAAGTGTTAAAAGTGTGCAGCCCGCAATGCCAGACGGGAGAATTGGGAAAATGGCGGGCGAGTTCCCTGAACGCAAATTTTGAGCCGTCAAAACTCATCTCATAAAAAACCGTTCCCGCGCCATATTTGCCGTTGCAATCCTGCGCCACGCGAACCGCCTTGCCGCCGAGCTGCAAAAAATAGCCCGCGCCGCGCGGCGAGAGATCCGGGAACACAATGGACGCAAACGGCTGATTTTCATACGGTCCCGTGAGCGTTCCCGTCGTCGAACGATAAACGTCCAAAACTTTTTCATACGCCGGCACATGCTCCTTGTCCGCATGCGTCGCAAAAAGCAGCGGCTCGCCAAATCCGTCAAAGAGGATCGGGTCCGCCAAAGGCGCCTCGCAGAGCGTTCCCGCGCGCGTCGCCGTTCCCGTCGCGGGATCGTAAAGATAAAGCGACGACCTGCCCGACTGCGAAGCCTCGGGATTAATGTAGATTTTGCCGTCGAGACGATAAATCGCCGGGAACGACAGATGAAAATTTTCCTCAATCACGGGAACGACTTTTTGCAGACGGTAAACGCCGTTCCCGTCGCGTTTGATTTCGAGTTTTGAAATCCGCCCCAGAGCATCCGGACGGTCAAGCGGCATTTCTTCAACCAAAACCTCGACTCTGTCACCGTCGCGCGAAAGAATAAACGGATCGGCAAACCAGGATTTGGCGGCGTAATCGCCCGTATCGAGCCAGGAGATTTTAAAGGATTTGAAAATCGTCTCCTCGTCAAAATCGACAAAACCGATGTTCCACGCCTTGCGCTTGAAAACCTCGTTCTTCCAATTTTTATAACGCTTTAAAAAATTCATTTTTGAGGAATTTCAATGTTGGATTTTTTCCTTGCCCGCCAAAACCCGCAGCCAGTTGCGAACCGTGTTTTGGAGCAAAAAGATTTTCTCGGCGATCCCGTAATCGCGCGCGGGAACGCCCAATGTCGCCTGCAGCTGAATGCGGTCGCGCGCCTTTGCCAATGCGCCGAAAATCTTGTTCCCGCGAAAATCGATCAGGCGGACGCCGGCGTCAGTCGCGATAAAGTTGTCCCTTTGCACATCGCCCGAAATCACGCCCGCGCGATGGCTCTCGCGCATCAGTTGCAAAATCTCATTTTTTTGCCTGTCCTCCAGTGGGAGCGTCAAAATCCGCCCGTCCAAAAACTCCGTCACCGAAATCGCCTCCCGCAAAATGCCGTTTGAAAATTTTTCGGCGGCGAAAAACATTTGCGGGATTTTGTCAAAACCGCGTTCCCGCGCCCGTCTGCCGAGTTTGAAAATCCGGCAAGTGTCCGAACCGTAAAGGAAGGCTTTGAGGCTGCGGTCAAAACGGAAACGAAAGCGCTCGTGTTTTATGACATAGTCCGTTCCCGCAATCGTCGCCTTGAGCACAAAACGCGGGCGATGCGAACTGCGATTGTCCGCAAGCACCTGCCCGCGCTCCTGCCGCAAAATCTCGCGAATCTCCGCCAGACGCCCCGACCAGTCCGCATTTGCCGCAAGCGTATGAAATCCGTCATCATCGCCGCAGTCCACGACAGCGTCGCGTTCCCGCGCCAAAAAATAGAGCCGCACGTATTTCATCTCGGTGTAAAAATAATGGTTTGCCGACAAAATCCAACCGATCTTGCCGTCCAAAAATCCGCCCTGCAAAAAATACATTTTAAAAAACGCGAAAAACGGGCGAAAAACGATGTCGCTCCAAAAACGCGCGCGTTTGCCCTCGCCGTAGGCTTTTTCCGCCGCAAGGCGCGTGTATTTTTCGAGCTTGTTGAGATACGCGCCCCATTTTTCGTAAGTGTAGTGCAACATCGGTTCGCGGAGGCGTTTTGGCGGGAACGGCGTGATGATTTTGGGATGCACCTGACCTTCGACGCGGGCACCTTCGCGCGGCATCAGTCGCAGCACATAGTCCGGACGCAGGACTCCGTGGCGCACGGGAACGCGCTTGAAATGATTGAGCCGCTTGATTTCGTAAGCGTATTTTTTGTCCTCCAAAACGCATTTTTTGATCTCTTCCGCGAGCGGCGGCGTGATGCGTTCGTCGCCGTCGAGGAGCAAAATCCAAGGCTGCGTCGCCTGCCCGATCGCAAAAGTCTGCTGCGCGCCCCAGTCGCCCGCCATCGCGCGCGTGAAAACTTTGGCGCCAAACGATGCCGCCAGCTGTGGCGTCGCGTCTTCAGAAAAATCATCAACCACGATAATCTCCCGCGCGAACGCGACCGCCGCCAGACAGTCGCGCATATTGGCGGCTTCGTTGCGCACAACCATCACCACCGACAAGGGCAGTTTTTCAACGATTTCTTCCTTCGCCATCATTTTTTCAAATCCGATAAATGCTCCACAACTTGCGGGAACGAGTCTTTTGTCCACGTCAGATAAAAACGCCCGCCGTTCCCGCGAGAAAATTCCAGCGCCCACGTTCCCGCGGGAACGTCAAAAATCCGCCGCTCAAAACGCGTTCCCGCCAAAAGCGACAGGAGTTTTTTAAACGCAAAAAATCCTTCGCGCGGACGGGGATTTTGCGGATCCGCGTCATCGACCAAACCGAAGCCACGATGCAGCAGCCGCCAAAAATAAACGCGCTCGACGTAGCCGCTCGCCATCGCCAGCAGCCAGTAGCGCAAGGAAAACTGCGCCGCATCCGTCTCCGAAACCCGCGGCGGCTCGTCCGCCCACGGCGCCGCCGGACGCGTTTCCCACGGACCGAAAGTCTCGACCGGCGAATCGACGGGGCCATAGACGCCGGCTCCGAGCAAAGGCCAGTTGTATTCGCTAACAATGATTTTTTGCGACGGGAACGCGAAAATTTTGGCGAACAGGCTGTGAAGCGCCGCTTTGCCGACGAGGTCGAATCTCCCTTGGAAATTTTCGGGGGCGCCGCGACGATCGACATACAGATGTTGCGAAAGCGCATCAAACGTTCCCGCGGGAACGTCCGCCAAAATTCCCGCGAGCGTGTGCAGGTCAAAATCGATGCAGGCGGGCCCCGTCAGGCGGATTTGCGGGAACGCGCGTTTTGCCTCGATCGCCGCCGGCAAAAGTTTTTGCGTGTAGTCTTCAAAATCCCAAATGCCCCATTTGCCGCGATTGCTCGCGTGGCCGACTTCGTAAAAATCCGCGAAATCCTTCGTTCCCGCGATCACTGTCATCAGCATTTCCCGCCAGGATTCGGGATGAAGAACCGCCGCGCGATCTTGCACCAAAGCCAGTGCGACAGCGTTCCCGCGCGCGGAAAGTTCCCGCGCCGCCGCAACGACAAAATCCCAATGCGCGCGGCCTTTGTGATGATAGGCGCGGATCAAAACGGAGACTTTGGCGTTCCCGCCTTCGAGCTCTCCAAGCCAGTGCAACTGGCTTTGCCAGGTCGCCGGATCGGCTTCGAGACTGATGCCGAGCGTGCGCTCAAAATGATCGATCGGCTCTCCGCACGGGAACGGCGGCAATTTTTTATAGGCGCGCCAAAACGCGTTCCCGTGACGCAAAAACGCTTTCAAAATTTTAAAAATATTGCCGGCGGAACGGAAGCCGCGGCGTTCCCGCGACATATACGCCGGGATCGCCTGCTCCGAGCGCGAATCCCAGATCCACAGATCTTTGCCGAGCGGGATCGCTTTTGCCGTTCCCGCGGCTGTCGCCCGGGCTGCGGCGCGACGTTCCTCGCGACGGATTTTCCACTCGCGCAACGGATGACGCCAGGGACGCCAGCGAGAATGCCGCTCGAACGCCCGGCGTTCCCGCGCCTCCGCCTCATAAAAAGCTCCGGTCGGCGAATAGCGTTCAAAATACAGAACATAAAACGCCCGCAAAAGATCCGACGGCAAATCGATTCGTGCCATATCCCTGCCGCGCTGCGCATCCGTCACGGAGCCCGGATCAAAAATCCGCACGCGGTCGAGATCGAGAAAAAGCACCTGCCACGCGCCCGACTCATCCTTCCTCAAGCCGATATTCTGATTGCCCAAGTCCCGATGAAGAATGCCGCAATCGTGAAAAGCGCGGCAGGCTTTTGCGACGGCTTCAAAAAGTCCCATCAGCGCCGCACAGTCGGGCTCTTCTGAAAACAGTCTGAAAACTTCATCCCTGAAATTTGTCAAACCGGGCTCGAAGCGCGTAAAAATCCGGCTCTCAAGAACGTTCCCGCCGGCATCGAGCGTCTCACAAAGCGCGAGCGGCTCCGGAGTCCCGACTCCGCGTTCCCGCAGGATTTGAGCCGCACGAAACGCACGTTGCGCCTTGGTCCCGATATTTTTGTCAGAAAAATGCCGCTGTAAGAAATTGGCGCGCGGGAACGTTTTTTTAACGGCATCAATCGTTTCGTTCCCGCGAAAAATTTTCACGCGCTCGACGCGTTCCCGCCCATTGGAAATCAACGCGACGATTTTTGCGGTCTCAAAAGTTTTGGCATCATCCGAATCCGAAAAAGCGGGAGCGAACGTCCATCGTTTTTGGGGTTCAAAATTGCCGTCGTTTGACTTGATTTTACTATCGCCGAGCACCTTTTTAAGACTAAACAATTTGCGCATCCCGAGCAAGTAAAAAGCACCTGCGGGGCACGCCACGGGAACGCCGTTTGTCGCAAAAAATCGCGGGAACGCCGACGGTCATTTTGCGGGCGGCAGCGTTTCGCCTTTTTCAAAATAATACCATTCGACGGCGCGATGCGCGTCTGCGATCCGCGTTATCTCCGCCGCCTCTTGCGCCGTGACGGGAACGCCATAAAAACTTTTTTCGTTGCCGACAGCAAAACCGCCGCCGGCGTGCAAAACAGTCCCGCAGGCGATTGTGCCGCGTCGGGCTTGCGCCGCCGGAGAAAAGAGACTGCAGCCGAAACTCGGATATTCAAAATCTTGCGGAGCGCAACAGGACAAAAGCGTCGGAACGATGTCCTTGTGAGTCCCGAACGGCAAACGCGTTCCCGCGGGAACGTTCGCGCCACAGAGGACAAACGGCACCTGTTTGCCGTCGCGGAAATCGGGACGCGCGTTTAAAAAGCGCCGCGAAAAATGGTCGCCCGTTATCGCGAACAAAGAATCGGGAACGGTTTTTTGAATATTTTTTACAAAATTCACCGCCGCATGATTGCCGTAGCGCTGATGGGCGTAAACGCGAAGCGGAGCCTTGCGGTCGTAGATTTTTTCAAAACTTTGCGGGAGCGAAAAATCCTTGTAGCCGGGAACTTCCTCCGTCAGGGAATACGGCGGATGATTGGACGCCGTCATCACCAGCGTAAAGGTCGGAGTGTCGCCGTCGGCTTTTGCCAGTTTTTCCAAATAATCGAACAAATATCCGTCGGGAACGCCCCATTCGCCTTTGAATTTTTCGGGGCAGTCCGAAATGTCGCTGCCGAAAACCGCTTCGTCGAAGCCCTGATCGCGCACGTATTTTTCGACATGCTGCCAAAAACCGTAGCCGGCATACGCAAATCGCGTTTTGTAGCCCAGGCGCTTGAAAATGCCCGCCAGCGCGACCGGGAGCATTTTTTGTCCGTTGGGACGGTAGTTTTGCGCCACGCCGATATCGGGAACGCCGGAAATAATCGACGAGAGCGAAAGCATCGTGCCGCCGGCGTTGGAAACAAAGTTGTCCGAACTCGCACCTGTCGCCGCGAGCGACTTCAAATCGTCGGCAAGCCCCAGTTCGGCATAGGCCTCGCGCAAGGGCCACTGGTCGCCGCTTTCGAGGACAATCAGGAAAATCTGTTTGGGCTGTTTGAAAAGCGCCGCCGGCACCGCGGGAACGTTCTTTCGGCTAATCCGTTCGCTAATCGTCTGCCCGGGCGTTCCCGCGCCGTAAGCCAAAATCATCTGGGCGTTTATATCCTGCACGAAATCCGGCGTTCCCGCGCCGTCCGAGATTTTCCAAACATCAATGAGCACATGTTTTAACGCGAACATCGGATTCAAGATCAGACGGTTTTTGACCATGTCCGTGCAAACGGCGGCATCACGAATCCCCAACGGTCTGCCCGACAGACGACCGCGCAAAATGACGACATTAAAGAAAACGAGAAAAACAATCGCCGCCGTCGCCGCCCACTTTGAAAGACGGGAACGGCTCGCCTTCCTGATAATTTTTTTTGCAAGCCCCGGAAAAACAAAAATCGGGAAAAACGTTAGCGCCACGACGAGAGCGAAGAGGTAGCGTCCCCAATGGTAATCGTTTGCAATCGTCCTGACAATCGCGTTGCGATCATCGTGCACCAAACCCAAAACCCAGACGTTGAACTGGTCCTGATATTCGCAAAAAAATCCGAAATCAAAAATGAAACAAATCGACAAAATCGCCGTCAAAACCGCAGAAATCGCCGTTCCCGCGACAATGAGACGGGAACGGGATTTTGGCAAAAACCATGCAAAAATCATCAAAAGCAACAGCGGCATCGACAAATACGCCGCGACCATAAAATCGTAGCGGGATGCCATCGTCCAGGCGGCAAGCGAATCCTCAAACGCGAAATCCGTTCCCGCGGCAAAAATCCAGAGCACCAGACGTCCCAAAATCGAAATCGCAAAAAAGCTTAAAAATGAAAGCGCCCACAAAGACAAAAAAATTGCCGAAGTCCGGGCGAAATTTTGAGGGTGAGCGCTTTTTTCAAAACTTTTCATTTGAGATTATTCTATCAAAAGCGATTTTGCCTTTTCAAAACTTAAAAATTTTGTTCCCGCAGAAATAAAAAAATCGCGCTCCTTTGGTGGGAACGCGATTTGTTTTTTGGGAAGAACGCTTAGTCTTTAAGTGCGTTCTTGTCGCCTTCGAAGTAGGCTTCGATCTGTTCGAGACGTTTGCCCTTGGTCTCCGGCAGGAAGAAGACGGCGGTAATCCAGTAGATGACCGTGCAGCCCGCGCAGAAGAAGAAGATTGTCGAATAACCGTAGTTGCCGACAACAGGGAGGAACGTTCCCGCGATGACCGTCGAAACGCCCTGGTTGATCAAGAGCGCGATCGACATACCTGTCGCACGGATACGCGTCGGCATCAGCTCCGAAAGTGCCAGCCAGACGCAAACGCCCGGTCCGACCGCAAACGACGCAATGAAGATCGCGAAGAAGAAGACGACGAGCCAGCCGTTGAGTTCGCTCGGCAAGGGACCGACTTCAATCGAATTGATCTCGAACGGAAGAGCCGCACCGTCGTCATCCTTGGCCTGCTTGATCTTGAGCATCACATCGTCAAGAGCTGTGTCCTCCTTGGCGATAATGGTCTTGATCGTCTGCTGTTCGCCCTGCGTATAAACGATTTTGACTTGATAGTCCTTCACGCCTTCGATGCCGGAGATGTGGCCGAGATCCTTTGACGGGAACGCGATATTCGCGTCATAGACAACAGTTTCCTTGATCTCGTTGCCGGCTTCGTCCACGACCGGGATGCCGAGCTTGTCGTCCATCTTCGTCTCCACGAGCGATACCGGGATCACAGGAACTTTGTCTGTGCAGTTGACCATCTTGCGCTCGGAGTTGAAGAAAAGCGTCGCAACACCGATAAGACCGATGATGATACCCGAGGTGCCGAGCGTGAGGAGGAATTTGCGTCCCTTGCGGTCAACCAAAATCATGGCGAAAATCGTCATGACCATGTTGAGAATCTTGACGACGAGGTCGCCCTGGTTGGCGAGCGAACCTTCGAGACCCGCTTGCGCGAGAACGTCAACGATGTAGGCGAGAACAGAGTTCACGCCCGTCGCCTGGTTGCAGGCGAGAATAACAACCGCGAGGAGGAAGGGAACGATGTATTTTTTCTTGAAAAGAGAATCTTTCGGTTTGTCGGCCTCTCCCTTGGGAGCGTCGGCAGCCGGTTCTTCCACGCCCATTTCGGCAAGTTCGATTTTGGCTTGTTCCAATCCGCGGGAACGCTCGAGCGCCTTGAGAGCGCGATCAGCCTTGCCCTGTTTGAGAAGCCAGCGGGCAGACTCGGAGATGAACAGCGCACCGATAGTGAAAATCACACCGGGGATCGCGCAAATCCAGAAAATGAGACGCCATGCAATGTTTTTGGCGGCAAAAATCGCCGAGGCTTTTTCTGCAATCGTCGCGTATTCTGCAGATGTCACATCGCCGACATAACTGGCGCAGACAAGACCTGCGAGAGCCGCGAAAACGAGGCCGATCGTAAGCATGAACTGGAACATACCCGTGCCGAAGCCGCGCTTGTCAGGCGTAAGACATTCTGCAAGATAAAGCGGCACGACAACACCGATAAGACCGGCGGCGGCACCCTGGAGAACACGTCCGACAACGAGCATCGAGAACGACTCCGTCGGAAGACAGATCACGGGGACGGAAAGCACGAAGCAGATACCGGCAAGAAGCATAACGGTCTTGCGCCCGAAAAGATCGGAAAGCGTTCCCGCAAAAAGCGAGGAAAGCACCGAACCGAGCAAAACTGCCGCGACAACCGTGGAAAGCTGGGCTGGCGTGTAGTTTGTCGTCGCCTGAAGATAAGGCAGCGCGCCGGCGATAACACCGACATCGATACCGTAAAGCAATCCACCAAGTCCTGCTACAAATAGAAGAAACTTGTTATAAGTAGATACTGACATAATTGATTTATATTGAGGGTTAAATTGTTTTTGACAACTCCTAAAATTTTATTCGGGAACGCGGGCGTTTTCAAATCTTTTTATCAAAAATCCGAAAAAATCAAAAAGACGTTCCCGCAAAAAATAAGAATTTCACAATTTAACCAAGCAAAATCATTACACAAAAATCCGTTCCCGCAAATTGACGGGAACGGATTTTTTCGTTCTTGGAAAAACTTCCTTAGGCGATTTCCTCAACCTTGACCGTATGGGCGACACCGTTGACGGTCATCTTGAGATTGACAACCGAGCCCGAAACGTTGGCCGCGACAGAAATCGGCGCGGGAGCCGGAGCGGCGACAGGTGCGGGAGCCGGCTTTGCAGCCTTGGGCGGGAAATAAAATTCCTTGAGCTGCTGCGGGAACATCGCGTAAATCACCGCGTTCTCGTCGTTGTCGGGCATCGCATTTTCCTTGAGCTCTTTTTTGAGCTCCGCCATGCGCGGCTTGAGCAGATCGGCGGGACGGCAAGTGATCGGATCCTTTTTGGAATTCTTTGCCGCCAAAGCCTGGATTTCGGGATCGACCGGAGCCGGCGTCTGTCCGAAATAGCCGAGCGCGATGTCCATTGCACCCGGGATAAACTGTTTCCAACGACCGAACTTGACGTTCATCGCCGCCTGCGTGCCGACGATCTGGGAAGTCGGCGTCACGAGCGGAATCCAGCCGAGCTTTTCGCGAATATACGGAATCTCCGCGCAAACCTCTTCGAACTTGTCTTCCATCTTGAGTTCCTTGAGCTGGTTGCGGAAATTTGAGAGCATGCCGCCGGGGACCTCATAACGAAGTGCGTCAATGTTGACGATTTCGTTTTTGTGGCTTTCGAACGCCGAGAGCTCTTCGTAAACGCCTTTCAGGTAAGCGGAAATCTCATTGATCAATTTTTGATCATATTGCGGGCAGCGCGGATTGCCTTTGAGGAGAGCGAGCATACGCGTGTGGTCCGGGTGCGCCGTGCCGTCGGAGAAAGGCTTGATCGCGACATCAATCGCATCGACACCCGCTTCGATCGCCGCGAGATACGACGACGCGCCGAGACCGGTCGTCTCGTGAGTGTGAAAATAGATGGGGACTTTGACATTGTCCTTGAGTCCCTTGATGATGTCATAGGCAGCCTTGGGAGCGACGAGTCCCGCCATATCCTTGAGGCAGATGCTGTCCACGCCCATGTCGGCAAGCGTGCAGCCCAGCTGGATGAATTTTTCGACCGTATGAACCGGGCTGTTGGTGTAGCAGATCGTGCCTTGCGCCTCGCCGCCGGCAGCCTTGGTCGCCTCAATCGCCGTCTTCATGTTGCGCGGATCATTGAGCGCGTCAAAAATACGGATCGTATTCATACCGTGCTTGACGCAAAGCTTGGAGAAGGTGGAGACGACATCGTCCGGAGACTGATTGTACGCGACAATATTTTGTCCGCGCATCAGCATCATATGCTTTGTTTTTGTCTTGGCGCGCAAAGCGTCCAGACGGTCAAACGGGAACTCCTTTAAAAAGCGAAGACCTGCGTCAATCGAAGCGCCGCCCCAAGTTTCGAGACGGTTGTAGCCGACCGCGTCAAGTTTTTCGAGAATCGGCAGCATTTGGGCTGTGCTCATACGCGTTGCCGCAAGAGATTGGTGTGCGTCACGAAGGACGGTGCTATTGAATTTTACTGGTTCCATAAATACAAAAAATCAACGTAAAAAATTAAAGAAAAACCTTAAATTTAGTCCTTTTATTATCGCGCATTTTGAAAAAACGAGCAAGATAAAAGAACGTTCCCGCAAATCGTGCTCCCGTATTTTTTTCATGGGACGGACAGATTTTTTTTCAATTGGAAAAACAGCATCGTCAAAAAATAAAAAAGGCCTCGCGTTCCCGCGAAGCCTTTTATTTTTAAAGAAGAATTCAATTATTCTTCATCATTGCCATCAACAGACATGCCAATGCCTTCATCATTATCCAGCAATTCGCCGCGATCATTGACGACAGCTACATCTTCCTCATTTTTGATATACTCACGATCTTCCTCGCTCAGGTCTGAATCCATGACACTGGCCATTTCTTGTGCGCCTTTGTCTTTTTCGCCATAGACGAGTGTCAGATTTTGATAAGCGGGGAGACCTGTTCCGGCGGGGATGCGGTGTCCCATAATGACATTTTCCTTGAAGCCCTTGAGAACGTCTTTTTTGCCGAATGTCGCCGCTTCCGTGAGCACGCGCGGAGTTTCCTGGAAGGATGCCGCCGCGATAAAGGACTCGGTTTCGAGCGACGCCTTTGTGATGCCCAAGAGAATAGGTTCGGATTTTGCCGGGTCACCGCCCTGCTCCTCCGTTTCCTTGTTGACCTCCACAAGACGGGAGACATCGACTTTTTCATCTTGGAGGAAGGTCGTGTCACCGGGATCGGTGATGCGCACCTTTCGGAGCATACGAGCGACGATCACTTCAATGTGCTTGTCGTTGATCGTCACACCTTGGCGACGATAGACGCTCAAAATCTCGCGCACCAAGAAATCTTGAACGCCTTCGCGACCGAGGATTTCGAGGATTTCGCGCGGATTGGGCGCGCCTTCTGTCACGAGTGTTCCTTTTTCGACAAAATCGCCGTCGGAGACTGTGATGTGTTTGGTGTTGGGGATGACATGCGTGACCGGCTTGTCGCCTTCCGGAGTGATGACCACCTGTTTTTTGCCACGATTTGTCTTGAGCGAAACACGACCCGAGACCCGCGCCATAATGCCGGCGTCCTTGGGATTGCGCGCTTCAAAAAGCTCTGCGACTCGCGGCAAACCGCCGGTAATGTCCTGCGACTTTGCCGCTGCACGCGGAGTCGTCGCGATCACAGCGCCCGCCTTGATCACCGCATCTTCCAAAACCTTCAATTGAGCGCCGACCGGAATCGGATAAACTTCAAGAACCTTGCCTTTTTTGTCAAGAATCTCGATTTCCGGATTGACGTCTTCCGGGTGGTCGATAACCACAATCGAAAGGTCGCCGGTCGTATCGTTGCGCTCGGCATGGACGGTAATGCCCGGTGTGATATCCTTAAAGCGGACACGTCCTTCGTGAGCGGACAAAATCGGAATCAGATCCGGGTCCCATTTTGCGAGCAATTGGCCCTTTTCGATCTTGCCGCCGTCAAGGACGTTTATAATCGTGCCGATTGCAAGCGGATATTCTTCGATCGGTTTGCCGTCTTTGTCGAGGATCTGAACAGAACCGGTCTTGTTGAGAACAACGACTTTGCTGTCGTCAATCGGGACGAAACGAAGATTTTTGTATTGGACGACACCGCTGATGTCCGGACGGATTTCCGGGATGGAAACCGTCTTGCTCGCGACACCGCCGACGTGGAAGGTTCGCATCGTCAACTGCGTACCGGGCTCGCCGATGGATTGGGCGGCAATAATACCGACCGAGGCACCCCGTTTGACCAATTTGTTGGTCGAAGGATCGAGTCCGTATGCCAATGCCGGAATCGCGTTCACGTTCATGTGTGTCAACGGCGACATAATTTTTACACGTTTGATGCCGGCCTCTTCAATCTTTTTGGCCATCTCGTTCGTGATCATTTCACCGGACTTCACGATGATTTCTTTTGTAGCGGGATTAACGACATCGTCCGATGAGCAGCGTCCGTAAATACGCTCGTGAAGCGGGATTTCAAATCCTTCTTCCTCGATCGCTTCCTTCCAAATGCCGTCGCGATTGCCGTCGTCGTCAACAGTGACGATGACATCCATAGCGACGTCGCAGAGTTTACGCGTCATATAACCCGCGTCCGCCGTCTTGAGCGCCGTATCGGACAAACCTTTACGCGCACCGTGGGAGGAAATAAAATATTCACCGATCGAAAGACCGTCGCGGAAAGACGACAAAATCGGGCGTTCGATAATCGCGCCGTCCGGCTTTGCCATAAGGCCGCGGGCACCGCAAAGCTGACGCACCTGGTCTCTGTTACCACGAGCACCGGAATCCATCATAACCCAAACAGGGTTCAAAATCCAGCGGCCGTCATTACGCGGATCTTCCGGCTTTTGTTCCGTTTTGGCGGGTTTGGCCGATTCTTTAAGCGTATCAAAGGCCTTGTCGGCGATTTCTTTTGTCGCGCGTGTCCAGATGTTGACCACCGTGTTATAGCGTTCGGCATCGGTAATCACACCCTTGTGGAAATCCTCATCGCATTTTTTCGCCTCTACGGAAGCCTGCTTGATGACTTCTTCCTTATTGGGCGGCGGGATCATATCGTTAACGGACATCGAAATGCCGGCGCGTGTCGCCATGCGATAGCCCATATTCTTCAGAGCGTCAACAACAGCGGGAACGCCGGGCTTGCCGACCAAATCATATGTGTGGGCAATCAGTTTTCCAATTTCACCCTTTTTAACCGGGACATTGACAAAACCCATTCCTTCCGGCCAAATCTGGTTGAAGATGACGCGACCGACCGTCGTGCGGATAATCTTCGCTTTTTCATTACCCCAAAGCGTCTTTTTGTTATAATCGGGATTGACAAAATCAATCCAGCTGTGGAGGTGAAGCGATCCGTCCGCCTCTGCAAGGAGCACTTCTTCCTTTGTGCCCATCAGCGGGACTGCGACTCCGAGTTCTTCCGGAGCTTTTGTCGGCTGATAAGTCAAATAATAGGCTCCCAAAATAACGTCTTGCGAAGGCGTGATCAACGGTTTGCCGGACGACGGGGAGAAAAGGTTGTTTGTCGAAAGCATCAACAATTTGCATTCCATTTCCGCCTCTGTCGAAAGCGGCACGTGCACAGCCATCTGGTCGCCGTCAAAGTCGGCGTTAAATGCGGTACAGGCAAGCGGATGCAAGCGCATCGCCTTACCTTCGATCAATTTGGGTTCAAAAGCCTGAATCGAAACGCGGTGCAGTGTCGGAGCGCGGTTGAGCATCACCGGGTGTCCCTTTGTCACTTCATCAAGCACGTCCCAAACATCGGGAGTACGGCGCTCGATCGCTTTTTTACCGGCTCTGATTGTCGCGACATTATACGGCGGCTTCATCAGACGGCGGATAATAAACGGCTCGAACAATTTGAGAGCCATCTCCTTGGGAAGACCGCACTGGTTCAGCTTAAGATCCGGGCCGACGGCGATCACCGAACGTCCGGAATAATCAACGCGCTTTCCGAGCAAGTTTTGACGGAAACGCCCTTGTTTTCCTTTAAGTCCGTCCGCAAGAGATTTCAAGGGACGTCCGTTTGGACCTGCGACAGGTCGTCCGTGACGGCCGTTGTCAAAGAGAGCGTCAACAGCTTCCTGCAACATTCGTTTTTCGTTGTCGATAATCACCAACGGTGTTTTTTTATCGAGCAAATCCTTCAAACGCTTGTTGCGGTTGATAACGCGGCGATAAAGTTCGTTCAAATCCGACGCGGCGAAACGGCCTCCGTCCAAGGGGACGAGCGGGCGCAAATCCGGCGGGATCACGGGAAGAACGGTCAGAATCATCCATTCCGGGCGGTTGCCGGACTTGATAAAACCTTGAATAACACGAAGACGGCGCGTTAATTTTTGTCGGTTTTGATACGACTTTGTTTGAACAATTTTGTCACGAAGCCGTTTCAACTCCTGATTAAGATCCAGTTTTTCCAAAATATCGTGCAAGGCCTTCGCTCCGCGCTCCGCCACAAAACCATCGGATCCGTAATCTTGAACCGCCTGTTCATACTCATCGCTCGTGAGCAATTGACGCTCTTCAAGATTGCTGGTTCCTGCATCGGTCACAAGATATTTTTCATAATAAATGACCGATTCGAGCTGATTGGGGGTCATGTCGAGCAAAAGGCTCAAGCAGGACGGTTGCGATTTCAAAAACCAGATGTGTGCCACGGGAACCGCGAGTTCGATGTGTCCCATACGGCGACGACGCTCGCTGGAAACGGTAACCTCGACACCGCATTTCTCGCAAATCGTTCCTCGGTTTTTGGAATGCTTATAACGACCGCAAGCGCACTCGAAATCCTTAACCGGGCCGAAGATTTTTTGGCAAAACAAACCGCCCTCTTCCGGTTTTTGGGAACGATAATTAATCGTTTCCGCATTTTTTACCTCACCGTAGGACCAACTGCGAATGGTCTCCGGAGAGGCGATATTTACGGACACATAGTCTTCACTTGTCATAAAATTATCTTTCTAAATTGAGATTATTTCGTGGTGTTGTCGTTGTGATCTTGAGTGACGGCCGGCATCGGCTCAACGGATGCCGAAGGCTCCGCTTTAGACTTTTGCGCATTGCTCGGACCGTCTGGTCGTTCGCCCGTATAATGAACTTCAAGACCGAGAGATTGCATTTCCTTAACCAAAACGTTAAAGGATTGCGGGATGCCTGCGGCAAGAGTTTTCTCGGACTTGACAATATTTTCATACATCTTGTCACGGCCCTCCTTGTCGTCAGACTTGACCGTCAAAAATTCCTGCAGGGTGTAGGCGGCACCGTAGCCCTCCATTGCCCAGACCTCCATTTCTCCGAGACGTTGACCGCCCTTTTGGGCTTTACCGCCGAGAGGCTGCTGGGTAATAAGTGCATAAGAACCTGTCGCACGAGCGTGAATTTTGTCCTCGACCAAGTGGTTCAATTTCATCATATACATGATGCCGACAACGACATCCTGGTCAAACGGCGAACCTGTCTTTCCGTCAAAAAGCAAGGTCTTGCCGGTCTCCGGCAATTCCGCCTTTTTCAAATAATCACGAACCGTTTTTTCGGGAATACCGTCAAAGATCGGAGTTGAAACCTTGATACCGAGCTTTTGGCAAGCCCATCCCATATGCGTTTCAAGAACCTGTCCCACATTCATACGTGAAGGAACGCCGAGAGGGTTCAAGCAAATGTCAACGGGAGTGCCGTCCGGCAGATAAGGCATGTCTTCCACGGGAACAATACGGGCCACAACGCCCTTGTTGCCGTGACGTCCTGCCATTTTATCGCCGACTTGGATCTTGCGCTTCTCCGCGAGATAAACCTTGACGCTCTTAATCGTGCCGTCAGATGCTTTACCGTGCGCAATTTCATCGATTTTACGATCGCGTTCGCGTTCGAGTTCACTCAACTTGCGCTTAAAGTCATCGACGATACGCATGATTTTTTCACGCACCGGCGACGACGGCATATCGATGTCACGAGCCACGGACGCCAGTTTTCGCAAAAGAGTTTTTGTAATTTTGCGACCGGCAGGGATAATCACATCTCCTGTTTTTACATTCGTGACATTCAACGGGATTTTTTCGCCCAAAAGAATATCCGAAAGCTTATCTGTCAGGTCTGTGGTGTCTTTTTGATACTGGGAGCGGAAATTTTCTTGTGTTTCCTTGATCCGGCGACGTTGGTCTGAAGGCGATTTTTCGCTCTCTTTTTCCGTGTGATAAGTCACAAGAACATCCATGACGACACCGCTCACTCCTGGCTCAACGCGCAGTGAAGTGTCTTTGACTTCCGCAGTTTTTTGTCCAAAAATTGCACGGAGCAATTTCTCTTCCGGCGGCTGTTCCTGTTGAGGTTTTGGGGTGATTTTGCCGACCAAAATATCCCCAGCCTTAACTTCTGCACCGACGCGGATGATACCGCGGCGATCAAGATTTTTCAGAGCGTCTTCACCGGTATTCGGGATATCGCGCGTTATTTCTTCCGGCCCGAGTTTCGTTTCGCGGGCTTCCACCGTGTAGGGATCGATATGAATTGACGTGAAAACATCATCCTTCAAAACGCGCTCGCTAAGCAAAATCGCGTCTTCGAAGTTGTAGCCGTTCCACGGCATAAAGGCCACGAGGACATTGCGTCCTAAAGCCAGTTCACCATGATCGGTCGCCGCACCGTCCGCCAGGCAATCCCCCTGTTTCACCTTTTGACCTTTTGAAACAATCGGATGCTGGTTAAAGCAAGTGGAGGCGTTGGAGCGCAAATTCTTGCGCAAAACATAAACATGCGGATTTTTATTCTTGTCCGTAACGACTATTTCATTAGCGGTGACAGATGTCACCTCGCCATCCTCTGAAGCGCGGACAATCGCGCAGGAGTCTTCCGCCACCAGTTTTTCAATACCGGTTCCCACCAAAGGAGCCTCCGGCTTGAGCAAAGGAACACCCTGGCGCTGCATGTTCGAGCCCATCAAGGCGCGGTTCGCGTCATCGTGTTCAAGGAACGGAATCAAACCTGTCGCCACCGACACCACCTGTTTGGGAGAAATATCAATAAAGTTGACATCCTTCGGATCGACGGACTGCACCTCGCCTTTGTAACGGACAGCCACTTTGCCCTGAATATCGCCGACGAGCTTGCCGTTTTTATCAATTTCCGTATTGGCTTCGGCGACCTTGTAGGGCTCTTCATCGTCCGCTGTCAGCCATTCGACATGCTTGGGATCGTTGTCCACCTTACCGTCTTTAACAGGGCGATACGGAGCCTCGATAAATCCATATTCATTGACGCGGGCATAAGTTGCCAACGAATTGATAAGACCGATATTGGGGCCTTCCGGAGTTTCGATCGGGCAAATGCGTCCGTAATGTGACGGATGAACGTCTCGAACCTCAAAGCCTGCGCGATCGCGGCTCAAACCTCCCGGACCGAGAGCGGAGAGACGACGCTTGTGCGACAACTCCGCCAGGGGGTTGATCTGATCCATAAACTGCGAAAGCTGGCTGCGTGCGAAAAAGTCTTTAATAACCGTCGCAAGCGCCTTAGGATTGACCAGCCGCATCGGACGGACATTGTCGGACTTGGCGTCTTGCATGCTCATACGCTCGCGAATCGTGCGTTCTGTCCGCACCAAGCCTTTACGGCATTCGTTTTGCAAAAGTTCGCCGACGCTACGCAAACGACGTGCGCCCAAATGGTCAATATCGTCGAGCACGCCATCCCCGTTTTTCAGGCGGCAGAGATATTGCGTTGCGGCAACAAGGTCCTTTACCTCTATCAATTGCGAATTTGATTCGCCGTGCCTCAATTTTTGATTGATTTTATAACGTCCGACCTTGCCCAAATCATAAGTTTTGGGATCACAGAAGAGACGGCTGATTGATGTCTTGGCCGCATTGAGCTGGATAGGTTCGCCCGGGTGCTCGACACTGTAGATTTTTTTCAGCGCCTCCTCCTCGTTATGAGTCGAGTCCTTTTTGATCGCTCGAATAATGGCGCCGTCATCCACCGACGTATTCAAAACCTTCACACGCTTAATGTTTATTTTCTTGATGTCGTTCAATGTCGAACGATTGAGGGCCTCAAACGCGTGGCCGACGACAGTTCCCTTCTTGACATCAACGACATCCTGGACCAAAACATAGTCCGAAACGTCTTTCATGTCAATCATCTCATCAACTTCCTTTTCCTCTGTCTTGTAGAAAAGTTTGATGATCGCCTCGTCGGACGGATAGCCCAACGTGCGCAAAAGTGTCGTCAACAAAAATTTGCGGCGGCGACGGCGACGATCCAAATAGACATAAAGCAAATCGTTTTGGTCGAACTGCACTTCCAGCCAAGTGCCGCGATCCGGAATAATACGAAACGCATAAAGCACCTTGCCGCTAACATGCTCGTCTTTTTCGAAGCACAAACCGGGAGAACGATGCAACTGGCTAACGACAACGCGTTCCGAACCGTTGAAAACAAAAGAACCGCGTTCCGTGATCATCGGGATATCCCCCATCACAATCTCGTCTTCCTTCATCGTCCCGTCCGCCGCGACAAGACGCAAGGTCACATACAATTTGCACGCGAATGTTTTATCTTCACGGAAACACTCAACATCGGTAAATTCGGGATCTTCCAAACGATAACTTACATATTCGAGACGCGCGCCGTTCGTATTTTGATTTGATTCAATCGGAAAAACTTCTCTAAATACGGCTTCCAACCCGATATTCTTACGCTTTTCAGCAGGAACATCCTTTTGCAGAAAATCATCATATGATTTCAATTGATTAGCAATAAGATTGGGTGGGGGGATAATTTCGACCAAATCTCCAAAATACTGACGATCGTTTTTGGTTGGATTCGACATAGTTTCTGAACTTGTTACCATAATTGATAATTTGTTGAGTTGAAATAATTTTTTATGAAGCGAGCTTCATTGTGCAGTCCTACTGCGATTTTTAGAGCTTTCACGCCCTTGTTTCATGCCTTTGGGCACCTGTGATCAAAAGGCTCCACGAGCCTTTTTTTAAAGCGCCAACATGCGGACAGCGTTACCGCTGCCCGCAGTTGGTTTGAATTTCGAGTCGAAAATCAAGCACGAATTACTTGACTTCAACTTTAGCACCAGCGGCCGTAAGCTTGTCCGCGATGGCCTTAGCGTCTTCTTTGGAGACGCCTTCCTTAATCGCTTTCGGAGCGCCTTCAACAAGCTCCTTAGCTTCCTTAAGACCGAGGCCGGTGATTTCGCGCACTGCCTTGATGACACCGATCGCGCTTGCGCCCTTGTCGACGAGAACGACGTCAAATTCCGTCTTCTCTTCTGCCGGGGCTGCCGCCGCTGCCGCGCCAGCTACTGCCACAGGAGCCGCTGAGACACCCCAGAGCTCCTCGAGTTCTTTAACGAGAGCGACCATGTCCTTAACGGGCTGAGCGCTCAACCATTCGATAACTTGTTCTTTTGTGATATCTGCCATTTTTTTAACTTTCCTTGAATGATTAGCGTTAGGAGAACCTAACATTTAAGGGGGAAAAGCCCCTAATCTTATTCCTTGGATTTTCTTTAGGCCGCAAGCGACCCAAAAAAGATTTCTGCCAAGCTACTGCAACTATGCAGCAGCCTCGCCTCCTTCCTTGTCGTTTTTCGCCACCAAAACACGGACAAAATTGCCGGCAGGCGTCGAGAGGAGGGAAAGAAGAGTCGCGCGCGCCTCGTCGAGTGTCGGGAGCTTCGAGAGTTCCTCGATTCCAGCCTTGTCGATCGAATTGCCTTCGACGATACCGGCTTTAAGTTCAAGACGCGTGGTGTCTTTAAAAAATTTGAGCACGACTTTCGCGACAGCACTCGGATTGTCACCGCCGGTAAGAATCGCCGTATGTCCTGTCAAATACTCCGAAAGATCCGGCATATTGGCATTTTTAAGGGCGATATTCAAGATCGTGTTTTTAACGACATGATATTCAGCCCCAAACGGACGGATAGCCTCGCGCACTTTTGCCGCATCATCAACTGTAACATGCGTAAAATCTGCCAAAAGGAGATAGTTCGATTTGGCGAGATGTGCAGCGACTTCGTCTACGAGAAATTGTTTTTCTGATCTCATCTTTAAAGTCCTCTCTTATGCAAGATATGGTTTCGTATCAATCTTGACACCTGCGCTCATCGTGGAGCTCACGGTCAAGGATTTAATGAATTTGATTCCCTTCGTGGCAGCGGGTTGCGCTTTGACGAGGGCTTGAATTGCAGCCTCGGCATTTTGCGCCAACGCGGAGTCTTCAAAGGAGCGCTTGCCGACGACGATAGCAATATTGCCCGTCTTGTCCATCTTGAACTCGACACGTCCGCCTTTAACTTCCTTGATCGTTTCCGGAATGTTGTCAGAGACCGTTCCGGACTTAGGATTCGGCATCAAGCCGCGAGGACCGAGAACGCGCGCCACTTTGCGGACGTCCTTCATGGCCGCCGTGGTCGAGATCGCCACGTCAAAATCCATCCATCCGCCGTTGATCTTTTCAATAAGATCGCCAAGGCCGGCAGCGTCTGCACCTGCGGCGAGAGCTTCCTGGGGATTTGCGGTGAAGACGATAACGCTCACCTTTTTGCCGCTGCCGTTGGGCAACGAAACGGTGCCACGAACCATCTGGTCCGACTGTTTGGGATCAACGCCCAAACGTGCGCTGATTTCTACTGTTTCATCAAACTTCGCTTTTGGCATTTTAGCGAGCAAAGCGACGGCTTCCGCCACCGAATACTCCGCCTTCAAATCGCCAACCGCCTCCGCTGATTGAATACGTTTTGATTGCTTTTTCATATTTTTCGACTATTGTTCAAGTCTCCTGCGTAATTGCAGTAAGAATGAACTAATATACAACATTTTTCCATTTCTCGTCAATAAAAATATTTAAGATCAAAAAATAAAAACGAAAAAACCGTTCCCGCAAAATGCAGGAACGGCTCTTTGATTTTTTTCTCCGTATTAGAGATTGTCGAGCAAGTCGCCCAAGCTGTTGAGGTTTTTGTCGCCCTCGCTGCTTGCCGTTCCCGCAGCATCCTTTTTGTCGGAGGTGGTGCGGACACGATCGAAGGCGTTGACTTCCGCCTTAAATTTGGACTCGTCGTAGTTGGCGGCCTTAATCGAAAGACCGATGCGACGTTCTTCCTTGTCGATTTTGATAACGCGCGCAGAGACTTCGTCGCCCTTCTTGAGGACATCGCCCACTTTTTCAACGCGTTCTTCGCTGATTTGGCTGATATGGACAAGGCCGTCGATTCCGTCGGGCAGTTCCACGAATGCGCCAAAATTGGCGATCTTGGCGACTTTGCCGGAAACGACGTCACCGATATGGTAGGTGCGGTCGATTTCCGACCACGGATCTTCCGTGCATTGTTTCATGCCCAAGGAGATGCGTTGCTGCGAAGCGTCAACATCGAGAACGATCGCCTCGACTTCCTGACCCTTCTTGACAAACTCTTCCGGCTTGGCAATGCGCTTTGTCCAGCTCATGTCGGAGACATGGACCATGCCGTCGATACCTTCTTCGAGCTCAACAAACGCACCGAAAGCGGTGAGATTGCGAACTTTGCCGTGAACGCGTGCGCCAACCGGGTAGTTGTGCGGCACCATTTCCCAAGGATTGGCCTCAAGCTGGCGAATACCGAGCGAGATTTTCTGCTCTTCCTTGTTGACACCGAGGATGACTGCATCAACTTCCTGACCGATTTTGAGAACATCAGAAGGCTTGGTGATGCGTTTTGTCCAAGAAAGTTCCGTCACGTGAACAAGACCTTCGACTCCGGGTTCGATCTCAACAAACGCGCCGTATTGCACAAGATTGACAACCTTGCCGTGCACCTTGGCGCCGACCGGGAAACGAACAATGATGTCTTCCCAAGGATTGACCGTGCATTGTTTGAGGCCGAGGGAAACGCGTTCGCGCTCGCGATCGATTTCCGTAACCATGACTTCGATCGGTTCGCCGACTTTGAGGATTTCGCTCGGATGGGTTACACGACCCCAGCTCATATCCGTGATGTGGAGAAGACCGTCAAGACCGTCAAGATCGATAAACGCACCGTAGTCGGTGATGTTCTTAACGTTTCCGCGGATCTTGTCGCCGACCTTGATCGTCTCGAGGAGTGCGCGGCGTTTTTCTGCGCGCTGCTCTTCGATGAGTTCGCGACGCGAAATCACAAGATTCTTGCGTTCGGTATTGATTTTGAGAATTTTAAATTCGTAAGTCTGACCCACATATTGGTCGAGATTTTTGGGAGGAATGACGTCAATCTGTGAAGCCGGCAAGAATGCGTCGATACCCATCGAAACGACGAGACCGCCTTTAACCTTGCTTTTGACGATGCCGGTGCGAACGGAGCCTTCCTGGCATTCGGCGACGATTGTTTCCCAATTTTTGCGCTGTTGCGCCTTATCATACGAAATCACGGGAGCGCCGCTACGATCCTCCGGCTTTTCGACGAGCACATCGACTTCGTCGCCGACTTGGACTTCCTCGATATTGGGGAATTCGGATGCCGGGACAACACCCTCTGATTTTCCGCCCACGTCAATTACGACTTCGTCATCGCGGATTTCTGCGATAATGCCTTTGACGATTGAGCCTTGTTTAAGAGCACTGAGGCCGTTTTCCGACTCGGCCAACAACTGTTCCATCAATTTTGACATATATTGTTTTCTTACTTTTTACGTCTGTAAGCGACGGTTGAATTTTCCCGATGCTTCAAGCGACAGGCACCCTGCCTTCGCCGCAGTCGAGTTCTTTCATTATCACATTTTCAGAAAAAACCTTCAAGACTATTTTAATCCTTACCGCATTTTTGCAAATGCGCGATAAAATTTCCAGCCGGCGTTTTTGCAGAATGTTTCATTGCAGCTTGCAAATATTCGATTGCCTCCTGCACAGAATCGCGCAACGGTTTCCCTTTGGACAATTCCGCCGTGATCGCCGCCGAGAGCGTGCAACCGCTCCCGTGAGTATTTATATCCTTAAGTCTGCGATGCGTAAAAATCGAAACGTCGCCATTGAACTCCACCAAAATGTCCGAAATCTTTGTTCCCGAACCATGCCCGCCTTTGAGCAGGACGGGAACGCCAAATTTATGAAACAGCTCGAGCGCCGTTTCCACCGTTCCCGCAGAAACCGTTCCCGCCGACTGCCCTAAAAGAATCGCAGCCTCGTCGAGATTGGGTGTGACAAGTGTCGCCCGCGGAATCAGTTTTTTTGTAAGCGCATCCATTGCCGTTCCCGCAGAAAACAACTTGGCTCCGCTTGTCGCAACCATCACGGGATCGACGACCAATTTTATCGACGGATGCCGCTTGTGAAATCTGACAATTGCCTCAATTGCCGCAAGATCTCCCAACATTCCTGTTTTCATCGCCGCAATCGGGAACGCGGACACCACGGCGTCTAATTGCGCTTTTAAAAAGTTTGCGGGAACAGGCAAAATGCCGCTCACACGATCGGGATTTTGAGCTGTCAACGCAGTCAAAACCGTTGTTCCCCAAACTCCACGGGCTGCAAATGTCAACAAATCCGCCTGAACGCCAGCACCGGCGCCGCTATCGCTACCCGCAACCGTCAATGCTGTCGCCAATGTTTTTTTCATAAATCTACACAAGCGTTTTCGCGCGACGGTCAATTCGCGGGAAGCAAAACGTAAATTTCGTTCCCGCCCCCAACTCGGACTCGATTGAAAGTTGCGCATTGTGGGACTTCATAATCCGCTCGACAATCATCATCCCCAAACCGTGTCCGTTTGCCTTTGTCGTATAAAACGGCTCATAAATTTTTGCCAAATCTTCGTGGGAAATCCCGCAGCCGCTGTCTTTGATGTCCACAAAAACGAATTCGTCGTCAAAGCGCAACACGATATTGAGCGCACCGCCGTCCGTCATCGCCTCAAGAGCGTTTTTGACGATGTTGAAAAACAACTGGTTCAACTGCGCATTGTCGCCCATAATTCGCGGCAGCAACGGCGCGACCTCGATATTGCAATGCACTCTCCGTTCTTGGATTTGCGGCTGCATCACGCGCAAAACATTTACGACGACGGCGGAAACATCCGTTTGCACCAATGTCGGTTTTTGATTGCGGATCGCCCCCAAAAAATCTTTCAGAATCACATCCAAACGCTCGATTTCGCTCGCGCAAATACCCACCGATTTTTCTATTTTTTCAAATGCGACCCCGTTCTCTGTCGTTCCCGCGACTTTATCCAAACGTTTTTTGATCAGCCCCAAATGAATTTGCAGCGAATTGAGAGGATTGCCGATTTCATGTGCAACTCCAGCCGCCAGAGAGACAATCGAATTTATTCGCTCGCTCTCAATGCGTTCCCGCGCGGAATCGCGTTCTGCGGTGATATCTCTCAACAGCACCGAAAAAAGCCGGTGTCCCGCCGTTTCCTCTTTTGCCAGTGAAGAAATCTGCGCACGAACCCAACGATGCTCGGGATAAAACAGTTCGACGTCAAGCATCGCGTTGTCGCTTTTTGTCGTTCCCGCGAGCGCACGACCGAGTTCCGGCAAGCGTTTCCAAAGATTTTCTTCGCGCAGATTCAAATCAGCCAAGCCTGTCAACTCACGCCCTGCCCGATTGACATATCTTATCGTTCCCGCTTCATCGACCAAAATCAAAGATTCCTCGACACTGTCAAATGCCGATGCCAGCAAAGCATATTCCTTTTGCAGGCGATGAAAGGCAATTGACGAATGCTTGTCGGAGATTTCCGCCATGAATTATTTTTTGAGCATCCACGGACAACGGCGGCACTGCTTGCACGGATCGACCGTCTGTGTGATCATCACATCGAGCGCCGAGCATTTTTGAGGAATAAACGGCATCACGTGCGGACCGTAGGGCACAACGACATCGAGCACAAACGGCCCCGGAGTGTCAAGCATTTCCCTGATCGCATCGCGCAATTCTTCGCGTTTGATAACACGGCGTCCGGGAACGCCGAAACCTTTTGCGATCTGAACAAAATCCGGGAACAAGCCCTTTTCATTTTCGGGCGATCCGACATTTTTGACATCGCCAAGCAAGGTTTGCCCGCGATTGGAACCGTAAAAACAGTCTTCCCACTGCGCGACCATTCCCAAATGCTGATTATTGATAATCATCGTTTTGACCGCGAATTTTTCAATCGTCATTGTCGCGAGTTCCTGAATATTCATCAAAACAGATCCGTCGCCGTCAATATTGATGACCGTTTTATTCGGGAACGCGGCTGCAGCACCACAGGCGGCAGGAACGCCAAATCCCATTGTTCCCGCGCCCAAGGAACTGATAAAGGTGCGCGGCTCGTTGAACATGAAAAATTGCGGCGCCCACATTTGGTGCTGTCCGACACCCGTGCAAACAATCGCATCGCCCTTTGTCTCCTGATAAAGCGTCTCAATCGCTTCTTGCGGCAAAATATGCGGACATCCCGAATGATCATACGAGAACGGGAACTTGTATTCCTTTTTCCAGCCGTTAATCGTCTCAAACCATTCCGTCAGATCCGGTTTTTTGAAACCGCCGGCCTTAATCATCGCGACCAAACGTGTAAGCGCGTCGTGCAACTCGCCTTCGATCGGCATATCCACTTTCTTGTTTTTATTGTGCTCGGAACGATCGATATCGATATGGACAATCGTCGCTTCCGGGGCGAATTTCGAGACCGTTCCCGTAACGCGATCGTCAAAACGCGCGCCCATGACAATCAACAGATCGGAATAATACGCCGCCCAATTGCCGGCGACCGTTCCGTGCATGCCGAACCAATAAAGCGACTGCTCACTGGTCGCCGGGAACGCGCCCAAGCCCATCAATGTCGAAACCACGGGAACGCCCGTCAATGCCGCAAACTCACGCAACAATTGTGTCGAATCCGACGAAATCACTCCGCCGCCGATATAAAGCACCGGTTTTTTGGAGGCGGAAATCAAGCGCAAAAGACTTTGCAACTCCTCGTCCATCGCATGAAGCTTGCCCGGAATCCGCGGCGTCAAATCCTCCGTCGGGAACTTGGGCACAAAAACCGCCTGCTGGATATCCTTGGGAATATCGATCACCACAGGACCCGGACGGCCGGATGTCGCAATCTTGTAAGCGCGATACATCACCATCGGCAAATCTTCCGCCTTCATCACCAAAAAACTGTGTTTGACGACCGGAAGGGTCATCCCGTAAAAATCGGTTTCCTGAAAAGCCTGCTTGCCGATAAACTGTGAAAAAACCTGACCGGTGATAAACAGCGTCGGGATCGAATCCATATACGCATCGGCAATCGCCGTCACCAGATTAGTCGCTCCCGGCCCCGATGTCGCGAACGCGACACCCACCTTGCCCGTCGAACGCGCATAACCGCTCGCCATAAAACCGCCACCTTGCTCGTGACGTGGCAAAACAACGCGCATTTTGGAATGCGACAAGGCTTGATTAAGCTCAATTGCGGATCCTCCAGGATACGCAAAAACCGTATCCACACCCAAATTTTCAAGACAACGCACCACCACTTCGGCGCCCTTCATCGCTCCCGCGGGAACGTCATTTTTTGCAGTTTTCATAGTCGTAATCAAATTCTAAAAATTTTATTCATTCCTCGTTCCCGCGAGCTTTGACTCGCGGGAACGCTTTTTGTCAAGTTGTCTAAAGCAAGCAGGTCAAAGCACCCGAAATCGCCAACGCGGCAAGAATCACCGAACCCAACGCAATCCGAACAACGACCTGCGAATTGTCACCCGTATATACGAAACGGCGAATCGCTCCTCCCAAAATCGCGGGAATGCCGGCAAAAATGACGCGAACGCCAATCAAAGTCACGAATGTATCATTGATAAAATTAAGCGCGATCGCAATCCGTTGCTGCACTTTCTGAATATACCAATCATAGAGGGCGTCGCAATAGCGATATTCGACCGCCGCATAGAGCACCGGAGCTTTTTCTCGCAACTTGTCCTCGCCCGTCGCCGTGCGATAAAACACAATCGCCAAAGCGAAACCGACCACGACAATGCCGACGCTGAGAGCAAACATCGGCCAATGGAAACCCGAAGCCCCGACCGCATGTTCAAGTTTTTCATACGCTCCGGCAAATGAAACCGTCGCGACTTTCGGGAACAGCGCAGACATCTTGCCGGCAGCCCAGTCCCATCCATAAACAGCCCAACCGGCAGCCAAGGAATAAACAACGCCCAAAACGACAAGCGGCAACGTCATCCAGGCGGAAGACTCTTTCGCATGCTCCGCACCGTGTCCGTGAGCCTTGCCCAAAAACACCATCGCGAACATGCGCCCGATATAAAGCGCCGTGCCGACAGCCGCCACGACCAAAGCCGCAAACGCGCCCCAATTACCCTGCACCAGGGCGCCACTGATAATCATATCCTTGGAATACCAACCCGCAAACCACGGGAACGCCGCAATCGAAAAACCCGCAATTACAAACGCTGCCGCCGTCAACGGCATCTTCTTGAGCAGTCCGCCCATCTTGGTCATGTCCTGCTCGTGATGGCATGCGTGAATAATCGAGCCCGCGCAAAGGAACAGAGTCGCCTTGAAAAATGCGTGCATCGCCATATGCAACAAGGCGATTTCCGGCAACTGCAAACCGATCGCAGCCCCCATAAAGCCAAGATGCGACAAGGTCGAATACGCAAGGGATTTTTTAATATCCGTCTGCCCCAAAGCCGCAATGCCCGCCAAAGCCGCCATTCCGGCGCAAAGCCACAACATCGTCGTGAACACGGGGCCCGTGAGCATAAAAGAAATGCGAACCATGAAAAACACGCCAGCCGCAACCATCGTCGCCGCGTGAATCAAAGCGGAAACCGGCGTCGGACCCGCCATCGCATCCGTCAACCAAACATGCAGGGGGAACTGTGCCGACTTGCCCAAAAAACCGCACATCAACAAAAGCCCGACAGCCGTATCTCGCGTTCCCGCCGCCTGCAATGCCGCAAAATCCGTCGTCCCATAAAGGTGATAGCAGAGAAGAATACCCATCAAAAATCCAAAATCGCCGACACGATTGGCAATAAACGCTTTTTTGGACGCCATCGCAGAATACGGAGTCTCAAAATAATGCGCAATCAACATGTAGGAACTGAAACCGACCAACTCCCAAAAGATGAATGTCATAAAAAGATTTTTTGCCAAAATAATGCCAAGAATCGAAAACATGAAGATGCTCAATCCCGCAAAGAAACGACCGCGCGCGGGATCGTCATCCATATATCCGACCGAAAAAACATGAATCCAAAACGCCACAAAAGTCACCACAAACAACATCGTCGCGCCGTTGGCGTCCAACATCAAACCGAAACTCGACAATTCCTTAAACGATCCCACGACAAATCCCGGCAACGACGCTTCCGCCAAAATGCCGTTCTCCGCAGGGGCAACCGACAGGAGCAGGAGCAACGACATCGCCAGCACCAAACCGCAAGCCGTCACAGAGACAATCGCCGCACCATGCTTCGAACGGCGCAAGAAAAACGCGGAAAAAACAGCCGCCGCCAAAGGCAACAGCAAAATTGCCGGCATCAAAAAGCCCGGATCAAAAATAAAATCGAGATTCATAAAACAATATTTAAAGATTTAATTTTTAAGCGAATTCAAATCGTCGAGCGACGCGGACTGGCGCAGGCGATAATACGCGACAATCACCGAAAGCCCCACTGCGACCTCCGCCGCCGCCAAGGCGAAGATAAAAAAGCAAACGAGCACTCCGTCCACAGTGTCCGTGTATTTTGCAAACGCGACAAAACCGAGCATCGAGGCAATCAACATCATTTCAAGCGACATAAAAACCGTCACCACATTGCGACGGAACATCGCGCCCACAAGCCCGATCACAAAAAGCAGGCCCGCTAAAATCAAACAAGTCGAGAGAGTCATAGTCTTAAATTTTGAAACAGATTATTTTTGAACCGGGATCTCGCGTTGGCGATGAAGCATCAAAACCGCCGCCATCGCACCCAAAAGCAACATGGCGACAACTTCGACCAAAACGATATAACGCGTAAAAAGCAAAAGTCCGAATGTTTGCGGTTCCGCCGAATACGAAAGCGCCGACCCGCTCTCCAGCCCGTCACCGACAGGCGGGATCGAGCCCGAATCTGCAAAAAGCCAAACAAGTCCGCCGCCCAAAATCGCCAGAACGGCAAATGCCGACAAGGTCGTTTTTACCCAACCCAACTTAAACGGATTTACCGCCGAATCAATCAACATCACGACAAAAAGGAACAAAACGACAATCGCACCCGCATAAACCATCAGCAACAAAGTCGCCAAAAACGGGGCGTCCAACAAAAAGAATGTCGCCGTCACTCCCAAAATCGTCAAAAGCATCGCAATCACCGAATTTACGGGACGACGATTGACGACCATCAGCAACGCGCTCGTCAACGTCACCGCGCCGAACAAATAGAACAAATAATCTTCTGCCATAATTAATAAGTTAGTTTATGCCCAAACACGCGTTTTTGCAATAAAAAGCGTTCCCGCAAAAACTCACGGGAACGCCATTTTTGCGCAAGATTCTTCTATTTGCCCGCCAACAATTTTTCAAGCGCACCGACACGCTTGAAAAGGTCCGGCAATTTTTTTTGGCACGCCATCACGCGCATCGTCAAAGCCGCCGGCAACGCTGGAGACCCCAAGACCGTTTGCCCGGCCTCTATGCTCCCGCTAACGCCGCATTGCGGACCGATTGTCGCCTTGTCGTGGATTTTGATATGCCCCGCCGTTCCCGCCTGCCCGGCGAGCGTTACATAATTGCCGATTTCCGTCGAACCCGCCAAACCGACCTGGCCGCACAGGAAACAAAACTCCCCTATCGTGCAGTTGTGCCCGACTTGCACGAGATTGTCGATTTTGGTCCCGCGACCGACACGCGTCGAGGCGAAGCGGGCGCGATCGATACACGAACAGGCGCCGACATCCACATCATCTCCAATAACGACGTTCCCGATCTGGGGGATTTTTTCGATCCCGCCATTTACCGGCGCATAGCCGAAACCGTCGGCCCCGATGACGGCGTTGGGCAAGAAATGGCAGTGTTTGCCGACCACGGAATAGGCGTTCACGCGAACACCGCTTTCCAAACGCGTTCCTTCACCGATCGTCACCGATGCGCCGATCGTCACGCCCGCCTCCAAAACACAGTCCTTGGCGATTTTCGATTTTGCTCCGACATAACAGAACGGCCCCACCGAAGCCGACGGATCGACCGAAGCCGACGGATCGACCACCGCGGAAGGATGAATGCCCGCCGCAGGACGCGGGAACAGCGACAACTCGATCTGATGACAAATCAACGCCAGCGTATAAGAGGGATTTTCTACAAAAACATATGCCTGATTTTCCTTGGGCTCGCTCTCTGAATAATCCACGGGAACGAGAATCGCCGACGCGTTGCAGTCCTTTACCTGCGAGTCGTATTTGCGATTGCCGAGAAACGCCAGATCGCCGGGAACGGCATTGTCCAACGAAGCGATATTGCCCAACGGAACCGTTGTCGATCCCGAAACCCGAATAGGATCGATCCCGTTGCAAAGTTGTTCCAATGTGATTGAGATTGCCATAAGATTTATTTGACCGATAATTTTAAAATATCAAAAAGTTAATTTTTTGGCAAAAAATACGCCTGCTGCTTTTCGCTGATTTCCATACCCAGATATTTCATCGCGCACAGCATATCCTCCCAAAAAACGCGGCGCGTCTGCTTGTTGGTGTCGCGAATCAGATACGACGGATGAAACGCCGCCAGCACTTTCACGCCGCAATATTCAAACATTTTTCCCCTAAAATCGCTCAGCTTCGCCTCTCGGTTTCCCGAAAAAAACCGGGCGGGTGACAATCCCAGCGACACGATCAGACGAGGCTGGACAATCGAAAGTTCCGCCTTTAAAAACGGCTCGCAATAAATGCCCGTCGTCTGCTCAAGTCCCGGCCGCCGCAAAAACTGGGACATTTCTGTCCGCCATTTATGTAAATTGCTATAATAGACATCCTCGGCGGCAAGCCCCATCGCCGCGACAATCTTGTCCAAAAGTTTTCCGGACTCGTCCGAAAAAACCTCTTTGTTCCGTTCATCCGCCACGCTCGGCATATCGCCGCAAAAGAAAATTTTGGCGGGAACGTTCCCACGACCCAAAACCCAAGCTTTGCCGGCTTGCGCATGTTTGCAAAAAAGAGCGTCCGCCTTTACCGCCGCCTGCAATTCTTCCATGTTTTTGACCGGCGGCAAAACAGGTACGCGCCTTTCAAGCTCTTTGGATTGACTTGTCGGGCGTTCCCGCAAAACCGGCGTTCCCGCGGACTCTTTTTGTTCGGGAACGCTCGCCGTCTCTACGCCGTGAGAGAGTGTTTCCAATGTCGTTTTGAGCGCCGACAGCGTTCTGTCATCGACCGAGACGGATTCGACCCCGTCACGCTTGAGCGCGCGCAAATCGTCCAATATCAATGACAAAATATCCTTCATTACTCCATTCCCGGCACAAACGCCAAACTTTCGCCGTCGTCCAAACTCAATGTCCGATAGTAGCAGCCACGGCGCGGCTTGCCGTCTTTGCCAATTGTGTGACAGGCGCCTTCTCCGCCCTGACGCACAAGATAAAGCAGCGAATTCTGCTCACAATTGACGCGCACCTCGACCAGTTCGAGATAATCGCCGGAACTCTTGCCCTTGATCCAAAGTTCATTGCGCGACGTGGACCAAAAAGTCGCCATTCGCTCCTTCAAAGCCGTCTCCAACGCCAATTCGTTCACATAAGCCACAATCAAAACCTCGCGCGTATCATAATCCTGCGCCACGACGGGAACGACATCGCTTTGACATTGCGCAAGCGCCTTGCGCAACTTTTTAAAGTCAAACTTAAATTTCAAGCCCTCTTCGATTTCCTGACTCATAAATGATAGTTTAACAAGTTAAGAAAAACCCCGCGAGAAATTTTCCCCCGCGCCGGCGAAAGACCGTTCCCGCAAATCCGACTACCGGCGCATCTTGCGACGACGGCGCATTCCCGCAAGAACAACGGCGCCAAGGCCGGCGAGCAATCCGACCGCCGAAGGCTCCGGAATCGACCGCGCCAAAGGCGCATAAGCCGTTCCCGCCTCAAAGGACAACGACGCCAACTCCGCTTGGGTAAGCCAGGACGCCCCGATGTCGCCGAACAGGATTTTATCCTTATGGGCGGAAATACTGCTGACAGCACCCAACGCCTCGCCGATCAGCTGATCGCCGAGCCAGATATAAAATCCGCTCGCGACACCCTCGTGACCGCTGCCCAAATACGAAATCGTAATATCAATAAAATCTTCCGTAGAGGAAAAAGTGTTGTGGGTCGTGTCGGCAATGTTATTAGAGCCGTAAAGCAACGTGGTCGAATTGGAGGGGCCCCAAAGAATCCCGCATTCCGTCACATAGAGGGCTCCGGCGCCTTCGCCGTTCCCGAACATCAGCCCGAATGCGTTTTGCTCATTTCCCGTCTCCGCCATTTTTACCGAAAACGACAAGGTGAACTCGCGGGCGACTCCCGTGGAATTCCAAACCAATCGGGCATCGCGCCCTCCGGCAAGCTCCGAAGAGATCGACAAATTGCCGTTTGCCGCGATGGAAAAAATATTTAATGTCGTGAACGTTTTTGAATCACCGTCCACGATCATTGACAGCGTGGGAGACGATGCGGCGCCCGTCCATGCCAGTTGCGAAGACAAAGCCGCAGCACCCTTGCGCTCCAAACCTGCCGTCCGCTGCCCGACTCCCAAGACGCGCGCAATGTTGCCGGCAACAATCAACTCGCCCTGCCTGTTGGGATGCGCGCCCGCCGCCGTATCGATCATCGCTCCGTTTTCCGCATAAAAGCCTGTCGAAATATTGTCCACCGTCACCGTCGAAGTCGCCGTGCTCCAAGAGGACGCCGCCTCTTTCAAAACCGCATTGTAGGGCGCATAATTATTCTTGTTGTTCGTTCCCGTGCCGTTGTCGCTCCCAGTAGGCAAAAGCTCGAACAGATGAATGCGGACATCCGGATTGTAAGCCTGATAGGCGGAGACGATTTCCCCGACAAAACCCGCCGTGGCGGCAAGATCGTTCCCGTCATAAAGATCGTTGATCCCGATCATAATACAGACGCGATCCATCAGGACATCCCCGTAGAGCGACTGATAAGTGTCGCCCTTGTAAGTCGTCAGCGTCGAACCGTTATAATAAGTGTCCGTCGTTTCCGTATAAGGATTTTCCAAACCCAACTTTACCGTCACGGGACCGCGATTCGCATCATTGGCAACAGTGCCCGGATCCGCCTTGTAGGAAGAACTCGCCGCATGCCCGGAATACTGGTAGGCCCGACCGCTCGCCGCCGCTTCCGAAACATTGCTGAACGAAAATCCGCGATAGTCCGGAGTCAACGACGCCGTGCTGACACCTTTGGACGCTCCCACCGTCATTCCCATCGGGTCATAGGAAACACCGTTGTCCACAAAATTTTTAAACAGCTGATACCTGAAACTCGACACCGTCCCCGAATTAAAAGTCCCGCCCTGTGTAATGGAATCTCCGACAAAGGTAATCGTCATCGCTTGCGCAGACAAACAGGACAGCGCAACAGTCGCCGTCAAAAACAATATCGAATTTTTCATAAAAATAAAATAGGGGATACGAGGGGATTAACGATAAGCACCTTTTTTAGAATAATAAATACAAATTCAACAAATGGCGAATACAATAAAAAAATCACCCCTAAACGCGAACAATAAAAAGCCGTTCCCGAAAATTTCCGGGAACGGCCTTTTATTAACTTAAATCCGATTAGGCTTCGATGGCTTTGCCGCCGGCAGCTTCAATCTTCGCTTTTGCAGAAGCGGAGAATTTTGCCGCGGTCACAGTCACCGCCTTGGAGATTTCGCCGACGCCGAGGACTTTGACCAAAGCGTCCTTGGCGCGAACAATACCCGCCGCGACGAGAACGTCACGATTGATTTCTGTTGCGTCAAGCTTGGCGATCTGCTCGATGTTGACGACTGCAAAGACAGTCTTGTCGAGGCTCTTGAATCCACGATGCGGAAGCTTGCGGTAAAGCGGCATCTGACCGCCTTCAAATCCCGGACGGTTGCCGCCGCCGGAGCGGGCGAGCATACCTTTGTTACCGCGACCTGAAGTTTTGCCGTGTCCGCTGCCCGGACCGCAGCCGAGGCGTTTGTGGCGATGGGTTGAACCCTCGATTGCCGGAAGTGTATGAAGTTTCATTGTATTTGACTCCTTCTATTGTTTATGAACGCGCTGCGCGGATCTGCTCCAATGTGCGCAACTTCGCAAGACCTGCGATCGTCGCTTTCACAAGAGCGGTTTTGTTGTTCGAACCGAGCGATTTGGTCAGCACGTCTTTAACGCCGATAGCTTCGAGCACTGCACGGACTGCCGCACCGGCGATCAAACCGGTACCGGGAGCCGCCGGACGAAGAAGCACCTTGCCGCCGTCCGAAGTGCCGAACACTTCGTGAGGAATGGTGTTGCCGCGAAGCTGGATCTCCTGCATGTCGCGATGTGCGTGCGCGGTCGCTTTTTTGATCGCTTCCGGCACTTCTTTCGCCTTGCCAAGTCCAATACCTACGGTGTGTTTTTCAGGATCGCCCGAAACGACGAGGGCTGAGAAGCCCATGCGGCGACCGCCCTTAACCGTTTTGGAAACGCGGGCGATATTGACCGACTTGTCGATATAAGGAGATTTTTCCTGTTCGCGCGCAGGACGCGGACGACGCGGGCTGCTGCCGCGACGGCCACCATTGGCGCGAGTTTTGGGAGCCGCTTCCGTTTTTGCTCCTTGAGCAACGGTTGCGATTTCTGAAGCTGAAGTTTCTTCTGCCATGTGAATGATTCCTTAGAATTGGAGGCCAGCCGCGCGAAGAGCGTCGGCAAAAGCCTTAACGGTTCCATGATATTGACGTCCGGCACGGTCAAAAACGACCTTGGTGATACCGGCGGCAACGGCCTTCTCTCCGACGATCTTGCCAAATGCTGTGGCACCGGCGACATTCGGGCGAATTTTTTGTTCGCGAAGATCCTTTTGCATCGTTGATGCGCCGACAAGCGTTTTGCCTTCCGCATCATTGATGATTTGCGCGTGGATGTTGAGATTTGTAAATTTCACAACCGCGCGAGGACGCTCCAAAGTTCCGACAACAGAGTGACGGATATGATAACGGCGACGTTGCAAAAGTTTAATTTTACGTTCGTTCTTATTCATTTTTCAGAAAACGTTAAGGTTATGCGGTCTTCTTGCCTTCCTTACGGAGGACATACTCGCCGACAATATGAACACCCTTGCCCTTGTAAGGTTCAACCGGCTTGAAGCGCTTGATATCCGAAGCGACTTGCCCGACCATGCGCTTGTCCGCGCCGGAGATTTCGAGCTTCGTTTCGTCCGTCACCTTGACCGTGATGCCTTCCGGGATCGGATAGAGAATCGGGTGAGACTGACCGAGTTTGAGGTCGAGCTCCTTGCCCTTGAGGATGGCCTTGAAGCCGACGCCTGTGATTTCGAGAGACTTTGTAAAGCCCTCGCTCACGCCCTTGACCATATTGTTGATGATAGCACGGGTGGTGCCGTGCATAGCATTTGCAAAACGATCATCATTGAGCGGTTTGACGTGGATCAGGTTGTCTTCCATCGAAATTGCGACACAAGAGGCAAACGAAGCGGAAACTTTTCCTTTGGGACCTTCGACTTTGACTGTGTTGCCTTCGAGAGCGACTTTAACGCCCGCGGGAATGTGAACTGCGATTTTTCCAATACGACTCATTGTCTTGTATTCTTTCTATTTTTGAGGATTACCAGACTTGAGCGAGAATTTCGCCGCCCACTTTTTGTTTGCGGGCTTCAGCGTCGCTGAGAATGCCCTTTGACGTTGTCAGGATCGAGATGCCCATGCCTCCGATCACTTTTGGAATATCACCATAGCCCGCGTAAATGCGACGGCCGGGTTTCGACACGCGATTGATCTCTGTGATAACGGCTGTTTTTCCGTTATATTTCAATGTGAGTTCAAGCACGGGAAGCTTGTCTTTTTCAAGCTTTTGATAGTCTGCGATGTATCCGGCTTCTTTGAGGATCTTTGCGACGCCCTCGCGAATCGTGGACCATTGTGCAGAAACGCTTTTCAGACCTGCGCGGCTGCCGTTACGAATAATCGTAAGGAAGTCTCCCAAGGTATCATGAGTAGCCATAATCTTTCTTTTCTATATAAGAGGTTAATAATTACCAGGACGCCTTAATCACGCCGGGGATTTTGCCGTAAGACGCGAGCTCACGGAATGTAATACGGGAAACGCCGAACTTGCCGACATAAGCGCGCGGACGACCGGTGATCGAGCAGCGGTTGCGAACGCGGATCTTGGAAGAGTTGCGCGGCAACTTGTCAAGCTTGGCTTGAGCCGCATAAAAATCCTCGTCGGAAGTTTCCGGATTGCGAAGAATTGCTTTCAACGCCGCACGTTTCGCCGCATATTTCTCGACGAGGCGCTTGCGTTTCAGATTCTTTTGAATAGAAGATGTTTTTGCCATAGTAGTGTTTCTCCTTATTTAGCGGCTGCAGCTTTTGCCGACTTGCGGAAGGGCATGCCCAACTTGCGAAGCAGCAAACGTCCCGCGTTGTCGTCAGTGGCGGTCGTCACGATTGTGATGTCCAAACCGATATTCGCCTTTTGCGTGCCGTCGCTCGGCGTTTCCGCAAAAATGCTATGGTCGGCAATGCCCAACGAATAGTTGCCGCGACCGTCCAAACGATTGGAAACACCGCGGAAGTCACGAATCATCGGCAACGCGATATAGATCAAACGCGCCAAAAATTCATACATCGCAGCGCCGCGAAGCGTCACCATGCAACCCAGCGGCATCCCTTCGCGAACGTGGAAGTTCGCAACGCTCTTGCGCGCATGGGTCACGACCGGCTTTTGTCCGGCGATCTTGGAGATTTCCTTGACGACCTCCGCCTGGTGATTCTTGTCCGCATCAGCCGAATAAGCCGAGTTGAGGACAATCTTCGTGATCCGGGGGACCATGTGGGGATTGGTCACACCAAGCTCTTTTTTGAGCTCGGGAACGACCTGTTCGTCATAAAGTTTTTTCAAAATGGGTGTATAAGCCATTGTTCGTTCCTTCTATTATTTTGCAGGGTGCTTCGCATCCCATTTCGACGCGAGCATCACATTGGACGTATGCATCGGAGCCGGCTTTTCGATAATGCCGCCTTCGACACCCGCCTGCGGATTGGCCTTGACGTGGCGTTTCACAATGTTCAAGCCTTCGATAACAACACGACGCTTTTCCATCGAGACTGCGAGGACTTTGCCGCGCTTGCCTTTTTCGTCACCGGAAATAACAACGACTTCGTCGTCTTTTTTCAAAATTTGTTTTGCCATAATTAGAGAACCTCCGGAGCCAAAGATACGATTTTCATAAACTTAGCGCGCAATTCACGAGCCACCGGCCCAAAAATGCGGGTGCCGCGGGGATTGCCCGAACCGTCGAGAATCACAACGGCGTTAGAATCAAAACGAAGATAGCTGCCGTCTGCACGACGGATCGGAGCCGTGGTGCGGACGATAACCGCCTTCACGACCTTGCCCTTGCGGACTGCGTCCGGCGCCTGAGGCGTCGAATCCTTGACAGCGCAGGTGATCACGTCACCGACACCGGCACAGTCGGTAATCTGACCGACCTTGCGGATCATTTCAACTTCGCGAGCGCCCGTGTTATCGGCGACCTCCAAACGAGATTTGAGATATACCATAGTAGTTTCCTCCTATTAGGCGGTCTCGCCAACAATTTTAGCCTTCTCTACAATGCTAACGACGCGAAAGCGTTTGAGCTTCGAGAGCGGACGGGTTTCCATGAGTTCGACTTTGTCGCCGACATTGCACTCATTCTTTTCATCATGAGCATGAATGACGGTCTTACGCTTGATTTCCTTGCCGAACACAGGGTGCGGTTTCTTATAGAAATACGTCACCTTGACGCTCTTATCGCCTGTTTTGCTTGTAACAACACCGATAAGAACCTTACGAGATGAACGTGCTTGTTCTTCAGACATGGTTATTTATTTAGTTAGTAGGTTATTATTTTGCCGCCTTTTCGCCAAGAACCATAAGAATGCGGGCATTCTCGCGGCGCAACGTGCGAATACGAATCGGATTTTGAACCTGACCGGCGCGCGAGCGAAGGCTCAAGTCCAAAAGCTCCTTACGATTGTCCGAAAGCTTCTTGCAGAGTTCTTCTGCAGAAAACTCACGAACCTTAGAAGCAGCGGTTTGTTTTTTATTTGTTGTGCTCATTGTAATAGGGCATTAAATACTTTAGGAATTTCCATTCTACATACAATTTTTTATTTGTGCAAGAAAAAATTTTTCAGAGCAAAATAAAAAACAAAACCCAACCAAAAAAACAATCCCGAAAAGCCCGTTTTTTTTTCGTTGCAAGTTTTCTTTTTTTTTTCATTATAAAAAAAGAAAGGAAGACTATAATGGGAGGTAATAAAAATCTGACGACGGCAAAATCCGCCAAAAAAGACGAGTTTTATACACAACTCTGCGATATCGAAAATGAACTCCGCCACTACACGGAACATTTTCGAGGCAAAACTGTCTTTTGCAACTGCGACGACCCCTACGAGAGCAATTTCTTCAAATATTTCGCCCTCAATTTTAACCGCCTCGGCATAAGAAAACTTATCGCCACCTGCTACGAAGGCTCGCCCGTCGTTGACAACGAACTGACCCTCAACTCTAAAAAGCCCTACAAAATCGTCATCACCGAAGTCCCCGACATGGACGGGAACGGCGCAATCGACCTCGCCGACGTAAAACTCCTTATAAAATCCCGAAAAAATATCCTGACCGAACTCCACGGAGACGGAGACTTCCGCTCAAAAGAATGCACCGAACTCCTAAAAAAAGCAGACATCATCGTCACAAACCCGCCATTCTCCCTTTTCCGGGAATACGTCGCACAATTAGTCCAACACAATAAACAATTTTTAATTATTGGGAATCAAAATGCGATTACTTATCGAGAAATTTTCCCTTTAATTATGAAAAATAAAATATGGATCGGACACGCCTTGTCATATTGCGCATTCAAAGTTCCTTCTCATTATGAAGAGAAAAGCAATCGTTTTTGGATTGATGAAACGGGACAAAAATGGCGTAGCATGGGAAATATTTGTTGGTTTACCAATTTAGACCATCCAAAACGCCACGAAGATTTGATCCTTTATAAAAACTACAACCCGGAAGAATACCCGAAATACGACAACTATGACGCAATCGAAGTTTCAAAAACTTCCGAAATCCCAATGGACTACGACGGAGTTATGGGCGTCCCGATTACTTTTTTAGACAAATTCAATCCCAAACAATTCGAAATTATTGGGAAAATAGATTCTGGGAAAATTGACGAATACAATATTGCCAATCCGATTGTTAATGGGAAACCTCTTTATAAAAGACTTGCAATCCGCCGTCTCCACTAATTTTAACCCCTCCCCCAAACCATGGAAATCACACTCAAAGAAATAACGATCAAAGAACTCGCCGACGGCTACAGCGAAGATCCCCAAACCAGCCATGTCGTCGGATACGGCGGCAAATTGGACATCCGACCCATCTATCAGCGGGAATTTGTCTATAACGACAAACAACGCGAAGCTGTAATTGATACTGTTTTTAAAGGTTTTCCCCTCAATGTAATGTATTGGGCGGCGCGCGACAACGGGACTTTTGAAATTATTGACGGGCAACAACGAACCATTTCAATCTGCCAATATGCAAAAAGCGTGTTTTCGCTTGAAAATCGCTATTATCACAACCTGACGCCCGATGAAAAAGCCAGATTTGAAAACTACAAACTGACGATTTATATCTGCAAAGGCACAGACAGCGAAAAATTGTCGTGGTTTAAAACCATCAATATCGCCGGCGAAAAATTGTCGAACCAGGAACTCCGCAACGCCGTCTATGCCGGCACTTGGACTGTCGATGCCAAACGCTATTTCAGCAGGAACGGCTGCGCGGCATATCAGATCGGTAAGGACTACTTGAAGGGAGCGCCAATTCGCCAAGAATTTTTGGAAACAGCAATCGAATGGATCAGCGAAAACCATATCGAAAACTACATGGCGACTCACCAGCACGACGCCAATGCCTCTCCCCTATGGCAATATTTCCAATCCGTCATCAACTGGGTCAAAATTTTATTCCCCAAATACCGCAAGGAAATGAAAGGCGTTCCCTGGGGCGATTTGTATAATAAATATAAAAGTAACACGTTTAATGCGGAAACGCTCGAAACGGAAGTCAAAAAACTTATGGCGGACGATGACGTGACAAATAAATCCGGCATCTACCAATACATCCTGACCCGCGAAGAAAAACATCTGAGCGTTCGCGCTTTCTCAGACACGATGAAACACACCGCTTACGAAAAGCAAAAAGGAATTTGCCCCGTCTGTAAAAAGCATTTCAACTACGAAGAAATGGAAGGCGACCACATCACGCCTTGGCACGATGGCGGAAGAACAATTGCCGAAAACTGCCAAATGCTCTGCAAAGACTGTAATCGGCGCAAAGGCGGCAATTAAATTCTGACGCGTTCCCGCGACAATAAAAAAACCGTTCCCGCGGCTTTCACGGGAACGGCTTTTTTGATGGGATTTGCTTGTGCGACTATTCTTCCGCTTCGTCGGCGGGAACGTCTTCTTCCGCCTCATCGTCCGCCGGTGTTTCGTCTGCTTCCGGTTTTTTTCCGTTTTCTCCCTTTGCGAAATATTCCGCCGCCTGCTCTTTGGACATCGGGCGCAGCTGGCTTTTGTTTTGCGCTTCTTGTGCGCGATTGAAAACTTGATACTGGCTCAACTGTTCGACGGTCAGCAGATCGCCTTCCTTCACCGCGTTGTAATCGTCCTCGGGAACGCCCAGGATTATCGGCTTGTTGCGGCGGTGTTGCGGCGAATCGTCGGCAACATGGCGCAAAACGGCGATATAATAAAGTTTCGGCGAGCATTTGACGACCGGCACTTTTTTCTTGTCGAGCATCCCTTCCTTAAAATACGGGACGCCGCCGACTTCGATTTTTTCTTTGACTTCGTAACGTTCGTCGGCGAGAAAATCCGCCTTTGTCGTCTTTTTGCCGGTGATGTTTGTCAAATCAAACGCGACTGCCTTTTCCGACACTTTGCCGACCAGATCGTTCGGGCCCTTGGGATTGAAGGCGGTTTTGGCGGGAACGACAAAGGTTTCATCGCCGACCGTAAACGCGAGGCAGGCGTTGCGCAGTCGGGACTGGTTGCCGGAGATGGTGAGGGTTCCGTCTTCGTCAATATCGACGGCTGTCGCGCCCAGGACTTTTTCCATCTCCATCTTGACGACATCGCCTTCCTTGGCTCTAAAATCGTTCCAGCGGTCCAGACGCGCCTGACGCGAAAACTTGTAGCGGTTGGCTTTGAGGAAATTGTTGAACTTGTCCAAAAACGCCGGCATCTCACGACAAGCCCATGCGACGACGAGTGATTTGCCGCTGCCGTCCTTGGGGAGCATCTCCAAATCCCGGTTGCGCGGCAACTGGGTCGAAAGTTCCGACGGCAAATTGCCGTGTTCGTCCGCGCGCGTCGCAATCCGTTTGAGTTCCGAGTCAAAATAGTAAATATGCCGCGAATCCTGTTTCTTGACGATTTCGATCAAGCCGTCCGCCCAGACTTTTGGCTGCTCCAGCGCCGTTTCGCAATCCAGTTTTGAAAGCATGTCGAGCAGGCGCGCCGTGAAGGCTTGAACGGCCTTGGATGTCGGCAGCAGCGGACCGAGTTCCTGGCTGGCATTGTTCGAAAGCTCCTCGTTTGTCCACGCGGGGCTGTTCAACAAAATCCGCTCTTCGATTTCCTCCGGCAACCATTTTTTCGCCGTCGATGAAAACGGGTTTTGGGGCAGATAGACTTTTACCGCCGTCGGAGCGCCAAACGCCGCCGCCAACGGTTCATAGTTCACTGTCGCCGTCGTAAATTCGCGCTGGTCTGCGGGAATCTCGACCTGGTTCAAGAAAAGATCGCCGACAGCCTTACCCTTGGGCAGGACAAATTCCACAGCCGCCACTTCCTGACGCAGTTCTTCGAGTTGCATAATCTCCTTGGCGACCGTCTTCTTGTGATTGTTCAAGGCTTCATTGGGCTCGACAAAAAGTTCGATGACGGGCGCGAGCAGATTGCGATGCGGAGCCTTGCCGCCCAACTCAATGCAAAACAGCCCGGAAAAAAGCGCGGCGGACAAAACAAAACCGCCGATGCCGGCAGAAATTTTTATGGCGCGGAAACGCTTTTGGTTTTTTTCGTAAAACTCCACGGCAGCTTTTGCCTGTTCCGGGGAAAATTTATCGACGGAAATCGAGTCCGCCAAGCCGTAACGCATCAGTTTGACGCGGATCTCGGGATCGATTTTTTCCTCGCGCGCCTCGCGCAGACGCTTTTCCTCCTCCGCCGATTTGCCCGCCATACGCAAACCGACGCCGGCGCGGCGAATATTCAAGGCTCCCGCCGCCTCCACCCAGTCGTTTTCCGTCAGATTCTCCTTGCCGGCGTCCGCGATCAAAACATCATAGGGATATTCTCCGGAACGGATTTTGGCTTCGACTTGATCTTGCGGGAACGGACCTACCGTTTCATCGTTAATGAACACAAAAAATTGCTTCATAATTTAAAAGGGGTTTGATGAACAAATTTTAATCGCGCGCGACTTGCCGTTCAAGAAAAAATTAAAAAACGCCTTCACGGGAACGCCGGCGAAGCCCCCCGCAAAAATTATTTTTCACACGGACGCAACAGGGAAACGTCGCCCGCCGAAAAAATGCAGATCCGCCCGTCGCACTCGATTTTCAAATTGCCATTCCCGTCGATCCCGCGCGCCGTTCCCGCAATGGCCTCGTTCCCGTGAACCGCCGAAATCTCCCGATTGCGCAAGCCGTCGTATTTTTCCCACAAAAGCGCCAAATCCTCTTCGATCCCGCCGGCAAAAAAGCGTTCCGCCCCGTCGAGCACGGTTTCGATGAGGCGCGCCGCCACCGCATTGGACGACAGAGGTGTTCCCGCGGGAACACAGTCTGCGAGGGCGACGGCAGGCGACGACAGGTTTTCGGGCGTTCCCGCGACATTGAGCCCGATGCCATAGACGACGGCGCGGACGCGTTGCGGATCCGTTTCAACCTCCGTCAGCGTTCCCGAAAGTTTTTTGCCGTCCACCCAAATGTCGTTGGGCCATTTGACGGTGGCGGGAACGCCGAACGTCTCGTTCAGCATCCGGCAGACGCAGACACCCAGCCAGGTTGTAAAATTGCAAAGTCCCTGCGGCGCGATATTCGGGCGGAAGGCGAAGGAGGCGTAAATGTTCCCGGCGGGACTCTCCCAACGGTGGTCGCCGCGGCCGCGTCCCGCCGTCTGGCGTTTGGCGAAAACCACAAACGGCGTTCCCGCGCCGGCGCGAAGCCGCCGCAAAGCCTCCGCATTGCTCGAATCAAGCTCTTCACAGACAAAAATCCCGATCGCCGCGTTCCCGCAAAGCGCCGCCAGCGTTCCCGCCACGATGTCCTCCGATTTTTCCAAAGTCCGTTCCCGCTAAAAAATTCTCAAATCCAGCCGAGTTCCATCCGTCCCTCTTCACTGACCATATCCTGGGTCCACGGCGGTTCAAAAACAATCTCGATCGTCGCCTCATGCACTCCGGGAACGCTCAAAACGCGATTGCGCGCGTCTTCGGCGATGACGGGACCCATACCGCAGCCGGGCGCCGTCAAGGTCATCGCGATCCGGACCGCATAACGGTCGTCGCCCAGCTCCTCCACCTTCAAAGAATAAATCAAGCCCAGATTGACAATATCGACGGGGATTTCGGGATCATAGACGAGTTTGAGCGCGTCCCAGATCTTGTCGGTGTCGGGAGCGCCGCTGTGATGAGGGTGCTCCGCCGTTCCCGTGGAGCCGTAAGCGTCAGTCGTCCCGGAAATATTGACCGTCTCGCCGGGCGGCGGCTCGTCGAGCGCGTCGGCGTCTTTGCCGGCGATCCTGAACATGCCCACATCGCAAATGACCGTAAAATTGCCGCCCAAACGGTGCGTGATCGTCACCGGCGTTCCCGCGGGCAAATAGGCGGCATCACCGCTCGGCACCGTTGTCGCCTCCACATCGCGCTTGAGTATGCGGTTGTTGTTGGGCAACGGCCGCGAAACAGGCTTTGGCGGCTGCGTCTGTTCCAAAAACGCCACAATCGCCTTCATCGTCCTCACACCGGCGTCGCCTTCGAGCAGATAATGCTTCACATCCTCAAAAAACGCATGCTCCGCCTTGGGGAAGCGTTCGCAAAACTCATCGTAAAAATCTTTGCCGAAACAAAAATCCGCCCCGCCCCACGCCAGCAAAACCGGCTTGTTTTTCAGTTTTTCCAGATTGTTTTCCGTCTCTAATAGGGTTTCATAGGACGGATCGTTTTTGTCGAGCGGAATATCGCGGATAAAATCGGCGACCGCCACACGATGCTGCGGGCAGTCATACGGGAACAGATAGCCTTCGCGCGTCGCCGCATCGAGCGGCTGCGTCACCGTCATCCGCGTCGCCGCCTTGACGAAGACATTAAAGTTTTTAACTAAAAACGGACCGATCCCGCCCATTTTGCAAAGCGCGATGCGTTTGGGAATATTGCGGGAACGGAAAGCCGCCGTGTTCATCAAAACCAAGCGTTCGACCATCACGGGAGAGCGTCCGGCGACACCGCAGGCGATCGCTCCTCCCCAGTCGTGGGCGATCAACGTATAATGCAAGATCCCCAAATGCCCGATCAGCGCCTCAATGTGGCGGATGCGATCCGCGAGCCGGTAATGCCGCCCCGGCAGTTTTTGCGAAAGTCCCATGCCGAGATGGTCCGGCGCGATGCAGCGGTAACCGCGATGGGCGAGTTCCAAAATCAGCCGGCGATACATAAACGACCAAGTCGGGTTCCCGTGCAGCAAAACGATCACACCGTTGGAGCCGTTACCCTCGTCGAGATAATGCATACAGCCCTCGCCGTCGGGCAAATCGAAAAGATGCGGCTCAAACGGATACAAGGTTTTGACAGCCTTGGGCAAGGCGGGAACGGTATAATCTGCGGACATATCCTCTATTATAAGGCTTTCGCAAATTTATCGCAAAAACACAGGGACGGCGTTCCCGCGCGCGCTCGCAGGCTGTCATAAAAAGCACTCGCGGGAACGCCGTTTTTGATTTAAGATAAAAGTCAAATGTTTTTGTTTCTCGGCACGATGCTCCGGCGCTTGCGTCCGACGATTCTTTTTGGGGCGCTCGTTTTGGCTTTTGTTCCCGCGGCGAACGGCGAAGATTCGTCGTCGATGCTCGTTCACAACGGCGTTTTCAGCGGTGCCGTCTATGTCGCGGACGACAGTCCCGACACGGATCTTTTGGCGGCACAGGACTTGGCGGAATGGCTCGGCCGCGTTTTTGAAACCGCCGTCGAGGTCCGCAGCGAACACAGCGTTCCCGCCGGGAACGCTTCCGGCATCTACATCGGGAACACGCGCGCAGGAGCGGATCTGATCCCGCCGCAAAATCCCGGCGACAGCTACACGATCGCCGCCCGCGACGGCAAGATTTTTATCAAAGCCAACAGCGAATCCGCCATCTGGGGAGCCTGCAGCGTTTTTCTCCGCGAATACCTCGACATCCATTTCCTGATGCCCGGCACCGACGGCGCCGAGTGGAACACCCTCGCCAACTTTTCAATCGGGAACGGCCGGCGCGACATCGTTCCCGCCTGGCACTGGCGCAACGCGGGAACGCTCGGGCTCTGGGGCAGGCATCTCGGCTTCGGCAACTCGCCGGCGTTCAGCCACAACCTCTACAACATTTTTACAAGCGAAGTCCTGGAACAGCACCCCGAACTCCGCTCCGTTTTTGCGGGAACGCCCGCCCGCATGCGCGACAACGGTTTCAGCCCGCAGCCCAATCTCATCCCGCCGAGCGCCGCCTCCGTCACCGTCGCTGCGGCAAAAAAATATTTTGAAAAATACCCCAACGCCTACAGTTTTTCTCTCGGCATCAACGACAATCTCGTTTGGGACGAATCCCCCGAGTCGGAAGAGCATTACGGCGTTCCCGTGAAATTTTTCAATGACGCCGTCGTCCGCTCCGATTATTTTTACCGCTACGCCAACACCGTCGCGGCGATGATGCCCGAACGGAATTTCGGCTGTCTTGCCTACCGCGAAACCCAGACGCCGCCGCTGTTCAATCTTCGCGAGAACATTCTGCCCGTGCTCTGCACCGACCGCGGCCAATGGTTTTACGACAAATACCGTTCCCGCGACCTCGAACTTTTTGAACGTTGGGGCAAATCGGGCGCGCGTCTCTGGGGCATTTGGGAATATTACGAAGGCGCGCCTTATCCGTTCCCGCGGGAATTTTACCATGCGCAAGTCGAAGCCATCCGCCAAGCCCACGCCAACGGCGCACGCCTCATGATGATCGAAGGCGCCGACCCGAACGGCGTTGACTGCCTCAAAGCCTGGATCGCCGCCCAAGCGCTCGCCGACCCGCAAAACGCCAACGCCGACCACCTCATCGACCGCTATTGCCGCTTAGCGTTCGGTCCCGCCGCCGTCGCGATGAAGGCTTTTTATCTCCGCTGCGAAAAAATCTGGTACAATCAGAAAACACCCCAGCGCTGGCTCGCCGGCTACCGCCTCGAAAGCGCCGTCGAAATTTTTTCGCGGGAAGACTGGACGGAGCTCGCCGCATTTTTTGACGCGGCGGAAAAATCCTTCGCCAAAAGCGCAAGCACCGAACGCAACCGTCGGGAACGCGCCCGCCTGTCGCGCGTCAAAAAAGATTTTGAACGCATGCGCGCCCTCGCCGACGCCTATGACGAACGCAAGGCGCTGATGAACGCTCCGCTCCAAACGCTCGAAGACATCGGGAACGCGGTCAGGATGCCGATCTGGGACAAAGCCGTTTTGCCCGCACCCCCAAAAATCTCCATCTCGGATCCGCGCCCGACAAAAATCCTCGAGATCATCGAAGCCCTCAAAACCTTTGAAGCGTCGCCGCAACGGCTCGCAATCGAGAAGCTGCTCGAAAAACACCTCACGGGAACGCCCGCGGGAACGCTGCTCGCCGATTTGCTCCGCCACCACAACAAACGTCCCGAATGGCGCGAAACTTTTGAACGGCTGCCCGGCCGCTACAACGACGAAGACAGTCCGATCACCAAGCTCAAGGCGTTCCCGTCGGGCGATTGGCGCCAGGGCAAATCGCTCGCGTTCCCGCAAGACTGCCGTCCGATCCTCTATCCGAGCCCGAACCTTTTTGCCGACATCACGAGCAAAGGCGGAGAAGTCTTTGACGGGGAGTTTTCCTACAAGTTTTCAGGTGCCAAAGACTGCGCCGGTTTCCAAAAAACCGTTCCCGCCAAAGCCGGCGACACGCTTCTGTTCTCCGCGACGGCGCGCGGCAAACTCTCCGTCGGCTCCGACGCGCGCTTTGTGATCGTCTGGCAAAACGCCGCCGGACGCGCGCTCGCCTACAGCATGGTCGGCGTTCCCGCCGGCGACAACTCCCACTGGCGCCGCTATGTCACCTGCTCCAAAGCGCCCGCGGGAACGGCAAGCGCCAAAATCAGCATCAACGTCTCCGGATTCGGCGATGAAGACTTTCTCCTCCTCGACAACCTCGAACTCCGCCGCTGGTAATTTTTTTATGGCAAAATTAAGTTTTGACAAAATCGGCATCCGAGCCCTCTCCGCCTGCGTTCCCGCCACAAGCGTTGACAACGCGACCGCGCTCCGGACGCTGCTCTCGCCGGAGGAAATCGAAAAGACCGTCTCCGCGATCGGCATCCGCACCCGCCATGTCTGCGGGAACGGACTCGACGCCGACAGCCTTTGTCTCGCCGCCGCCAAGGAAATTTTCACAAAAACCGACATCGCCCCGGACTCGATCGACGTCCTGCTCCACATGTCGCAAAGCAAACGCCGGAGCATTCCCGCCACCGCGACGGAGCTCCATGCGAAACTCGGACTTACAACCGGCTGCGCCGCGCTCGACCTTTCGCTCGGCTGCTCCGGCTACATCTTCGCCTTGGCGAGCGCATACGCCTATGTCGCGGCAGGCGCGAAACGCGTTTTGCTGACCTGCGGCGACGCACTTTCAAAAATCGTCGATCCCGCCGACCGCGTCAACGCGCCGCTCTACGGCGATGCGGGAACGGCGACGATCGTCGAGGCGGGCGATTTCGGGAACGCCGAATTCGTCCTCCACACCGACGGCGGCAGCGAAGCCGTCAAAACGCGCGAGGACGGAAAAATCTTTATGGACGGGATGGAAGTTTTCAACTTTGCCATCCGCCGCGTTCCCGCCGCGGTCAAATCGCTCTGCCCGGAGCCGCAGACGCTCGACTGGCTCGTTTTTCACCAGGCGAACAAAATGATGACGGATTTTTTGGCGGCACGCCTTCGCGTTCCCGCGGAAAAACTCGCGTATTCGCTCCAGCGCTACGGGAACGTCAGCGCGCCGTCGATCCCGCTGACAATCGCCGAATGTCTCGCCGACGCGCCCTGCCGGGACAAGGTGCTCGCCTGCGGATTCGGCGCCGGGTTTTCCTGGGGAGCCGTCCGCTGCTCGCTCGCGGGAACGACGATTTTAAAACCTATTCAAATTTGAGATATGAACGCACAATTGGAAATCAAAGATCTCTGCGTGTCGGTCGGCGACCGCGAAATCCTCAAAAATTTTAATCTCACCCTCCCCAAGGGCGAAGTCCACGCCATCATGGGCCCCAACGGGACCGGCAAATCGACGCTCTCCAAGGCGCTCGCGGGACATCCCGACTACAAGATCACCCGCGGCGAAGCCTGGCTCGACGGCGTGCAGATCATCGGCAAAAAAACCGACGAAATCGCCCGCCTCGGCCTCTTTATCGCGTTTCAATATCCCGTCGAAATCCCCGGCGTCACCATCGCGAACTTTATCCGCGCGATGCGCGCCGCGCGTCTGCCCGAGGGCGAAAAAATCAACGCCAAACAGTTTTACGCCGAGCTCTACGCGGCGATGGACAGTCTCAAAATCGACCGCAAGTTTACCGCGCGCGCCGTCAACGAGGGTTTTTCCGGCGGAGAAAAAAAGCGCTGCGACATCCTCCAGATGATTATGGCGAAACCCGCCTGCGCCATCCTTGACGAAACCGACTCCGGGCTCGACATCGACGCCCTCAAGATCGTCTCCGAAGGCGTCAACAAAATGCGCGGGAACGATTTTAGCGCCCTCGTCATCACCCACTACCAACGCCTGCTCGACTACATCGTTCCCGACAAAGTCCACATCATGGACGAAGGTCGCATCGTTCACAGCGGCGACAAGAATCTCGCGCTCGAACTCGAAAAAAACGGTTACGACTGGGTCAAAAAAAATTTCCTCTAAACCATGCCCAAGGATCCCAACAACATGACTTTCCTCGAACATCTCGAGGAACTGCGCTCGGTGCTTATCGCCTGCATCGCGGGCTTTGCGGTCGCAGCGGCGGGATCGATCGTTTTTTACAGACAGATTTTTGACGCCCTGCGCTGGCCGCTCGAGCGGGTGCTCGCCGACAATCCCGAATTTGCCGGTGACGGCGGGAACGGTCTCGCCAGCCTGCATTTCATGGATCCGTTTTCGATCCTTGTCTATATCGCGCTTCTCGGCGGTTTTGTGCTCGCCTCTCCGGTGATTCTCTACAAGGTCGGTGCGTTTGTCCTGCCGGCGCTCAGTTCCGGCGAGCAAAAAAAGCTGCTGCCTGTCGTCAGCGCCGCCAGCGGGCTTTTTCTCGCCGGTGCTGCCTGCGCCTTCTTTATTTTTGCGCCGCTGTCGATCCGCTTCATGTATTTTTTCTCGGGAACGCTCGGGCTCAGCGTCAACTGGCTGGCTGCGGACTATTACAGTTTTATCGTCCTCATCACGCTTTTTACCGGGCTGCTTTTCGAGTTCCCGCTCGTCGTCATCGCTTTGCAATATTTTGAAATCGTCAGCACGAAGTCCCTGCTCGCCCAATGGCGCTATGTCATCGCCGGGATTCTGATCGCCGTGGCCTTTGTCTCGCCGATCGGCGATCCCGTCGCCCTCCTCGCGCTCACGGGACTGCTCTTTGCGCTCTACCTGGCTGCCGTTCTGGTCGGCGACAAAATCTGCAAGGGCAAAAACAAAGCCGTTCCCGAAGACGACGGGAACGGGATTTCCGATGACCGCGGGAACGACGTTTCCGGCGGGAACGGCAAAAACGAAACGCGCGGGAACGACGATCCGCCCATTGACGAAAACGGTGACCTGCGCTCTCTCGACTAAAAACATTCCCAATCTGCAATCTTTAAAAATCCCGATGAAATCTTTGCCCGTCACGCCTTTTTCTCCCGCCGCCGACAGAACAATTGAAATTTCTGTTCCCGGCTCAAAAAGCATCACTAACCGCGCGATGATCCTGGCGGCGTTGCGCGCGGGAACGACGCGGCTGAGCAATGCGCTTTTTTCCGAAGACACCCGCGCGATGATCGCCTGTCTTCAAAAACTGGGCTTTAAAATCGATGCCGACGAGACGGCGCGGACGATTCGGATTTGCGGTTGCGGCGGCAAGATCCCCGCGCCTTCCGCGGAGCTTTTTGTCGCGACGGCGGGAACGGCGGCTCGCTTTCTCACCGCGTTTCTTGCGCTGGCGCCCCAAGGCTCCTATCGTCTCGACGGCTCGGAGGTCATGCGCCGGCGCCCGATGAAAGGCCTGCTTGACGCGCTCGAAAAACTCGGCTGCCGTTTCACGTTTCACGGCGAAGCGGGATTTTTTCCCTTCACGATGACGACAGGCGGCGTTCCCGCGGGAACGGCGATTGCGGTCGATGCCTCCGCCTCCTCGCAGATTTTGTCCGCGCTTATGATGATCGCGCCGATGCGCGCTTTGAAAATTTCTTTAACGGGAACGACGGTTTCCAAGCCCTTTCTCGAGATGACGACGACGATGATCGGGCAGTTTGGCGGCAAAATCGCCGGCAGTGCCGGGGGGTATGTTTCTGACGGCGGCGGCTACGCGAGCGGAGATTTTGACTACGCGATCGAGCCGGACGCGACGGCGGCGTCGTATTTTGCGGTGCGGGCGATTGCCGGCGGACGGATTTTTGTCCGCGGGCTTTGCCGCGAAAGCATTCAGGGAGACACGCGCTTTTTTGATTTGCTGGAACAGCACGATTTTGTCCGGCGGGAGATTTCCGCCGCGGGAACGCTTTTTTTGCCGGGCAAATCCCTGAAAGGCGCTTCGCTCGCGCTCGATTTCAATGCGATCAGCGACACGTTTTTGAGTCTCGCCGCCTTCGTTCCCGTGACGGGTGCGCGCGTGACGATCAACGGGATCGCGCACACGCGTCTGCAGGAGAGCGACCGCGTGCATGCGATGGCGACCGAACTCGCCAAGATTGTCGGCGCGCAAAACATCGTCGAGACGGAAGACTCCCTGACGATCGCCGCGCCGCAGGATCTCGCGGGAACGCTCGCCAAAGCGACGCTCCCGATCGCCGTTGACACTTATTGCGACCACCGCATCGCTATGAGTTTCGGCATGCTCGGCAGCGTCGATCTTCTCGGGAACGCCCGTCCCTGGCTCGTCGTCAACGATCCCGGCTGCTGCGCCAAAACCTTTCCGGACTTCTTTGAAGTGCTGGCAAAAATGGGCGCACGCTGATGCGCAGCCCCTTTGAAATCTCGCGGGAACGGAGCGTCGTGCTCTGGCTTTTGCTGCCGACGCTCGCCGCCTACACAGTCTGTGAACTCGGATTCGGGCTCGAAAACAACGCCGCACGGCTTGTCGCCAGCCTGATTGCGGGAACGCTCGCCACTCTCTCGTTTTTCGCCCGCAAAAACGCCCGTCAATGGGCGCTGTTTTTTTGCGGCGGGATTTTCTTTGCCGCGGGAACGTGGTGGAGCCTGCGCGCGCCCGTCGTTTTGGAGATTGGTGAAAAATTTCCGGAGAGCGAAATCCAAGGCACGATCGTCATCGAAAAAACCTTTCGCTCCGGCGGCAAAAACTGGACGGGGCTCGCCCGGATGCGGCAAAAGGACGCCGGCGTCTTTGACAACACGCGCGTCTTTTATATGATTCCCAAAAAACGGCTTGCCGTCGCGCCTGTCGAAAACGACCGCATTGCCATCGATGCCGTGCTTTCGCCCTGGCATACGCAGACGTGGATTCCCGAAAACTTTTTGGACTATCTCCAAAAAAACCACACGTCCTTTGCGCTCACCCGCATCGTTCCCGCCGGAGAGCCGGAGGAGCAGGACTGGCGTTCCCGCCATTTGCGTTTTTGCAAAAAAATCCAGTCGGTGGTCAGCGAACGGCTCGTTGCGCTCGGCGGACGCGCGCGGGAACGCGAATCCGATGTTCTTGTCGCGATGATGTTCGGCGAACGCGGGCGCCTGCCGGAGATTGAAAAAGAAAATTTCCAGCTCACGGGAACGATGCATATTTTTGCCGTCTCCGGGCTGCATGTCGCGATTGTCGCGCTACTTCTCTCGTGGGCGGGAACGGCGTTGCGTTTGCGGGAACGCCCGCGCATTTTTTTGATTTTGCTTTTGTCCTGGGCTTATGTCCAGCTGGCGGGCGGCGTTCCCTCGGCGACGCGCGCGTGGATGATGATCTGCTTTTATTATGTCGGCAAAAGTTTGGGGCGCGGCAATTATACCGTTCCCGCCATCGCCCTCGTCGCGTTGCTCAACCTCTGGATGGAGCCGCGCCTGCTCCGCGATTTGGGTTTTCAACTTTCCTACAGCGTCGTCATCGGGATTTTTCTCTACGGGATCCCGCTCGAAAAGCGCTTGCTCGGCAGCGTCAACGCGCCGTTCGGGCTGCCGGGAAAGCTTATGGCGTTCCCGCAAAGGATTTTTGATTTTTTGCGCCGGCATCTGATCGGCAGTTTTGCGATTTCCTTCACGGCGTTTTTGGCGACATCGCTTCTTCTCGCCTCGATCCAGGGGATTTTTACGCCGCTTTCGATCGTCTGCAATATTTTGCTCGTTCCCGTCGTCGGGCTCGCTTTGCCGTTGGCGCTTGTCGCGGCGGTCTTTTGTTTTGTTCCCGCGGGAACGGCGATCGCGGCGATTTTTTGGGCGGCGGCATGCCGTCTGGCGTTTTTTTGCGAATGGTTCACGGGACTGCTCGCGCATGAAGTCGGCGCGCTCGAGTTTCCGATCCGTCCCGCCTGGCTGGCTCCGCTCGGGGCGGCGACAATCCTCGCGAGCTTTTTTGTCGCCGCCGAATGGCGCGTTTTGCGGGAACGCCCCTTCTTGCGTTTTGGGCTGCCGGTCTTTATTTTCGCCTATTTTCTGATATGCTCCTCACTGTTCTGATCGTTTATTTTTGCCTGCTCTTCCTTTACTCGCGGCATGTCGCCGGGCGTGGCGGGAACGCCGTTTTTTATCGCGGGGAACGCAAATCCTCGTGGCTGCTCGTCGCCTACGGCATGATCGGCGCCTCGCTCAGCGGCGTCAGTTTTGTCAGCGTTCCCGGCATCGTGATGCACAGCGACATGTGCTATCTGCAGATGTGCCTCGGCTTTATCGCCGGGTATTTTGCCGTCGCCTTCATCCTCCTGCCGATTTATTACAGGCTCAATCTCACCTCGATCTATGAAGTCCTCGACAGGCGCGGGAACGGCAAAAACTCCGCCGAGAGAAAAACCGCCTCGATTTTTTTCCTCCTCTCCGACCTGCTCGGCGGCGGCGTCAAGTTTTACCTCGTCTGCATTCTTTTGCAAAAATTTGTTTTTGACGCCCTCGGCATTCATTTTCTCATCGTCGTTCCCGCAATGGTCGCCGGGATCTGGCTCTACACGCGGCGCGGCGGCGTCAAAACTCTCGTCCATACCGACGCTCTCCAAACCACCTTTATGCTCGCCGCTGCCGCCCTCCTCGTCTGGCAGCTCCGCGACGCGTTCCCGCAAGTACCCGAGAGCGGGCATCTCAAAATTTTTGAATTCGCGGATTTCAAATCCACCCAAAATTTTTGGAAGCAGTTCATCAGCGGCGCCTTTGTCGTCATCGTCATGACCGGGCTCAATCAAAATATGATGCAAAAAAATCTCACTTGCAAATCGTTGCGCGAGGCGCAAAAAAATATGTGCCTTTCCGGATTTTTCTTCGTTCCCGTCAACTTTGTCTTCCTGCTGCTCGGCGTCCTGCTCGTCCTTTATTTCCAAAATCACGGCATCGCCCTTCCCGCCAAAAGTGACGACTTGCTCCCGCTCTTTGTCGCCGGCAACGGCTCCGGGATCACGCTCCTGCTCTTTATGCTCGGGATCGTCGCTGCGGCTTTTTCGTCCGCCGACTCCGCCCTCACCGCCCTTACCACCAGCACCTGCATCGACATTTTGCAAAAACCCGACAACGAACAAATCCGGAAACGCGTGCACATTGCCCTCTCCGGGCTCTTCGTCTTAGTCGTTTACGGACTCTATTTTTGCGGGACCGGCAGTCTCCTCAATCTCGTCTATACCCTCGTCGGCTACACCTACGGACCGCTGCTCGGGCTTTTCGCCTTCGCCCTCATCCCGCAAAAACCAAGCACCCGTCCTTCAAAATTTCCTGTCATCCTAACCCTCTGCATCCTCGCGCCCGCCGCCTGTTTTGTCCTCGACAAAATCGCCGCGTCCTGTCTCGACTACAAGTTTGGCTACGAAATCCTAATCCTCAACGGAGCCCTCACCTTCGCCAGCCTCGCGATTTATAAAAAAATAAAAGGATAAGCAAAGAAAATCGCGCGTTCCCGCAAGCAAAAACCGCCGTTCCCGTGAAAGCCGCGGGAACGGCGTCTTCAAAATTTTGCCCAGGACGGACAAAATAATAATATTAATTTTGGTAATAAAACTTGACAAATGGTAAGAAGTGTAAAATAATGAGAATCACAAACCTCCAACAGAAGAATACTATGGCTCTTCAAATAGAAATGATAAAAAAACTGATGAAACAACACGACCTCAACCAGCGCGAACTGGCGGGAATGTGCGGCGTCACCGAAGCGGCGATGTGCCGTTATCTGAAAGGCGTGCGCCAGCCCGGCGCCGAAACGCTCGCAAACATGGCGACAGCCCTCCACACAAGCTCCAACGATCTCTTAGGCTTGGAACCGCCCATGGAGTCGGAAAAACTATACAGCCTCGTCGCCCGCAACGCTGCGACAATTCCGGAAGAAATCCGAATGAAACTGATCCACCTGCTGGCGTCACCGCAGGATTATATTGACGGCATCGACAAAGCCGACGGGAAATTTTGACAATGGGCGGACGAAACACATACGCAGCAGGCAAAGAAGCGCCCTTTTTATACAAGACCGTCGGATATTTTCACGGGATCAAAGTGATAGAGGGAACAGGCAAACTGCACAAACTGCCGGAAGAGGCGCACACGAGCACAGCATACGCGAGACTCCTCAAAGATGGGAACCTTCAACAATTGAGATTCTACGATAAAGACAGATATTTAGTCTTGGAGATCGGATATCATCGAGAAACGGAACTTACAGGTCACTCCAATCCCGTTTATCACATTCATGAATACTCAAGAGATTTCAAAGAACGGTCAAAACGATTGTTCACCGAA
>JAILGB010000031.1 GCA_024697185.1 Opitutales bacterium | reverse complement strand
CAAGAAAAAAACGGAAGAGACTTCTGCCAAGCCCAAGCGTCGCGGACGTCCCAAAAAAGAAGAAAAAGTCGCTGAATAGGCGGCTTTTTTCTTTTGTCGTCGGGCAATTTTTTGTATTTGAGATATTGTTTAGAACTTTGAGGGAAGTTTTGTTATTATAAATTTATGGCTGACCTTTCCCCGGTTTTAGATTTGATTAAGAAAATGACACATTTAGGTTTGCGGAGCACGCGCCCGCGGCGCACCATTTGCTCTGTCGCTTACGGGATGAAGGGCCATTTTAACGCCGACCGTTTGTTGGCGGAGGTGAAAAAAGTCGATCCGGAAATTTCCCTCGCGACGGTTTACCGGCATTTGCCGGAATTGGTGCGCGCCAGGATTTTGAACGAAGTCGATGTCGGTCATAACGACAAACATTATGTGAGCACAAAGGATTTGGGGGTGCGGTCGAGTCAGTTGCTTTGCCAAAATTGCTCCCGTGTGCTCGGCTTCGAATCGCCGGACTTTGGAGAATATGTCAATAAGCTTTTGGCGGGAACGGACTTCGATTTCGTTTCGCAACATTTTCAAGTCGTGGTGAGCTGCCCGCACGAAAATTGCCGTTATCATTTGCCAAAAAATGGCGATGAGGAGCCGGGGGCGGATGCGCCTTGCCGCAGAAAAACGTTTTCGGTTTATGACGAAAACACGGGAACGGGGGACTGAACCGCTTTTTGAAACCTGAGGATTGAGATGAAATTTTTATCGTTTGTTTTGGCGTTTTTGTCGCTCGTTCCCGCGATGGCGGAGCAAGTCGCGTGGCGCGGCGAGCGCGTCACTTTTCATTTCCCTAAAATCTCAATGGGCGAAGCTTTGCATCTGTCGCTCGGCGATGCGCTCCCGTTGCGGGTTTTGTATGCGCACAAGGTCAAAGGCGAGGGCGGTTATTATAATGATGTGCTGTTGCCGTATCCGGTTTTTATGCAGGATGAACAATATCTTGTGCTGCAGGCGGACGTTCCCGCCGATGCGCGGCCGGGAACTTATGATTTGCGCATCAACGGAGAGCTCGTGGATACGCTGAAAGTCGTTCCCGCCGTTTTGCCGCCGCCGTCCGAATGGCATTTTTATCTCGATCTCTGGCAACACCCTGAGGCTGTGGCGCGCTGGTGCCGGGTTCCGTTGTGGAGCGACCGGCATTTTGAAGCTATGCGGCCTCTGATGACGCGCTTGGCGCAAGCGGGACAAAAAGTGGTGACGGCGTCGATTATCGAAGAGCCGTGGGATCATCAGACTTGGGACGATTGGCATTCGATGGTGCGTTGGACGCGTCACGAAAACGGGAACTGGCATTTTGACTACACGGCGTTTGACAAATGGGTCGCGTTCATGGAGACTTGCGGGATCGACCGCCAAATCAACTGCTACACAATGCTCCCGTGGTCAAAAAATCTCGGCTACTACGACGCGGACGGCAATATGAAAAAAATGAAACTCGAGCCGGGAACGCCGTTGTTCGAGGAAACTTGGTCGGCGTTCTTAAAAGATTTTGTCAAACATCTGGACGAAAAAGGCTGGACGGCGAAAACGGCGATCGGGCTCGACGAACGCCCCGATGCGATGGCGAAGGCGGCGCGCGACGTGCTCGCCAAAGCCGCTCCGCAACTGAAAATCGCGAGCGCCGTCGATCGCGCTTCGCGGGCACAGGATTTCGCCCAAGATCTCTCGCCGGTTTTTCAACATTGCTCCGGCATCGACGAACTCGCGGCGACACGGCGCAAGGCGGGCAAAACGACGACTTTTTACGTCTGCTGCAATCCCGAACACCCCAACACTTTTCCGCACTCGCCGCTCGATGAAGCGCATTGGCTGCCGATTTTTGCCGCCGCCCAAAACTTGGACGGCTTTTTGCGCTGGGCTTACAATTCCTGGACGGAAGATCCTTTTAAAAACACCAAACATCGCGCGCGAAACTGGGCGGCGGGCGATTGTTTTCTCGTTTATCCGCCCAACGAAACGACATTGCGTTTTGAAGCCCTGCGCGACGGGATCGAGGATTACGAAAAAATCCGCCTCTTGCGGGAACGGCTTTCCGCTGCCGACCGCGCGAAGCTTGAGGAGATCCTAAAAAAAGATTTCACCGTCGAAAAAGGCTTGAAGGGTGACTGTGGCAAAGCTTTGTCGGAGCTTGTCGAGGAAATCGGGCGCTTGTCGGAATAATTTTTTATGAATTCGCGGGAACGGTTTTTGTCGGCTTGCCGCTTTTTGGCGACGGATCGCGTTCCCGTCTGGGCGATGCGCCAGGCGGGACGGATTTTGCCGGAGTATCGCGCCTTGCGGGAACGCCGCCCGTTTGTTGAAATCGTCCGCACGCCGGAACTTGCCGCCGAGGCGACCTTGCAGCCGGTCCGCCGTTTCGGGACGCTTGACGCCGCGATTACATTCAGCGACATTCTGGTTGTTCCCGAGGCTTTGGGCTTCGCCTATCATTTTAAGGAAGGCTCCGGGATCGCCATGGAGCGGCGCCTGGACACGCTCGCGCAAATCGACGCGCTCCCGCCGCCGGAGCTCGTGCGGGAACGCTTGGACTATATCGCGCAGGCGCAGCGTATCGTCAAAGACGCGCTGGCGGGAACGAAGGCTTTGCTCGGATTTGCGGGAAGTCCGTGGACGCTCGCGCTCTATATGGTGCAGGGCGGACATTTTGACGACGGCGCGCGGCTGCGGGATCTGGCAAAAAACGAGCCGGCGGCGTTTGAAAAACTGATGGAAAAGCTCAGCGATGCCGTGGCGCAAAATCTTCTCCTGCAAATCGAAGCCGGCGGCGTTGACGCCGTTCAGATTTTTGACTCCTGGGCGGCCTATGCCGCGGACGACTACCAGGGGCTTTCGGCAAAATGGATCTCGCGCGTCATCAACGCTGTCGGCGGGCGCGTTCCCGTCATCGTTTTCGCCAAAGGACTCGACGACTACGGGATTTTGGCGGGAACGGGCGCAAATGTTTTGAGCGTGGACAGCCGGCTGCCGATGAGCGTTGTGCGGGAACGGCTCGCGCCGCAAAAAATCGTTTTGCAGGGCAATCTCGATCCCGCGGTTTTGTTGGAGACGGATCTTGAAACGGTGCGTTCCCGCACCCGCGCCGTGCTCGACGATATGGCGGGCGGGAACGGTTTTATCTTTAATCTGGGACACGGCGTTCCCGTGGGCGCGCGACTCGAGGCTTTTGCCGCGATGCTCGAAACGCTTGAGGCTTCAAAAAAATGACGGATAAAATTATTATCGGCGGTTTGAAAATTTACGGCTACCATGGCGTCCTGCCGGAGGAACGCGAAAACGGGCAGACGTTTTTTGTGGATCTCGAACTCGCCCTCGATTTGAGGCGCGCGGGAACGAGCGACGATTTGGGCGATACGGTCAACTATGCGGAGATTTGCCAAAAAGTGAAGGCGCTGACGGAAGCCGTTCCCGCGTGTTTTTTGATCGAAGCGCTGGCGGAAAAAATCGCGGCGCTTGTTTTGCGGGATTTCGCCGCCGTCAAGACCGTGCTTGTGCGCGTTCACAAACCGCAGGCGCCGGTCGGCGTTCCTGTGGCGGATGTCGCCGTCCAGATCCTCCGTTCCCGCGAGGGCTGACACGGCGCCTTTCTCGCGTATCCGCAGACACTTTGTTATAATGGAAATGTTATGGAATTGAAAATTGCAGTTTTGCCGGGCGACGGTATCGGTCCGGAAGTGATGGCGGCGACATTGCCGATTTTGGGAAAAACTCTGGAAGTCTTCGGCCATCGTCTCGAATACTCGACGCACGCGGTCGGCGGCGCCGGGATCGATCAGTTCGGCAAGGCTTTGCCGGATGAAACCTTGGCGGCTTGCGATGCGGCGGATGCGATTCTTTTTGGCTCGGTCGGCGGCCCCAAGTGGGCGAATCTGCCGCGCAACGAACAGCCCGAACGCGGAGCGCTCCTGCCGTTGCGAAAACATTTTGAACTCTTCGCCAACGTCCGCCCGGGATTGCTGTTCCCGTCGCTGTCGGCATCGTCGCCGATCGCACCCTCGCGCATTCCCGACGGGATCGACATGGTTTGTATCCGAGAACTGACAGGCGGCATTTATTTCGGACACAAGGAAACCCGGACATTGCCGAACGGCGAAACGGAAGCCATCGATACGATGACTTACCGGACGAGCGAGATCCTGCGCATCACGGACGTGGCGATCGCGACGGCGCGCGCCCGTTCCCGCAAGACGATTTGTCTTGTGGACAAATCCAACGTCCTCGACACCTCTGTCCTTTGGAACAAAGTGGTGCGGGAACGCGTCGCCCAAGTCGCGCCCGACGTCACGCTCACCCATTTGCTCGTGGACAACGCCGCAATGCAGCTGGTCGCCAATCCCGGGCAGTTTGACGTTTTGCTCACGGAAAATATGTTCGGGGATATTTTGTCGGATGAAATGGCGATCGTCTGCGGCTCCCTCGGCATGCTTTCGTCGGCATCGCTCGGCGCCCGCAAAAATCGCCACGGATTCGCTTTCGGACTTTACGAACCTTCCGGCGGCTCGGCTCCGGACATCGCCGGCAAACAAATCGCCAATCCCTGCGCGCAAATTCTCTCCGCCGCGCTGATGCTGCGCCATTCCTTTGGACTCGACAAAGAGGCGGCGATGATCGAAAAAGCCGTGAGAAAAACTGTCGATGCCGGCGTGCGCACCGGTGATATCGCCTTCGGAGGCAAAGCCGTCTCGACCTTGCAAATGTCCGCGGCAATCTTCGAAAATCTGACAAAATAGTTGATGATAACGGGTCAAAGCCTGGTGTATTTTGTCGAGGCGCTGCTCATCGTCTGGGGCGCGGGAACGCTGTGCTTTTGGGGCTTCGAAAAGTTTCGAAAGACGGCGAAGGCTGCTGGCGGGAACGGCGACGGAACGGCGTTCCCGCGCCTCGAAGGCTGGGCGGCGACAAAGAGGCAGCTGGCGGGATTTTTGCTCTTTTTCCTCGCGAACACATTCGTGGCGCAGGGGGGAGCCCTGTTCCTGTGCAAACAGTTTTTTGCGGAAAACCACGCGCTTTTTTCCGCCTTTGTGATGCAGGCTTTTTCCCTGGCGCTCCTGGTGGCGGCGCTAAAGTTTGTTCCCGCGATTTTTCCAAAATTTTCCTGGCGGGAAAATTTCAAGATTCATTCCTTTGGAGACGGATTGAAAATTGTTCAATTTTTTGCCGTCGCCCTTTTGACCGTCTTGGTTTTTTCGCAAATTTCGCAGGCGTTTTTGCAGTTTTTGAAAATTTTGTTCCCGTCGCTCGGGACCTCGCTTGAACAGGATCAGGCGCTTGTGCAGGCGTTCAATGCCGGCGGGAGCGTGGCGGGAACACTCCTCGCGTCGTTTTCCGCGGTTTTTTTGACGCCGATAATCGAGGAAATCTTTTTCAGGTTTGCGCTTTACCGCTTTTTTAAAAATCTTTTTAGTAACGGCGTTTGGGCGAGTCTTGTCACGGGTCTGTTCTTCGCCGTGCTTCACGATTCTCCCGTCGCCTGGCTGCCGTTGGTCGCGCTCAACTGCATTTTGTGTTTTGCCTACGAAAAAACCGGCCGACTGGTCTCGGCGGTCGTCGTGCACGGACTTTTTAACGCCAATACGCTCCTGCTGATTTTTTTCAGAAACTGATTTCCCGTTCCCGCGGGAACGCCGCGTGTTTAAATTTTCACATTTTAAAAAAATCGCCGGGCTGTGTATAATTAAGACGAATCCCATTTAACCGTTTTTGTTATGAAAAAATTACGCAAAGCTTTTACGCTGGTCGAAATTCTTGTTACGATTTCCGTGATCGTCGTTTTGGTCAGCATCACATTGGGTCTGGCGGGGCCGGTTTCCCGCGCGATCAACAATTCCAACGCCAAGACGCAGCGCGACCGTCTGGTGCTCGGTTTGGGACAGTTCAAAAACACTTACGGTGAGTTCCCGATGGCGCCGAGTGAGGGCTCCGCGCAAGTTTGGAACGAGCTGCTGATCGATTCTCTGCGCGGCGACAGGATTCTGGTCCGCAAAAACGGGATGATGCAGGTTGTCGCCTACAACGACACCCGCAAAAACGCCGAAAGGCGCGCCTTTGTCGAACTGAGCAATTTCACCCTCGACGAAGACGACACCGACAGCGCGAAGGCGATTCTCGATCCTTGGGAAAATCCCTGGGCGTATCGCTATAACCACATTGTCGCCGGCAAGGCGGGAAAAGTCTGGAAGTCGCCGACCTTCGTTCTCGTTTCCCCGGGTGCGGAATTCAACGATCCCGTCAATGAGGACAGCGATTATTTTGCTGACGAGCTCGAATCGACGGGTGTGATCGACAACGAGGACTATTTCCTCTTGGAGCGCGCGGACAACATCACCAATTTTCAATAATCCGACTATGCCGTTTATTGTTATTGCCGTCGATGGCGGCGCGGCGTCGGGCAAGTCGTCAACTTCTAGGGCGCTGGCGCAAAAATTTAATCTGATGCACGTCGATACGGGTGCGCACTACCGCACACTGACGCTCTCGCTGCTCGATGCCGGCATCGAAACGCCCGAAGCCCTGACGGCGGATTTGTCCGTCTTGTCGCGTTTGACGCCGGGAACGGAAGTCCGCGGGCAGGAGGCGATGATGTCCGTCGGCGGTCACGTTCCCGCGGACAACGAAATCCGCAACGACCGCGTCAACGCCGCCGTTTCAAAATTTGCAGCCGTTCCCGCGCTGAGAAAATGCCTCTTCGACTATCAGCGCGGACAAAAGGAAGTGGCGCGGGAACGCGGTTTTGCCGGCTTGATCATGGACGGGCGCGACATCGGCTCGGTGATTTTCCCGGACGCCGAACTGCGCATTTTTTTGACCGCCGATCCCGAAGCCCGCGCCGCACGCCGCGCCGCAGAGGGCATCGCGGACTCGATCGCCGAACGCGACAAGGCGGACGCTTCGCGCAAGACGGCGCCGTTGGCATGCCCGCAAGGCGCATGGCTCATCGACAGCACGTTTCTGACCCTCGAGGAGGTCGTCGCCAAAATCGCCGGGAAATTAAAAACCTTGCTTTAAAATTTTTCAAAAAACAGCCCGTTAAAAAAATCGTTCCCGCGGGCGAAAAAATGCCGTTCAAACTTGTAAAAAAGTATTGCTTTTGACGGCGAATCCTTTCAAAATTGTAAGCGTAGCGGGGAGGTTCCCCGGCCATGGACGGAAATTTGATTTTTCGTCGTGTTACCCCTCAAAAACAAACAACTATAAAGATTATGCCAGCAGACAAAATCACCATTACAGGAAACAACCTTAAACTCACAGCAGCGATTAAGGAATATGTTTCAAAAAAAGCGGAAAAACTCTTTGAGCACAATGACAAGATCATTCGTGCAAATTTCGAACTCCTGTTTGAAGAGACCAAAGACCCCAAGAAATCGTTTACCGCCAAGGCGAACATCGAAGTTCCCGGCCCCAATATCGTTTTGAGCATCACCTCCGACGATCTTTACAAATCCATCGACGAGCTCGAAGACAAATTGGTGCGCCAAATCCGCCGCGCCCATCGTTTGGAAAAAGAAAAACGCAACCATCCGGAAGCGACGGACGTCGGAATCGACATTCCGAAAGCGAAAAAATAAGGATTTCTCCCTATGAAGACCGTTCCCGCGAGTAAAAACGCTCACGGGAACGATTTTTTTATTTCAAAAAGGATAAGAAATTATATTTTCCCCGACTCTTAAAAATTCATTTCCCTTTCTTTCATATTTGTCAATTTGACACCGCCAATTTATAATATACCTCAAACTTAAATCTTATGAGCGATCCAATTCAACACGAGTGCGGTATAGCGGCCGTTCGTCTTTTGAAACCTCTCGAATATTACGCCAGCAAATACGGCTCGCCCATTTGGGGCTTCAACCAATTGTGGCTCCTGATGGAAAAACAGCACAACCGCGGTCAGGACGGTGCCGGCATCGGCTGTGTCAAGCTGGGCGTTCCCGCGGGCAAAAATTTTATGGTTCGCGAACGCGCCTTGGGCTCCAGCGCCTTGACGCAGCTGTTCGGAGAGAAAATGAAGGATTACGCGCGCTTGATCAAGGAGGACCGCGTTTTCCCCGAAATGCCGACGACGGTAAAGGACAATTTTGATTTTGGCGGCGAACTCTTTTTGGGACATCTTCGCTACGGGACTTCGGGCAATTATGATTTGTCAACCTGCCATCCCTTTGCGCGCAAATCGATTTGGCCGACGCGCAGTTTGCTGCTGGCGGGCAATTTTTCGATGACCAATCCCGGCGAGTTGAACAAACTGCTGGTGAGCCGCGGCGCCCATCCGATTTTTGAAACGGACACGCGGGCGATTTTGGAGGAAATCGGTTTTTGGCTCGACGACGCCCATACGACGATTTTCAGAGAACTGCGCGACCAGGGCGTTCCCGGCGATGAGATCCCCAACGAGATCGCCCGTCGGATCGATTTGGCGGAGGTCTTGCGCAAGGCGTCGGTAAAATGGGACGGCGGTTATTCGATTTGCGGTATGACGGGCAGCGGCGACATGTTCGCGATGCGCGACCCGCACGGGATCCGTCCCTGTTTTATTTTGCAAAACGAAGAAGTGGTCGCGGTGGCTTCGGAACGTCCGGCGCTGATGACGATTTTCAACGCCAAGGCGGAGGAAATCCGTGAGCTGCAATGCGGTGAAGGTCTGATCGTGGACAACCACGGTGCCGTGCGCTTCGAACAAATCATCGAGCCGCAGGCAAAGACCGCCTGTTCGTTCGAACATATTTATTTCGCCCGCGGCAACGATTATGAAATCTACCGCGGCCGCAAGGCCTTGGGCGCGGCGTTGGTCCCGCAGATCATGGAAGAGATCAATCACGATCTCGAACACACGCTCTTCTCCTTTATTCCCAACTCGTCGGAAATCGCCTATTACGGCATGATGGGCGAGTTGCGTGTCAATCGCCGTCGCGAGGTGCGCAAGGAACTGCTCGAAGCGATCAAAAACGGCAGTTGCGACGAGGCACTCGTTGACAAATTGATCATGGGCAACTGGCCGCGCAGCGAAAAAGTCGCGCACAAGGATATCAAGCTACGTACCTTTATCTCGGGAGAAAAAGCGCGCAATTCGATGGCGGCGCACGTTTATGACATCACTTACGGACTGGTCAATCCCGGCGACAATCTGGTGATCATCGACGACTCGATCGTCCGCGGCACGACTTTGCGCGAATCGATTTTGCAGATCCTGTCGCGCCCCAACCCGGGCAAGATCATTGTCTGCTCCTCGGCGCCGCAGGTGCGCTATCCCGACTGCTACGGGATCGATATGAGCGAATTTGGCAAATTTATCGCCTTTATGGCGGCGGTCAAAATCGTTCAGGAACGCGGGAACGGCGATCTCCTGCGCGAAGTCTATCACGATTGCCGCGCCGAGCTCGAAAAAGCCGTTCCCGATCCCGTCAACCACATCAAGCGCATCTACGATTTTGCCGAAAACTCCGGCAAGAACGCGATTGAGAAAAAAATCGCGCAAATGGTCTATCCCGACTGCGATTGGAAGGGCGAACTCTGCATCATCTATCAAAGCGTCGAGGATTTGCACAAGGCGTGTCCGACCGCGATCGGCGACTGGTATTTCACAGGCGAATATCCGACACCCGGCGGCTATCGCGCCCTCAACCAGGCTTACGTCAACTTCTTCGAAAACCGCTCCGGGCGTTCCTACTAATTCATGAAAACCCGTATCGGACTCATTCAGCTTGCGGCGGAGGAAAGCCCCGCGCAAAACCTCGCCAAGACGATTCCTTTTATCGAGGAGGCCGCCGACAAGGGTGCCAAGATCATCGGCTTGCAGGAAATGTTTACGACGCGCTATTTTTGCATTCGTCAGGATGTCAAAAATTTTGACCTCGCCGAGCCGATTCCTGCGGGAACGTCCACCCGGACGCTTTGCGATGTGGCAAAACGTTTGGGAGTCGTGATCGTCGCACCGCTTTTTGAAGCCCGCGGGAATGAAGTTTATCACAACACCGCGGCGATCATCGACGCCGACGGCAGTTATCTCGGCAAATACCGCAAAATGCATATTCCGCAGGATCCGGGATTTGAGGAAAAATTTTATTTTACTCCCGGAGACCTGGGTTTTCGTGCCTGGCAGACCGCCTACGGCAAAATCGGCGTTTGCATTTGCTGGGACCAATGGTTTCCCGAATCCGCCCGTTTGACGGCGATGGCAGGCGCCCAAATCATTTTTTACCCGACGGCGATCGGATGGCTGCCGGAGGAAAAACCGACCTTGGGCGAAGCGCAACATTGCGCGTGGGAAACGGTTCAGCGCGGGCACGCCGTCGCCAACGGCTGTTTTGTCGCCGCGACCAATCGCGTCGGCGTCGAGGGCGACACGGAGTTTTGGGGACAGAGTTTTGTCGCCAATCCCTACGGCGAAATCATCGCGCGCGCGTCGGCGGACCGGGAGGAGATTTTGATTGCGGATTGCGATTTGGATCAGCAGCGCGAATTCCGGCGGATTTGGCCGTTTATGCGGGATCGCCGCATTGATGCTTACGGGGACTTGGGCAAGCGTCTCGTTGACTGATGGCGGATCGCGGACAGTCGCCGATGGCGTTGGCGCTTGAGATCGCCCGCAACGCGCTGGGCACGACGGCACCCAATCCCATGGTCGGCTGTGTCTGTGTCGATAACCGTTCCCGCGAGATTGTGGCGACCGGTTGGCACCAGCGCGCGGGAATGCCGCATGCGGAACGCAACGCGTTGGCGATTTTGCGGGAACGCGGGATCGATCCCGCCGGTGTGACGATGTATGTGACGCTCGAGCCGTGTTCGACGCATGGTCATACGGGCGCCTGCACGGACGCCATCGTCGCGGCGGGGATTTCAAAAGTCGTTATCGGTGCGCTCGATCCCAATCCGTTGCATCGCGGTCGCGCGATCGAGATTTTGCGTTCCCGCGGGATCGCAGTCGAGCAGGGCGAACTCGCGCAGGAATGCGCCGCCCTCAATCCGATTTTTAACCACACGATCGTGCACAAGACGCCGCTTTTTGCCGCGCGTTGCGCGATCACCCGCCAGGGAGCGATGTTTTTTGAAGCCGGCAAAACCGCGAAGATCACGGGAACGGCGACGGCGGCGCAGGTGGCGCGGGAACGGCAATATTTTCCGGCGATTGCGACTTCGACGCAGACGGTGCTTGTGGACAATCCCCGCTTGACGATCCGTCGCCAGGGCCATCCGGTCTCGTGTCACACGCGCCTGGTGTTTGACCGTTCGGGACGGACTTTGGAGCGTTTGGAGGATTTGGAGATTTACAATGATCGCTTTGCGCGGGAACGGACTGTTTTTGTGACGGTGACGGGAACGGCGGCGCGCGCGGAGGCGCTTTTGCGTTCCCGCGGGATCGCGCTTTGGGCGTTGCCGGAGGAGCCTGACGCCTATTGGAGGGAACTGCGGGAACGCTGTTGGGAGGCGCATCTGGACGGCGTTTATTTTGAGTGCGGGCCGAGTTTTTTGAAAACACTTTTTGAGGCGGGTCAGGCGGATTATCTCTATGCCTATTGTGCCGGCGGTCCGCCGGAACGGTCGCCCGTGCGGTATTTTTCGGACTCCGCCCGCGCGACGCCGGTGCTCGAACGCCGTTTGGGCGAGGATGTGGAGCAGCAATTTTTGATTGGCTAACGGCGGGAACGTCCTTTAGAATTTTACTTGTCATGCGACTGACGGGCAGATTGTGGGTCTATCGTTTTTATCGCCGCGAGCTGGCGGGCTCGCTGTTGGCGGCAGCGGGTGTTTTGTGCCTGTTCATTTTGACGACGCTGTTTTTTTTGAGACCCGGTTTTTCTTTTGAGCCGACGCGCCCGGGTCGCGATGTCAAGGTTTCGATTCTCGAAACGATCGACTGGGAGGGCACGCTTTATGATTCCGAGCCGCTTTTTTTGGCGACGCCGTTAAATTACGGTTCAGATTTCAAGGTCGGCGAAAATTTGAACGAGGAGAATCTTTTTCTCGCCTTCGGCGGCGTTTATCGGATCAATCACGACAAAGATTTAGTCGATGACGGTTTTGCGCGGGAACGCCAGGCGGGTTTCCGGCTGCTTGACAATGCGCTTGTTTCGCCGATCGGCAAGGATCTCGCGGCGACGATGGGCACGACCGTCGTCAAGATTGCCAATCCCGGCGATTCGCAGATGGTGATCGAGTTGCGTTCCCTCCGCGACGGAAAGGTTTTAAAAACGTTTCGGGAACAGCGTTCCCTGTTCAGTTCTTCAAAAATGCTTTTGGAGCCCTTGTCGCTTTTTTGTTACGGTCCCGTCGAGAACCGGATTTTTGTCGTCGAACAGTCTTCGGGCGATCCCGAGACGGATCGTCGCGCGGTCGAATATCTGCGCGAAAAGATACGCGGGAACGGCTTTGCCGAGGAGGCGTTCAGGATTGAAATGGGTTTTTAAAAAATGGCGGAGATTTTGACGGACAGCGATGCGGATTTGGACTTGGCGGCGGGAACGCTGCGCGCGGGCGCTTTGGTCGCGATCCCGACGGAAACCGTTTACGGCTTGGCGGCGAACGCCTTTTGCGAGGCTGCGGTCCGTCAGATTTTTGCCGTCAAATCGCGGCCGTTCATCGATCCTTTGATTGTTCATGTCCATTCTTTGGAGCAGGCGGGAACGCTCGCGGACATTTCCCATCCGTTTGTAAAACGCCTGGCGGAGGCTTTTTGGCCCGGCCCGCTGACTTTGGTTTTGCCTAAGAAAAAAATCGTTCCCGATCTCGTGACGGCGGGTCATCCGACGGTGGCGATCCGTATGCCGGCGCATCCCGTGGCGCGAAAAATATTGCAGCGCGCCGATCTGCCCTTGGCGGCTCCGAGCGCCAACCAGTTTGGCTATGTCAGCCCGACGACGGCGCAGCATGTGCAAGATTCGCTGGGCGACCGTCTGCGTTATATCGTCGATGGCGGGCGTTGCGACTGCGGTGTCGAGTCCGCGATCGTCCTGGTCGGCGACAACCCGGTGCTCCTGCGCCCGGGTGTGATTTCGCGGGAACGGCTTGAAGCCTGCCTCGGCGTTCCCGTGGCGCTCGGCAAAGGATTGATGGAGACGGCGGCGGACAAGGGAATGCTCGCACCGGGACTTTTGAAAAAACATTACAGCCCCAGGACGCGCGTCGAACTTTTTGAAGGCGTTCCCGCAGAGGAAAATGCGGCGGGAACGGCAGTCGTCTGGCAGCGTCGGCCTGCGGATCCGGGCGCGGGAACGCTGTCAAAAAATGTTTTTTGGCTTTCGGAAGACGGCGACCAGACGACTGTCGCGCGCAATATTTTTGAGTTTTTGCGCCGGCTCGACGGGATGGGCTTTTCAAAAATTTATATCGAGCGCTCGCCGGACGGCGGGATCGGCACGGCAGTCAACGACCGCCTGTCGCGCGCGGCGGCAAAACTTTGAGCGACGGGAACGGCAAAAAGATGAAGGCATCGATTTTTACACTCGGCTGTCGTCTCAATCAATATGAGACGGAAGTGTTGTCGGACCAGCTTGTCGCGCGCGGTTTCGAGATTTTGCCGTGGGGCTCGTCCGGTGTCGATCTCGGGATCGTCAACACTTGCGCGGTAACGCGTTTGGCGGAGGCGAAATGCCGTCAGATCGTGCGCAACTTTGTCCGCCAGAATCCGCAGGCGTTTTGTGTCGTGACAGGTTGTTATGCGCAGACTTCGGCGGCGGCTTTGGCAAAAATCCCCGGTGTCGATCTGATCGTCGGCAATCGCGACAAACTCGCGACGGACGCCTGGTTGCCGCGAGATTTGCAAAAATTGCCGTTCCCGCGGCAGACGGTCGTGGCGATGCCCAAGGAGGATTTCAAGGTTCCCTTCGTTCCCGTCACCCAGGCAATCAGTCTGCGCGCCAATCTGAAGATCCAGGACGGCTGCGATTTCATGTGCAGCTACTGTCTGATCCCCAAGGCTCGCGGCAGGGCGCGTTCCCGCGATTTTGAGGACATCGTCGCCGAAGCCCGCTCCCTTGTCGCGCGCGGTGTTCGCGAACTCGTGCTCACGGGCGTCAATATCGGCACTTACCGTTTTGGGGACAAGACGATTGTCGAGATCGTCGATGCCCTGGCGGCGATCCCGCAGCTGGCGCGCATTCGCATCGGCAGTATCGAGCCCAAAACCGTTCCCGAGGGGATTCTCGACCGGATGGCGAATCCCGCGCATCCGCTGATGCCGTTCTTGCATCTGCCGATCCAGAGCGCCTGCGACAGGATTTTGAAGGATATGCACCGGCATTACGATGTCGCCGAATATTTTCAGTTTTTGAACCGCGCCGTGTCGCGCGTGCCGGGGCTGACGGTGGGAACGGACATTATGATCGCGTTCCCGGGCGAGACGGATGCGGAGTTTGAGATGACCTGCGACAACTTCATGCGGCAGCCGTTCACCTTTTGCCACGTTTTCACCTATTCGGAACGCCCGACGACGAGCGCCGCGCGACGACAGGACCAGGTTCCTGTTCCCGTGAGACAACGCCGTTCGGCGATTTTGCGTGGACTGTCGGCAAAAAAACGCCGCGCGTTCATGCTCAAATATATCGGACAGACCCAAGAGGTGCTTTTTGAAAATCCCGTTCCCGGCAAAAACGTGACGCCCGCCTATACGCAAAACTATCTGCGGGTGCTCGTCGAGGGCGTCCATCCCGCCAATACGCTCGCGCAGGTGGAGCTCTGCGGGATCGAAAAAGACGCCTTGACCGGCAAAGTCCGATAATGCGTCGCGGGAACGCTTTTTTTGCCCGCGGGAACGGGATTTCTGTTTGAGAATCATCGCCCAAATTTTTATAATGATTCTATTATGATTTGGCTTTATCGTTTGCTCATTTTGCCCTTTTTTTTGCTGACGAGCCCTTATTATGTCGCGCGCATGTTAAAGCGCGGCGGTTACGGTGAGGATTTTTCCCATCGCTTCGGTTTTGTGCCCAAGCTGCCGCCGCGTCGGGCGGGCGTTCATCGCATTTGGATTCAGGCGGTTTCGGTCGGGGAGACGGAGGCGGTGGCGCCGTTGTTGAAGGCGCTCAAGGTGCGCGGCGATGTCGAGGTGATTTTGACGACGACGACTTCGACCGCCTACAAGATCATTCACGAAAAATACGCGGATCTCGTGACGGTGAGCGCGTGTTTCCCGTTTGATTTTTGGGCGTTTTCCGCTATGGCGTGGCGACGTTTTGCGCCGTCGCTGATGATCCAGATGGAGGGCGAACTCTGGCCGGAGCATCTGCATCAGGCGCGGGAACGCGACGTTCCCGTCGTGCTTGTCAACGCGCGATTGAGCGACCGCTCGTTCAAACGCTACCGCAAACTGTCATTTTTGGCAAAACGCATTTTCTCCCACATCGACTTTGTTTGCGCGGGAACACAAAACGATTTCGAGCGCATTGCGTCCTTGGGCGTTCCCGCGGAAAAAATGATTTTGGCGGGCAATATGAAATTTGATGCGGCGGGCGGTCAGCTTTTTTCGCCGGAGCAAAAGCGCGCGCTTTATTGTGAGCTTTTCAATCCTTCGCAGGCACCGTCATCGGCGGGCGAAGTCCTCCTGGCGTCTTCGACCTGGCCGGGCGAGGAGGCGATGGCGCTCAAGGCGTTTTCGCGCTCGCGGGAACGCCGTCCGGATCTGAAACTGCTGATCGTGCCGCGCCATGCGGAGCGCCGTGAGGAGATTGTGGCGATTTTGAAAAACACGCCGTTCAAATGGTATCTTCGCTCGCAGACGGCTCCGGAGGCCGTTCCCGCGGACGCGGACATTTGCGTGGCGGACACGACGGGCGAGCTGCGCAAACTTTCGCAGGTGGCGACATTGGCGTTTGTCGGCAAAAGTCTCCCGCCCAACAAAGGCGGTCAGACGCCGATCGAGTGCGCGGCTTTGGGCGTGCCGATGGTTTACGGGCCGGGAATGAGCAATTTCCGCGACGTCTGCCGCGCGCTCGAAGATATCGGGGCTGCCGTCAAGGTCAAGACGGCGGAGGAGGCGGAGGACGCGCTCTGCCGGCTTTTGGACGACGCCGAACGGCGGGCGGCGATGTCGGCGGCTTCGAGACGCTGGCACGCCGATAACCAGGGCGCGACTGTGCGCGTTTTTGAAAAAATCTGCGATTTCCTGAGATAATTTTTTTATGGCGGAGCAAAACACCATTCGCGTCATCGACATCATTTTCGACACTTTTGTGGACGGTCCCGGTATGCGGACGACGGTCTATTGCGCGGGCTGCAGGCATTTTTGTGAAGGCTGCCACAATCCGCAGACTTGGAAATTCGATCAGGGCACGGCGATGACGCCGGAGGAGATCATGGCCGCCATTCTCGAGGGCTCTCCGAGCTCCAACATCACTTTTTCGGGCGGCGATCCGCTTTACCAGGTCGAAGGATTTGCCGCGCTCGCAAAGTTGGCGAAGGAAAACTACGACAAGAACATTTGGTGCTATACGGGTTTTCTCTATGAGGAAATCGTGGCGGATGCGCGTCTGCGTCAGATTTTGCCCTATATCGATGTGCTTGTTGACGGCCTCTTCGTTTTGGCGGAACGCGACACGTCGCTTTCGTTCAGAGGTTCCCGCAACCAACGGCTGATCGACGTTCCCGCAACCCTCAAAAATCCCGACGGCGTGATCGTCCCCTGGACATCCTGGTGGTAAAAATGATGAGACTTCTAAAAAAAATATTATGGGCGTTCGTGGCGGCTTTTTGGCTCGTTCCCGCCGCTTTGATCGCATTTTACGCCTTGCTCGCGGGAACGCCCGTGGGCGATTATCTGGCGAACAAACAGCGCGAGGGCTGCGTGAGTTTTGAAGAGCTCCATCAGGCGGATCTGCTCGTCGTCTTGGGCGGCGATATCGGACAGCGTTCCCTGTCGGCGTTGCGCGTGTGGCGCGCGGGCTTGGCGGACCGTTTTGTGGTAACGGGACAGGATGTGCTCGTCGAATATTTGCAGGCGGGCGGCGTTCCCGCGACGGCGATTGCGGTGGACAGCTTCGCCAAACGGACGATCGATCATCCCGAGACGATCAAAAAAGCCGTTCCCGGCATCGACGAAAACACGCGCCTGATCGTCCTCAGCAGCGGTTTGCAGGAACGCCGCGCCAAATATCTCTTCGAACGCGCCGGCTACAAGGATGTGCAGGTGTATTCGTGGGAACGCGATTATAAACTTTATATGCAGTCCCATTCGGAAGAGTTCGCCTCTTCGCGCTGGGATGCGTTTCAAGCCAACCAAATCTGCTACGCCTATCTCGCGTGGCTCAAATATTTTATTGTCGATTGATTATGAAGCGAACATTTTTTTATATCTTTTTTGTCGCCGTTTTTCTCGGGATTTTGGAGTTTGTCGGGCGTTGTGATTTTGGCGAGGGCTTTTCTTTGCGCAAGACTTCCGCTGCGGACGAGTTGCGCGTCGGGTATTTTCCCAACATCACCCACGCCCAGGCTTTGATCGCGCAGCAGATGGAGCGCGAAGGCCGTTCCTGGTATGCGTCGCGTTTGCCGGCGGGAACGAAACTGTCCTGGCAGCTTTACAACGCGGGACCGTCGGCGATGGAAGGGCTGACGATCGACTCGATCGATCTGACTTATGTCGGACCTTCGCCCGCCATCAACGCGTTTTTGAGACGTGACGGCGCGGTGCGGCTCATCGCGGGCTCGGCGGAGGGTGGCGCGGCTTTGGTCGCCTCGGCAAATTTTGTCGGACAGCAGCCTAAAGATTTTATCGGACACCGCATCGCGACGCCGCAGCTCGGCAACACGCAGGATGTCGCCTGCCGCGCCTGGTTGAGCAAAAACAACGTTCCCTTCAATCGCGGCGAGACGGACTCCGTGCAGGTCGTCCCGACAAAAAATCCCGACCAGCTGGCGCTTTTCAAATCCGGCGATCTGGAGGCTGCCTGGACGGTCGAGCCTTGGGTTTCGCGCTTGGAGCTGGAAGCGAAGGCGCATCTCGTCAAGGAAGACTTTGACTCCGTGACCACCGTCCTGGCGACTTCGACGCAATCGCTCGCCAAACGCCGCAATCTCATCGACGCCTTTGTCAAAGGGCACAACGAACTGACCGCCTGGATCAACGCGCACCCGGACGAGGCCAAGGCGATCCTGCAGCGCGCGCTTTCCCGGGAAACCCATTCGGATTTTCCCGAAATCATCGTCCGCAACGCGTTCCCGCGAATCGTCTTTACCGAAAAACTCGACCGCCGGCTCCTCAACGACTATGTCGCGGCGGGCTTGGACTGCGGAGCGTTGCCGTCCGTCGTCGATGTCGAAAAAATGCTCGATACGACGCATCTCGATCTCAGCAAAAAAGATTCCGGCGTCTTCCCGCTCCCGTCTGAAATCGCCGTCTTCCTCTGGGAGAGCGTCAAGGACCTCTCGCTTTTTTCGGCGCTGCTCGTGACGATGCGGCGGCTCTTCGTCGGTTATCTGATCGGTTTTGCAATCGCGCTGCCGATGGGACTGCTCCTGTCGCAGTCGGCGTTTGTGCGCAACACGCTCGGCGTTTTGGCGCTGGCGTTCCAAGGTTTGCCGAGCGTCTGCTGGGTGCCGATCTCTTTGGTGATTTTCGGCCAGGACGAATGGGCGATCCTTACCGTCGTCGTCATGGGCTCGGTCTGGTCGCTGATGCTGGCGACGGAAAACGGCATCCGCTCCGTCCCGCCGCTCTATCTGCGCGCCGCGGCGACAATGGGCTCCAAACGTTTTCATCTCTGGACGCGCGTGATGTTCCCGGCGGCGCTCCCGCTGATTTTTTCGGGAATGAAACAGGGCTGGGCTTTCGCATGGCGTTCGCTGATGTCGGCGGAAATCTATGTCTATATTTTTAGCGGCATCGGCTTGGGCTGGATGTTGAACGCCGGACGCGAGGAAATGAACGTCGCGAAGGTCTATGGCGTGATGCTCGTCATCATTGTTATCGGCTTGGTGATGGAACGCCTCTGCTTCGCGCCGATAGAGCGATTTTTGCGGGAACGGTGGGGCTTGGAAAAATAATTGGAAAAAATATAAAAAAGACTTGTATTCCGTTTTTTTTTTTCGTTAAATTAGAGTCGTTGAAAAATGCACATTTTCAGATCTGAGGAATATATTTGAGCGAGGTTCTTATTCCCCCGTCAGTTTTTGGTCGCGCGCGCACCACGAGAGTGCAGACCCCCATTGCAGAACGGCACAGATGTGCCCCAAACATAAAAAAACCCTTACGAGCAGTCGAAAACCCCGACTACCCAAATTATGAAAAACACAGTTTTAATCCCGAGCCTTCTGCTCCTGCTGCCCGCGGGAACGCTGACAGCCGCCAGCGTTTGGGCACCCGGCGTGACGGCGGATTCCGGCTGGTATGATGTCAACAAGAGGTCAAATTCAAATCTCTCGACGACTGATCGCAATTTTTGTTGGGCGGCAGTGGCTTCCAATATGCTCCAGTGGTGGTGCGACACTTACGAAAAAGCGGGAAACACCGTTCCGGGCAATATTTTGAGGAATACGACCACCGATTACACGTGCGGGATTTTTGAAAATGTTTTTTTGAAAAACTGGGATCCGGGCAAGGGCTGCGGTTCGTATGAAGGTCTGCAATGGTTTTTTGAAGGGAAGTCCCCCACGACTTCGAATTATTCGAAACCGACGGGCGGCGGCAACTATTTGAGCGGCGACACCGGATTTTTGGCGACGATGGCAGACGCCTACGGAGCGTATAGCGCCACTTGGGCGAGTCTGCGGGAACGCACAGAATATGATTTTGCCGCGCGGACTGAAAACTATGCGATTTGCCTTGGCGGAAATTATTACACCTGGGGTTCCGGTCGTCCTGATAAAACGCATAGTTCTGCGGAAGTTTTCTCTAACTATTTGACGACGCTGCTAAATCACGGTCCCGTCGGTTTGAGTTTTGCCGTCGGCTACAACGGCTTCGGCAAAAATCATGAAATTACCGTCTGGGGATGTGATGTCGGGAACGACGGGTTGGTTTCAAAAATTTATGTGACGGACTCCGATGATTCGACTGCCGATCCGTTGAACATCGCCTTAAATTCCTACAATGTCTCCTACACGGGAAACTATGCGGCGATCGATTATAACGAAGCCAAACTTTTTTCGGGCAACTATGTCACGCAGCTCTCCGGCATTATGGGCTATCCGGCGCTGGTGATTCCGGAGCCGTCGTTGTTTGGATTCTTCGCGGGAACGCTGGCGCTTTTGCTCGCGGGAACGCGCCGCCGTCGCAAGAATCAAAAAATGGGGAAATGAACGGATGATGCGCAAGATTACATTTTTTGCCCTCGGGCTCTCGCTGATGTCGGGAACGGCATTGGCGGACGAGGCTTGGGCAAAAGGTGTGACGCGCGCATCCGGCTGGTATGATTTTAACAAGGGTGAAGATTATTTTCGCGATATGGGCTATTGTTGGGCGGCGACGGCGTCCAATATTTTGGCTTGGTGGCAAGACCAGTATGCTGTTCCCGCGGGAACGCCGACGGGCGAGGCTGTCTGGCAGACGTTCAGGACTGCCTACACGAGCGATTACGGCAGTCTGCCCAAATACGCGATTGAATGGTGGCTGACGGGCAACTACGCCAAGGCGGGCGAACACGGCTGGGCGCAGCTGATGCCGGGCGAGGGCATTCCGCAGGGCGGCTATTATCGCGAATATTTTAGCGGAGACCGAAAACTGGGCGACTATCTGACAGAGTCGTCCAATCAAAATTACACCGCAATGTCGAACAATCTCGTGAGCGCCCTCAACAGCGGCAGCGGGCTCGCGCTTTCCTTGCGCAAAGTCGGTGTTTCGGGCTGGGGACACGAGATCACCCTCTGGGGCGTCGAATACGATGCGAGCGGGATCAAAAAACTTTTTGTCACCGATTCCGACGACGCGCGCGAGGGAAAAAATCTCGAAGGCATTTTTGAAGTCGCTTGCGACGGGTTAGTTTACGCCGGGCAAACCCTTATGGGATTGCAGAGCGACTATTACGGGAAGGATATTTACGTCGCAAACTTTGACCGTCTCGCTCCCGCGGATTTTCTCGTTCCCGCCGTTGTCCCCGAGCCGTCGATGTTCGGCTTCTTCGCGGGAACGCTTGCTCTTTTGCTCGCGGGAACGCGCCGCCGGAGAAAATAATTGTCCCTAAAACAAAAAAGGAGGTTTTCCAATGTATAAGTTCGCGAAATTTATTTTACCCTTGTCGATTTTGCCCGCGGGAACGCTTTTTGGCGCGACGGTGATCAAAGGCGACGGGATTACAACTTATTTTGCTCCCGGTGTCAGTTTTGAAAGCGGCTGGCATGACGCCGACAAGGACTGGAACGCGGAAACGCAGTCCTGGAACGGCGACGGCGAAATGTGCTGGGCGTCTCAGGCGTCCTGCATGGCTGCCTATTGGCAGGACTGGTATGTCAAGGCGGGCAACAGTTTGGGTGCCAATGTCCCCAAGACGGCTTCCGAAATCTTTAACACCTACAAGGCAAATTGGACCAACAAGGGCGGGCTCTCGGAGTTCGGGCTCCCGTGGTATTTTACCGGTCAGATGCCGCAAAACTATTATACGAACTTGTACAATTTCCCGAACTCGTGGTCTCAAAAAAAAGGTTCCGGCGGTGCCTATTTCAAGGAGCTTTATCCCAATCCCGCGTCCTTTGTGGCGGGAACGCTGTTCACCCTGCACAACAATTTTGACGGGGACGGCGTCGGCGGTTTGCAACAGTCGGAGTTTACGGAGATTCTCAAGGATCTGATCTGCAATCAGGATTGCGTGATCGGGCTTTCCTTGGAGTTTTGGGGCAATACGGCGGCAGGGCAGGAGGGCGGACTTTATAGCGGTCATGCGGTGACGCTTTGGGGATTTGATGTCAATGACGCAACAGGACTTGTCACGGCGGTGCATATCACGGACTCGGACGACAAGCACTACGGGCTGACGACTTACAGCGTCGGGAACGGCTATTACGGCTATGACACAGAGTTCCCGGATTATTTGGGCGAAAATGTCCGCGACAAATATTGGACTCTGACGCATTCGTTCTACTCGCTGTCGGTAAAAGACTTTGCGGATCTCGTCGTCGTTCCCGAGCCGTCGCTCTTCGCTTTCTTTGCGGGAACGCTCGCTCTCTTGCTCGCGGGAACGCGCCGGCGGCGGGCTTAGTCACGGGAACGCGGTTTTGCGAAAAAAGCTCCCGGTTTTTCCATTAATTTTTACAAATAATTTTTTGCGGGAACGGGATCTTGCCGTTATAATGAACTCATTATGAAACAGCGAACCCTTTCTCGTGAAATTTCGATTAGTGGCAAAGGTTTACATTCGGGCGCGGACGTTGTTTTGACGTTGCGTCCGGCAAAGGAAGATTCGGGGATTGTCTATCGCCGGGTCGATGTCGCGGGAACGCCGGAGTTTCGCCCTGTGGCGGACATGTTGGGCACGAGCGTTCGCAATACGACGATTTCCCAGGGGCATTTTCAGTTGCACACGATCGAGCATATCAATTCGGCGCTCAACGGTATGGGTGTTGACAACTGCATCGTGGAGATGAACGCGTCGGAACCTCCGATTTTGGATGGATCGGCGGCGCCGTTCGTGGCGATGATCAAGGAAGCCGGGATTGTCGAGCAGGAAAAGGAGCGCGTGTATTATGCCGTCCGCGAGCCGGTTTCGGTCGTCGATGGCGAGCGTTCGATTATCGCGCTCCCGTATGACGGCTTCAAGATCACGCTGACCTCGACGGACGACCGCGGCAAACATACGCAAAATCTGACGATTGAGATCAATCCCGAAAACTACGAGAAACTGCTTTGCAACGCGCGCACCTTTGCGGATTTTGACGATATCGAAAATCTCCGCAAGGCGGGCTTGATCAAGGGCGGTTCGCTCGATTGCGCCATCATTATCAAGGGCAACGACGTGATCGCCAACGGCGGTTTGCGCTATCCCGACGAGTTTGTCCGCCACAAGATCATGGACCTGGTGGGCGACATCGTTTTGGTGGGCGCTCCGATCAAGGCGCATCTCATCGCCGTCCGCACGGGACACGCGCTCAACGGCAAGCTTTCGCAGGCGATCCGCGCGCAGATGCTCACACCGCAAAAGAAAAAAGGGGCTGTTCCCGCCGACGCGACGGCTTTGAACATCAAACAGATTTTGGATCTGATGCCGCATCGCTATCCTTTTGTGATGGTCGATCGCGTTTTGAGCATCGATCACGGCGCCAAGTCGATTGTCGCATTAAAGAATGTTACCAATGACGAGCCGTTCTTCACGGGGCATTTCCCGGGCAATCCCGTCATGCCGGGCGTTTTGCAGGTGGAGGCGATGGCGCAGGTCGCCGGACTGATGCTTTTGGCGCTCGCCAACGAGCCGGGCGAACACATCACGCTCTTTATGAGCGCCGACAAGGTCAAGTTCCGTCGCGTCGTGACACCGGGCGACCAGCTGGTCATCGAGGCAAAAATCATCAAAAACCGCGGGAACAAGATTTTCACAGCGGAAGCCTGCTGCAAAGTCAACGACGAGGTCGTTTCCTCCGCTGACATCATGTTCTCGGTCTCCCTCTCCAAGGCTGCAAACCTTTAACCCCCAAAATCTGAAAAGCCATGGCCAATATCCATCCTACCGCAATCATCGAACCGGGCGCGCAGCTTGACGAAAACGTCACCGTTGGCGCTTACGCCTACATCGGTCCCGAAGTCACCCTCGGCGCGGGAACGGTCATCCATCATCACGCCTGCGTCGAAGGCTACACGTTTTTGGGCAGGGACAATGAGGTTTATCCCTTTGCGGTCATCGGCGGCAAGACGCAGGATCTCAAATACAAGGGCGGGCGCGTCGGACTCAAGATCGGCGACCGCAACTGTTTTCGCGAATACGTGACGATTCATGGCGGCACGCAGGACGGACAGTTTACGACGCTCGGCAACGACAACAACATTTTGGCTTACTCGCACGTTGCGCACGACTGCCAGATCGGCAACTTTTTGGTGATGAGCTCGCAGGCGGCGTTTGCGGGTCATGTCGTTTGCGGCGACCATGTCAATTTCGGCTGGGGCACGGGCATTCACCAGTTTTGCCGTATCGGAGACTATTCGATGCTGGCGGCGATGTCGCGCATCGTCAAGGACGTTCCGCCGTATATGATCGTCGAGGGAACGGAAAACTGCGGCGTCAAAGCCTTCAATCTCGTGGCGATGAAGCGCAACGGCTTTTCGGAAGAGGACATTCGCGCGGTGCGTCAGGCTTGGCGCGTGCTGTATTTCAAGGATCTCAACCAGTCGCAGGCGCACGAACTTTTGGCGACGATGCCGGAGGGGCAAAATCCCTGCGTCAGGCAGCTGATCGAGTTCCAACGTTCGAGCGAGCGCGGCAGTTTCTAAAATGATGCAGCGTCTGCGCGCATTTTTCAAAGACGCCCCCATTAGCGACGAACAATGGTCGCAGCTGGAGGCGATGGCGGCGCTTCATCGCGAATGGAACGCCAAGATAAACCTCATTTCCCGCAAGGACATCGACAATCTCGAATGGCACCATTACGCGCACTGCCTGGTTGCGGGAACGTTCCTGCGGCTGATGTCGGGAGCGCGCGTGATCGATGTCGGCACCGGCGGCGGATTCCCGGGACTGATCCTCGCCGTGCTCTATCCGCAGGCGCAGTTCACCCTGGCGGATTCGATCGCCAAAAAAATCTTGGTCGTCAGCGACATCGCCCGGCGTCTGGGGCTCAAAAACGTGACGCCGCGCGTCGGACGCGTCGAGACGTTCAAGCAAAAATTCGATTTTGTGACCGGACGCGCCGTGAGCAACCTGCCGGCGTTTTTCGCCCTTTCCAAAAATTTGATAAGCCCCGGCAAAAAACATTCCCTCGCCAACGGCATTTTGTATTGGAAGGGCGGTTCCCTCGACGATGAGACGCGGGAACTCGGTGTCGTTCCCGACAAAAAAATCAATGTGCGGGAACGGCTCGGCGACGATGAATATTTTGAAGGAAAATACATTCTGCATTATCCTTATCCGGCGGTTTTTGCCGCCAAAACTCCCCGATTGCCATAATTGTTTGACAATGAAAAAATCATTTTTTATTGCCTTGGCGCTGACAGTTTTTTTGGGTGCAGCCCCTCTCGAAAGCTTTGCCGGGAACGACGAAAACAGCGTTCCCGCGGCGACGAAGCGGACCTTGGCGAAAAAGAAGAAAAAAGTCGTTCCCTTTGACACGAGCGAAAACGCGAAGACACCGGCGCTGCAGCGCGAACAGCTCGTCTCCCGCTTGGGCGTGGACGATCCCGCCGACGTCAGTTTCAAAATCCGTCGCGGCATGTCGGGTTTTGAACTCAAGATCGACGGCGACAAGGTGACGGTTACCGGCGGGAACGACAACGATTTGGTCGCCGGATACGGCTATTATCTGCGTGAAGTCCGCGGCGTGGAAATTTCCTGGAGCGGCAAGCGCTACACGCCCGCCGTTCCCGTCAAAAAAGATTTCAAGGACATCGCGCTCGCCTCCCCGTGGCAGTGGCGCTACGCCTACAACTATTGCACGCTTTCCTATACGTCGGCGTTTTGGGGCAAAAAAGAGTGGGCGGAGGAAATCGACCGCATGGCGCTCTGCGGGATGAACTACCTGCTCGTGCAGGCGGGACTTGAAAAAGTCTGGCAGCTGACTTTGCAGGACTTGGGATACCCCAAGGAATCCATCGCCAAATTCATTCCCGCGCCCGCATTCGCCGCCTGGTGGAACATGGGCAATCTCGAAGGGCACGGCGGACCGCTCTCGCAAAAACAAATCGACCGCGAAGCCGAACTCGGACGCTTTATCGTCCGCCGTATGGAAAACTACGGCATGCACCCGATCGTCCAAGGTTTTACAGGACTCGTGCCGCACGATTTCGCCGAGGCGAAGGCTTTAAAAAAATACAATGCGAAACTGATAGACCAGGGCAACTGGGTCGCCGGCTTCAAGCGTCCCGTCCTTCTCGATCCCACCAACGAGGCGTTCCCGACAGTGGCGGAACATTGGTATAAAAACCTGAAAAAAGTTTACGGCTACGAAGGGAAACGCGTTCCCGCGGCGTTCGGCGGTGATCTTTTCCACGAAGGCGGCAAAACGGCGGGCGTCGATGTTAGCGCGGCGGCAAAAGCCGTTCAGGACGCCCAACAAAAAGCCGCGCCCGGCGCCGTCTGGGTTTTGCAGTCCTGGCACGGCTCCCCGCGAAAAGAGATCATCGACGGGATCGACAAAAACAAGGCGATTGTGCTCGGACTCTGTCTCGACATGGCGGCGGGAACGCAAAAACCCCGTTCGTTTTGGGGAACGCCCTGGCTGTGGTGCGAACTCTCAAACTTTGGCGGCAACCACGGCATGTACGGCTCCCTTCGGGTGCTCGGCGACCTCGGCAAGATCGGCGGGAACGCCGAAATGAAGGGCATCGGCATCATTCCCGAGGGAACGGAAGTCAATCCGTTTTTCTACGACCTCTTTTTTGACCGCGTCTGGATGCCGCGCGACAAGGTGATGACGGCGGCGGAAATCGACGCGTGGATCGGACGCTTCGTCCGGCGGCGCTATGGCAAGGATTCTGCAGCCGCCACGGAAGCCTGGCGGATCTTGGAGCGTTCCCTCTACCGCCCCGACCGCCCGCAGGAAGGCTGCACGGAGTCCATCCTCTGCGCGACACCTGCCGCCAATGTCCAAAAAGCCTCGTCTTGGTCGAGCGCCAATGTCTATTGGAACGGAGCGGACACGCTGGCGGCGTTTGAAAAACTGATCGCCGCGGGAACGGACAGGGAAATCGCGGGAACGGAAACCTATCGCTGGGACCTCTGCGATCTCGGCAGACAGTTTCTCTCCGATCTCGCGCGCTCGCTGCACAAACAGATGATGGCAGCCTATGACGCCCGCGATCTCGCCGCGTTCAACAAGTCCTCCGCCGATTTTCTGGCGACGATCGATTATACGGACCGTCTGCTGGCGACGCATTCCCTTTGGCGCTTCGGGCGCATCTGCGAACAGGCAAAAGCCAAGGGAAGCAACAAAAAAGAACAGGAACAGATGCTGCGAAACGCCAAAATGCTCGTCACGACCTGGTCCGAACAGCACAGCGCGCTCGAAAACTATTCCCACCGGCAATTGGCAGGCTTGATGAAGGATTGCTACGGCGCCCGCTGGAAAGCCTTTGTCGAAAACTGCCGCGCATTTCTCGAGGGCAAAAAATCCTCTGACGCCGCCGTCCACACCCCGGACAGCTATCACAAAATCACTGACGCCTGGCGCGACAATCCCAAAATTTCCTACTCCTCAAAAGCGGAAGGCGACACGCTTGCCGTCGCCGGAAGCATCTATAAGAAATTTGCGCCCGTCGCCAAGGAGATTTTCGGCGTTCCCGCCGAGAGCGGCTCCCCGTTCTCCCTCAACGGCGGCGGTCGGGAACTCGCCTTTGACGTGACCGACAAAATCACCGCCGCCGGCACCTTCGCCGTCACCGTTAAAAAAACGCGCGGCGAGGACGAAGCCGATTTTGTCACGGCAAAACTTTACGAAGACGACAAAATGATCGACAGCGCACCCGTCCGCGCGGGAACGGCGTTCTTGAAAGTCGCCCGCCTCCGCGAAGGGCTCGGCACCTACACCGTCAAACTCGAACGCGCGAGCGAAAAAGCGCTCCGCTACAGCGGCAGTTTCAATTTCGAAAAGCGATAAAAACGCTTGAAAGCTCTTTTGAACTGACTTAAAATATTGAAAGTTTAAAAACACTTAATCTCTCGTTATTATGGCAGAAGAAACCCCCACACCCAGTCCCAAAATCACTCTTCCGCAAGCTCCCAAGCGCGTCAGCCTGGCTCCCAAGCCGGCTCCCGCGGAACCTGCCGCAGCAGCGGCTCCCGAGACGGAATCCGTTGCAGCCGAAGCTCCCGCTCCCGCAGCGGCGGCTCCCAAGCCTGCAATGCCGCCGCGCCCCGGTGTTCCGCGTCCTGCGGCTCCGCGCCGTCCCGGCGTTCCCGTGGCGGGCGTTCCCGCGACGACATCGTCGGCGCTCGTTCCCGTCGGCGGTGAGGAAGATTCGGGCAATGTCGGCAAAGTTGCCGCCGTTCTCGACGTTTTGGCACTCGTCGCCGCTATTGCCGGCGCGGCTCTCGTCCTTTTGGAATACTTGGCGCTCTCCTACAAATAGGCGCCGCAACTTCGGGCTGACGCCCGTATTTTATTGAAAATCACTATGGCTGAAAATCTTAATTCCACTAACTTTGATGCGGCGATCGCGGGAACGGACGTTCCCGTGCTCGTCGATTTTTGGGCGACTTGGTGCGGTCCCTGCAAAATGCTCTCGCCGGTGATCGATCAGATCGCGGCAGAACTCGGCGACAAGGCGAAAGTCTGCAAGGTCAACATCGATGAAGCGATGGACCTCGCGGCGCGTTTTGAAGTCCAAAACATCCCGACGCTCCTCGTTTTCAAAAACGGTGAAGTCGTCAAACGTATGGTGGGCGTGCGCCCCAAGACGGAAATCGTCGCAGCCCTGCAATAGAATTTTTTTTGAAAGATTGCCATTATGGAAGTTTATCTTGACGGGAAATTTTATCCGAAGATGGAAGCCAAGGTTTCCGTCTTTGATCACGGTCTGCTTTACGGCGACGGCGTTTTCGAAGGCATTCGCGTTTACGACAACTGCATTTTCAAGTTGGACGAACACCTCGAACGCCTCGAATATTCGGCGAAGGCGATCGCCTTGAAACTGCCCTGGTCGCGCGAAGAGCTGAGCCGCATCCACATCGAAGCCTGCAAGCGCAACGGTGTCGCCAACGGCTACATCCGCACAGTGGTGACGCGCGGTGTCGGGGATTTGGGACTCAATCCCAACAACTGCAAAAGCCCCTCCCTGATCGTCATCGCGGACGGGATCAAGCTCTATCCGGCGGAAGTTTATACCAAGGGCATCAAGCTGGTGACCGCGGCGACCCGCCGCACCAATGTCGCCGCTTTGCCGCCGATGGTCAAGTCCCTCAACTACCTCAACAGCATTTTGGCAAAAATCGAAACCCTCAACGCCGGCTTCGACGAGTGCCTTTTCCTCAACGATCAGGGCTATGTCGCCGAATGCTCCGGAGATAATATTTTCATCATCAGCAAGGGCGTCGTTTATACGCCGACAATCTCCTCTTCCGCGCTCGGCGGCATCACCCGTCGCGCCGTGATGGAAGTCTGCGAAGATCTCGGAATCTCCTGCAAGGAAGTCCAGATGACGCGCTACGATGTCTATACGGCGGACGAAGCCTTCCTGACGGGATCGGCGGCGGAGGTCATTCCCGTGACGGAAGTCGATGCCCGCGAAATCGGCGCCGGAGGCGCAGGACCGGTCACGACGAAAATCCTCGCAAAGTTCCGCGAAAAAGTTCGCAAGGACGGCACGATGATCGTCTAAGCCGCTTGCCTTGACAAAGCGAAAATCTCGCGGGAACGCCGTTTTTTAGCGCGTTCCCGCGATTTTTTTCAGTTCCTGCCGATCGCGTAGTCGATCCGCGGGAACGCCAGTTCAAAAAGTTTTTCCGGCGCCAGCAGCGAGAATACGAGATGCCCGCCCTCGGACGCGTCGAGATCGTAAAAATAGCCGGGATGCACGATGACGTTCCCGTGGCGCAAAAGATCCGTGCAGAGCCGTTCTTCGTCGATCCCGCGGGGCAGGCGGACGATGCCGTACCAGCCGCCTTCGCGTGGGAGCAGCTGCCGCCCGTCGCGGGAACGCGCGCACCAGTTTTGCAGTTGTTCAAAATTTTTTTGCAGGCGTCCGGCAATCCTTGCGCGCATTTCCGGCGCCCGCTTCAAAAGCTCCGGGACGGCGAGCGCCGCCGTCGTGCTGACGGAGAGAAAACTGTCGGCGATAAAGTCCAGGCGCTCAAGTGAGCCCTCGCGCTCTTTGGCGTTCCCGCCGACGGTGACGATCCAGCCGGCTTTGATTTGCGGGAGCGCCGCCGTCTTCGAGAGTCCGCCGAGGACAAAAACAAGCGGATCGCCGTCGCGCGCCGTGGCGAAACTTTCGCCCGCGTTCCCGCCGTCGCCGTATTCCAAAAAAACCTCATCGGTGACAAGCGGCAAATGCCGTTCCCGCGCAAACGCCAAAAGCTGTTCCCGCTCCTCGCCGCCGATGACATTGCCCGTGGGATTGTTGGGACTGACGCAAAAAATCGCCTTTGTCCGCGCGTCGCAGGCCGCCGCGAGCGATTCAAAATCAATCTTCCAGCGTTCCCGCCGCCAGTCGAGCCGCCATTCGTTCGTCCGGACGGATTCGATCGAGCAGAGCAGGGAGATGAGCGGATAGGACGGCGCGGGCACAAGCACATTGTCGCCGGGATCGCAGAGAAGTTTCAAAATCCAGGTATAAGCCTCGCTCGTGCTCGCCGTCAGATGGATCTGAGCGGGAGCGATGGCCGCCCGATGGGTCGTCTTGTAAAAATCCGCCACAGCCTCGCGGGAATGCCGCTCGCCGCGGCTTGACGGACGATAAAGGGAGACTTCCTCATTGCCGAGCGCCGCCAAAAGCGTTCCCGCATCCCAAGAAAAACCCGCCGCCGTCGGATTGGACACCGCCAAATCCAACAAGTCACAGCCTTCCTCGCGCACCGCCCGCAAGACGCGCGTCCAGCGATTGGGTTTCGGGGAAAAATGAAAACGCTCGCTGAACATTAGCAGCCGAGGCGTTTGGCGACATCTCCGGACAAGACCGTGTAGGTCTGGACGCCCTTGAGCGTTCCCGTCAGCCGGCGATGCAGATCCTCCCGCAACTCGGGGCTGTCCGACTCGATCCCGATAAGCGCGCGGCCCACCGTTTCACCCGTGTAAAAATAGTTGAAATAGCAAAGATTGTCCCGCTCGCCGAGGCACGCCGTCATAAATTCCCGCAAACCGTTGGCGCGCTCCCTGAAATTGACCTGCAGGAAGGTCGGAAAACGCAAGAGGTCTTTTTCAAACGGAATCACACGAAAAACGACATCGGGATCGCGGGTCGCATCCGTCCAGCGGACACCGGCGGCATCGAGCGAAGACTTGAGCTTTTCAAACGTCGCGTCATCGAGAGAAACGCCGATGACGGGCGAAGCGATCTGCGAAGAGGTTTTGCCGTATTGGAACTCCGTGATGCTCACGCCCTTGAAACATTGTTGCAAAATCGCCAAAAGCGAACCCGGACGCTCGGGCAGGTCGATGCGCAAGGCATAGTTTTTGTGACCGGAAATATGCGCGCTGCGCGTGATGACGCGAAGCTTGCCAAAATCCGCATTGGCGCCGCTAATGACCGTAAAGACTTTTTTGCCGGCGAGTTTGCCCGCCTCCTTCAACGCCGCCGCGACGCCCATTGCGCCGGAAGTCTCCGGGATGATCCGGTTGCTTTCCCAAAGTTTTTGAATGGCGGTGCAGACTTCCTCGTTGGTCACCGTGACGATCTCGTCCAAAAACTCCTTGCAGAGCTCAAAGGTCAGCGAACCGGCCTTTCGCACCGCCGTCCCGTCGCAAAAAATATCCACGGGACCGATATCATAAGGCTCGCCGCGCTCGAGCGCCGCTTTCATGGACGCCTGGCGGACACCCTCGACACCATAGACTTTGATGCCCGGAAACTGGTTTTTGAGCCAGACCGCCGTCGCCGCCGCCATGCCGCCTCCGCCGATTTGGAGATACGCGACGTCAAACGGACCTTCGCCGCTCATCACCGCTTCGTCCGCGAGCGTGCCCTGTCCGCCCATCACCAACAAATCATCATAGGGATGAACAAAAGTCAGCCCCTTGTCATGCGAATATTTTTTAGCCTCGTCGCCGGCTTCGGAATACGAATCCCCAAAAAGCACAATCTCGACAAAATCGCCCCCGAAACGCTTGACCGCCTCCTGTTTGACAAGCGGAGTGGACAAGGGCATAAAAATCTTGGCGTGAATCCCCAAACGCTTCGCCGCCAGAGCGACACCCTGCGCATGATTGCCAGCCGAAGCCGTCACAACGCCGCGGGAACGCTCCTCCGGATCCAAATGGACCATGCGGTTGTAAGCCCCGCGCCATTTGTAAGCCTTGATCGGCCCCAAATCCTCACGCTTGACAAAAAGACGAAACGGCAAACCCGTTCCCACCAACTCTTCCGTCGGCGTCGCCTTGGAAACCGCATAGACGCTCTGACGAGCCATCAAAATAGCATTGAGCAATTTATCGCTAAGTTCGGACATAATGCCTTATTCTACTCCGCTTTACACAAGAACGCCAACCGCAAAAATTATTTTCCACGCAAAAAAACAAAAATTTCTTTTCGCGGCAAAAAAATAAGTTGACGGCGGGCGGGTTTTTTGACTATAATCGTAATCGCTTTTAATTAAATGGGGGCGTAGCTCATCTGGTAGAGCGTAACATTCGCATTGTTAAGGTAGTGAGTTCGAGTCTCATCGTCTCCACCATTTTAAAAGCCCGAGTGGCGGAATGGTAGACGCAGGGGACTTAAAATCCCCGGCCTGAAGCGTGAGGGTTCGAGTCCCTCCTCGGGCACCATTTCGTAAAAGTTTAAAGATTAAAGCTTAATGCTTAAAGAACGCACGCCGCGGGAATGCAGGCGCGCTTTTTTTTGATCCACAGATTTTAGGATTTAAGGTTTTTTAGTGAGCGTGGAAGATCTCTAAAAAATCTCTGTATCTCTGTGTTAAAAAATAAAATCCCGCGTTCCCGCCGTTCCCGCTGCTCGCCAACTCAAATCTTTAAATCTTCCAATCTGTGGATAATTTTGTTCCCGCGGTATGCGTTCCCGCCAAGGTCAAACAAAACCTTTGTGTCCTTCGTTCCCTTTGTGTCTCAATTCTGCCGTTCCCGCGGCGCGCCAACCCAAATAAAAACTCCCTTTTCGTTCTCGCCGTTCCCGTTACCGTCGTTCCCGTGGCGCGTTTCTTTAAGCTTTAATCTTTAAGCTTTAATCCATTTATATAGCGTTGAAAGTTTCGGGGGCTTCCCTTATAATGTCCCTATGCCCACAAATTCTTCAGTTTATATTCGCGGCTTGGGCGTCTATACGCCGGAGAAGCGTTTGAGCAACGACGATTTGTCCAAGATTGTCGATACGTCCGACGAATGGATTCGCACGCGGACGGGGATTGTTTCGCGCTGTATTGCGGCGGACGGTGAGGCGGCGAGCGATTTGGGTCTCAAGGCGGCGGAGCGTGCGATTGCCGACGCCGGGATTTCCAAGGATGAGATTGACATGGTCATCGTTTCGACGGTGACGCCGGACTATATTTTCCCTTCGACGGCTTGTGTTTTGCAAAACAAATTGGGGATTTCGGGCTGCCCCGCCTTTGACATTCTGACGGCTTGTTCCGGATTTATTTATTTGTTGGAGCTTGGCTCGCGCTTTTTGCGCGGGAACGCCTATCGCAATATTTTGTTGGTCTCGACGGAAAAGCTTTCCTCGGTGGTCAACTGGAAGGATCGCAACACCTGTGTGCTTTTTGGTGATGCGGCGGGCGCGGTTGTCTTGTCCAAGACGGACGAGGCGGATGTCGGTGTCCTCGGCACGGTTTTGGGCGCGGACGGCGCCTATGGCGATTTGTTGAAGCAGCCGGCGGGCGGTTCGGCTTTGCCGGCGTCGTATGAGACGGTCGCCAACGGCCAGCATTTTATCCAGATGCAGGGCTCTTCGGTTTTTAAACACGCGGTGCGCACGATGAGCGAGTGCTCGTTGGAGCTGCTCAAAAAATGCAATCTGACGGCGGAAGACATCCGCTGGGTGATCCCGCACCAGGCCAATATGCGCATCGTCGATGCGGTGGCGCGCCAGTTGGAGATCCCGATGGAAAAGTTTTGCGTCAATCTCCAAAATTACGGGAACACCTCCTCGGCGTCGATCCCCAACTGCATGGCGGAAATGCGCGAGCAGGGGCGTTTCAAGCCCGGCGATCTGCTTTTGCTGACGGCGTTCGGCGGCGGATTCACCTGGGGCGCATCGTTGATTCGTTGGAAATGACGCGGTTTTATAAATATTGCCTTTGGGTGTTTGCTTTGTGCGTTGCCGGCGCTTCGGCGCTTTGGGGCGAAGATGCGGCGGATCGTTACGGCGACGCTTTGCGGGAACGCTCGGCGGCTTGGAAAAATGTTTCAGAGGAGCAGCGCGCGGAGGCAGTCGAACGCCTGACGGCGATTTATCGGATCGTCCGCGACGACGGGAACGGCGATTTCAGGCTCCGCAACGGTTTCTGGACGGATTTTAAAACCGCGCTCGACGAATACGACACCTTTATCGAGGATTTTGCGGCAACCCCGTTTGCGGCGGAGGCGCTGTATCAAAAATCGGTGATTTACACGCAGGCGCACATGTTCGACGACGGCTTTGACGCGGTCCGGCATTTGGTGACCGTCTGGCCGGGCAGCGATCGTGTGGGCGATGCGCTGATTCAGGCTTTTATGATCTGCGAAGCCTTGCGCCAGGGCGCACGCCAACGGCGTTTCGGAGGCCGAGTGCCGTGGCTCATCGACCGCGAGGCGATCCTCAAGCTCTACGAAGAACTCTACAAGCTCGCACCGCAGGCGCCGATCGCCCCACGGGTGCTTTTTCAAAAAGGCTGCCTGTCGCACGAAATCTCCGACGGGTTTTTCAAAGGCGAACTCAAGCAGGACGCGATCGACGCTTTTGAGATGATGATCGCATCGCATCCCGATTCCTCGCTTGTCCCCGAGGCGTATCTGAATCTCGCGGCGACTTATCGCGAACTCTGCCAGGGCGATGTCTGGGACCAGCTCGCGGCGACCCGCGCGATGAACTATTACACGGATTTTTACAATCTCTTCCCGGAGCACGAGGCGGCGGAATTCGCCTTCAACGCGTCGGAAGACCTGCGCAGGCTCATCGCCGACAACCGCGTGGCAACGGGCGATTTCTACTATGTTCGCCGCAACAACGCGCGCGCCGCCGTGATTTTTTACAACGAGGCGATCTCGACCGCTCCCGACAGCGAGTCCGCGGCGCTGGCGCGTTCCCGTATCGAAGACATCCGCGCGGGCAAACGGGCTTCGATGACGCTTATCGACTGGATTTTCGGTCGCTATCCCGCGCCGGTGACAAAAGACTTTTTGGACGCCCCTTCTCAAAAATCCCTCGAGCACATGGGCTTCCAGCGCGCGGACTCTCTCGAACGCGCCCAAGACTCCTCAAAGGATGACGACCGCCCGGCAGGCGGCGACGAAAGCCCGGTTGAGGAAAGCGAATTTTAAGCGCGGGAACGCCGTTTGGGCGGGAACGCAATTTTTTAACAAAACCCCCTATACCCATGCGTTTTCTTTTTTATTTGTTTGCGCTGATGACACTCGCGTTTGCGGCGTGCTATTCGCCGGGCGCTCACGGACAACTGCCTTTTGCGACGGTGACGGTGATGCCCGTCAAGTCGGAAATCGATTTTGCGAGCACGCAGGTTTTGCTGGCAAAAAATCTGGCGGAGACGATCAACGCCGAGCCGGAGCTCCGGGCGGTGGCGGCTGGCGGTGCGGCGGAGCTTTTTGTGACGCTCACGGATCTTGATTTTTCGACGGCGATCGCCAGCGACTATGACGCGCGCGTCGATGCGGCGCAAAACATCGTGATCACGGCGACGGTCTCTTTGCGCAACGCGCGCGACGGCTCCTGGTATTTCCAAAACCGCACGGTCACGGCGTCGCTCCAGTCCTATTCGCTCGGTTCGTCGGCAACGCAGGCCTATCCGGCGATTTCCCGCGTCCTGGCGCGCCGCATTTGCGATCAGATTGTCAGTGTTTGGTAGCGATGCAGACGGATCTTCCCATTGATGTTCCCGCCCAAAAAGTCTGGCTTTTGGGCATGGGCGGCATGGGCGTCGGTCCCTTGGCGCTCTATATGCGCGAAGAGGGCTGGAAAGTTTCCGGCTGGGACGACGGCATGGAGCAGTCGGCGCTCAAACCTTTTTTGATTGCGGCGGGAACGACGTTTGAAGCCTTCCCGTCGCCCGATGTCGTCTTGGCGGGACGCTCCTCCGCGATCAAGCCGGGGCATCCGCTTTACGAACGCGCCGCCAGCGCCAATCTCCGCCTTTTGCGCCGTGGCGAAGTCCTCGCCGAACGCATGGCGTCAAAAAAACTTGTCGCCGTCTGCGGCTCACACGGCAAGACGACGACGAGCGGCATGCTCGCGCAATCTCTCCGCGCTGCGGGAACGGACGCGGGCTATGTGCTCGGCGGACTTTACAAAAATCCCGATCTCGCGCCCGCGAACTGTTCCGCGACGAGCCCTTGGACGGTCGCCGAAGTCGATGAGAGCGACGGCACGATCGGCGCGTTTTCGCCGCAAATCACCGTTACCGTCAACCTCGACTGGGATCATCCCGACTATTATCGGGACGAATCCGAGCTCGACGCCGTTTTTCGCGCCCTCTACGAACGCACGCGCGAAGCCGTTTTCGTTCCCGCGGACAACGCCCGCCTGCAACGCTTGACGCAGGGACTGCGCGTTCCCGTGATGACGGTCGGCGACAACGGCGACTACCGCTTCAACGTCCTGCGCGCCGGCGCGGACTCCACCACTGTCGAACTCGGCGGCAGATTCGGCGCGGGAACGGTTTTGACCCTTCCCGTCATCGGCAGATTCAACACGCTCAACGCGATGCTCGCGCTGGCGGTCACCGATTATATTTCCGGCGGGCATATCGACACGGCGTTCCCGCTCGGCAAATTCAACGGGATGCGCCGGCGGCAGGATCTGCTCTTTGCGGGCGGCGGTATGAAAATTTTTGCGGACTACGCGCATCACCCGACGGAGATCGCCGCGCTTTTGAAACTCCTCCGCGAGACGCAGCTGGGGACGCTCACGGTTGTTTTCCAGCCGCACCGCTATTCGCGGACGCGCCAGTATGCGGCGGAGTTTGCGCGCGCGTTGTCGATTGCGGACCGGGCTTTGCTCGTTCCCGTCTATTCGGCGGGAGAAGCCCCCGTCGCGGGCGGCGAGGCGTCGAGCATTTTGCAGGCTGCCGCTGCGGGAAGCAATCTCACGCTCTGCGAATCCTTTGACGAGGCTGCGGCGATTCTCCAGGAACAGGTCACCGGCAGCGCACCGCGCACGATCGCCTTTGTCGGGGCGGGCGACATCGACCGCAAACTCGCCGTTCCCTTCGCCCGCGAATGTTGGCTGCGCGATCTGCCGTTCCCGTCGGGAGAGGATTTTGTCGCACAGACGCGCGCGTTTTTGAGCCCTGAAACCGTCTTCGGGCAAAACCGCCCGCTCGCCCCGCTCACGACCTTGGGCGTCGGCGGGAACGCGCGTTTCTACGCCGAGCCCGCGAGCCTCAACGACCTTTCGCTCCTCCTTCGCGCGGCGGCGGCGGGCAATATCGAAATCTTCATTCTCGGCCGCGGCTCCAACCTCCTTGTCGCCGACGAGGGTTTTGACGGCTTGGTCATAAGGCTTTCGCCGACGGTCTGGCAGCGGCTGACAACGGTGCAGTCCGTCAGCGGCGGCAAAACCTGCGTGCGGATCGGCGCGGGCGTCCGTTTGAAGGAACTCTGCGGTTTTGCCGCGCGGGAACGCCTGACGGGATTTGAGTTTCTCTGCGGCATCCCCGGCACGCTCGGCGGCGCGTTGCGCATGAACGCGGGCGCGCACGGCTCTTCGATTTTTGACCGCGTCGTCTCCATCGAATGGATGACGCCCGACGGCACGATTCACAGCGCGCCGCGGGAACGCTTCAGTCCCGTCTATCGCGACTGTCCCCAACTCCACGGCGCGATCATTCTCGCCGCCGTCCTCGAGTCCGCGGGAACGGCACCGAGCGAGGAGATCAACGCCAATATGAAGGCTTTCTCTATCCAGCGCGCCGCGACACAGCCGCAGGGACGCTCCGCCGGCTGCACCTTCAAAAATCCCGCCGGCGACAGCGCGGGACGGCTCATTGACAGCTTGGGGCTCAAAGGCCTTTCCGTCGGCAAAGCCCGCGTCTCCGAGCTTCATGCGAACTTTATTCTCGCCGCTCCCGGCGCCAGCGCGAACGATGTCCGCACCCTCATCCGGCGCGTTCAGGGACGCGTTGAGGCGGAGACGGGACTGCGATTGCAGCCCGAAATCGAATTTTTAGGATTTTCAACAAAATGAACGAATCGGATTCCGTTTTTTCCATCTTGGCGTTTTGCGTCGCCGCCGCGCTCTTTGTCGTCTGGCTCTATTTTGTCTATCGCCGTTCCCGCTGGGAATACATCCGTCTCGAATCCTCCCTTCAGCACGAACGCTACAGCCACCGTCTCCTCGTCGATGTTATGCGCGCGATCGAAAAATCCCTCTCCGACCACAACTCGGCGGGTGTCATCATCGACAAACAGACGATCTATGACAGCATCATGTTCGCCGCCTGTCGTGGCACACGCGCCATGAGTGTCTGCATTTTCAAGATTTCCGACGACGGCAAAAAACTCGTTCCCGTGGCGATGACGGGACTTTTCCCCTTCCTCGAAGGCGTTCCCGAGGCGATGCGCTCCGCTTCGCCGTCATTGCGTGCCCGGCTTTATTTTGCCGGCGACGAATATTCCGTCGAGTCGCCGCTTTTCAAGGAGGCGCTGGAGCAGGGGCATGCGACCCTGGTGCAAAACTTTCCCGTGCGTCCCGGCCGCGTCCATCTCGGCGAGCTTCCCTCCGTCCCCAAGAGCGTGATCATCGTTCCCGCCTTTGACTCCAAGGGCAAGACGATCGGCGTCATTGCGATCGCCAACCCGCGCCACCGCGGACTGTTCACGGAGTATGAGATCAAACTCGCGGACGCGCTCGCCCAACAGGTTTCCTCCGCCATCGAGATCCGCGATATTTTTGAGGTGCGCGCCGAAAAACACCGTCTCGACTCCGACCTCGGCGTTGCCGCGGGCGTCCAGCAGCTCCTCCTGCCGCACCGCATCCCGCAGGCGCATTCCTTGGACATCGCCGCCGACTATCTGCCCGCCGACCGCGTGGGCGGCGACCTCTACGACATTTACGATCTCGGCGGCGACCGCGTGGCGGCGATTGTCGCGGACGTCTCGGGACACGGTGTCTCGGCGGCGTTGATGATGACGATCTGCCGCACCAATTTCCAACGCATCGCCAACATGTGCACCGGCGCGGCGGACCTTCTCAAACAGTTGGCGCGCGTGATGAACAAGTCCTTTGTCCGCGGTAAATTTTTGACGATCGTCTGCGCCGTCATCGATTTCCAGCGCGGCACGATGAGTATCGCCCGCGGCGGACACGAACGCCCGCTCCTCTACACGGCGGACGTCCGCAGCCACAGGGTCGTCGGCTGCAAATCCCTCGAGTTTCTCGACAGCAAAGGAATGCCGATCGGGATCGTCAAGCCCGAGGATTTTAATTCGACGATCACCGAAATCTCCCGTCCCTACAACAAAGGCGACGTCCTCGTCCTTTACACCGACGGGCTGACGGAGGCGCGCAACGCCGCCGGCGAAGAGTTTGGCAGCGACCGCCTCGCCGCTATCGTCGCCCGCGAAGCCCACCGCCCCGCCAAAGAGCTCAACGCCTACATCATCAACGAAGCCAAACAGTTTGCGGGAAAAGAAAAGTTTTTTGACGACCTGACATTGGTCTCCATCCGCTCGATTTAAAAAAAGTTCCTCTTATGCATTTCCTTCCCGTCATGACCTGCGCCCGGGCGCGCGCCTGGGAAAAACGCTTTTTTGACCCGCTCCGCGAACACGACGGTGCACCGCCGCGGGAACGCGATTTTATGCGCCGGGCGGGAACGCGCATTGCGGAGACCGTCCTCGATGAGCTTCGCGGCGTTCCCGCGCAGCTTCTCGTCCTGATCGGCAAGGGACACAACGGCGGCGACGCGATCATCGCAGCCGGCAGACTGCTCGACGCTTGGAGCGGGACGGCGGTGAAATTTGTTTTTTTTGCCGACGGCTGGGACGCGCTTGCGCCGCTGACGATGGATGCCTACGAGGATTTTTTGCGCCGGCATAAGGCGCCGCCGTCTCTCTTTTACAGGAGCGGGAACGATTTGTCCGCGCTTGAAAGATTTGTCGGGGACTCCGTTCCCGCGGGAACGGCGCTGATGCTCGACGGGATCTACGGGAGCAGTTTCAGGGCGCCGCTGCGGGAAGATGTCGCCGCCGCGTTTGTCAGCCTCAACCGCCTTTGCGCCCGTATGCTCCGCGTCGCCGTCGATCTGCCGAGCGGGCTGGGCGACACAAGCCCTTGCGGGAACGCCCTCGTCGCCGACATCACTTGCGCCGCAGGCATTGTCAAAACCCCGTTGCTCGATCCCGCCAACGCAGCCTTTGTCGGCAGAGTCGTTCCCTGCGCCATCGGTTTCCCCTGCGACGACTGCGACAGCCTCGCCGCCGATCCCGCACATATTCTTGAAATCCTGACCCGACCCCGTCCCGCCGTCTGCGACAAACGCGATTTCGGCAAAATCCTCATCGTCGGCGGTTCCCGGCGTTTTGCGGGAGCGCTCATGATGAACGTGCTCGCCGCCCTGCGCGCAGGAACAGGACTCGTCACGGCATTTTGCCCCGAGAGCGTTCACGCCGCCTTTGTCGCCCGCGTTCCCGCCGCCATGTGGATCCCGTGCAAGGAAACCGCGGACGGTGATTTGGAGTTCGCCGATGTCGCCCGCAAACTCGACGAGGGAAAATGGCTCGACGGCGAAACCGTCCGGACCGTTCTCTGCGGTTCCGGGATCGGACGCTCCCCCGATGCCCAAGCCGTCGTCCAAAAAATTGCCGCCGAAACCCGCGCCCCCGCAAGACTCGTCCTCGACGCCGACGCCATCTTCCCGCAAAATCTCAAATGCTGCGCCCTCCGTCGGGAACGCGACACCTTTATCCTCCCCCACGAAGGAGAGTTTGCCAGAGTGGCAGATTGCCTCAACTGCCAGCCCGGACAGATCCCACAATCCCTCCACAAAAGCCCCGTCAGCGGCGTCATCAAAAAAGGCCGTTTCACCTGGGTCGCAAGCGCACAATCCCGCCCCGTCCTCTGCTGCACGGGAACGCCCGTCCTCGCCCGCGGCGGCAGCGGTGACCTCCTCGCGGGAACGGTCGCGGGACTCCTGGCGCAGTTCCCCCAAGGGTTTTCCTACGAACCCGAAAAAAGCGACGACTGCCGGGATCTCCTCGTCATCGCCGCCTGCTGGCACGGACTCGCGGGACAAGCCCTCCAAAGACAGCAAGGGGAACGCTGCGCCGACATCAGCAGACTGCCGGAATTTTTTAACGAAGCCCTGAGAAAAGATTAAAGCTTAAAGCTTAATGCTTAAAGTTTAAAGAAAGCGCGCTTGCGGGAACACGCAGGCGCGCTTTTTTGATCCACAGATTTTTGTGTCTCTGTGTTAAAAAAACAAAAAGCGCGCGTTCCCGCCGTTCCCGCGTTCCCGCCAAGGTCAAACAAAACCTTTGTGTCCTTCGTTCCCTTCGTGTCTCAATTCTGCCGTCCCCGCGTTCCCGCGGCGCGTTTCTTTAAGCTTTTCTCCATTCCCGCGGGGACGGTAAAAATCGCCGGTGTAAAAAAAATAAATTTTGTAAGTAAAAAATCTTGCGTTTTTTTTTTACATAGTAAAATAAAAATATAAATTGTGGAGATAATTTTTGTTTTAAACAATCAAAAAAAATGGCTATGAAAAATTCAAAATTGTTTATTTCAACACTTTTTGCCGCGGCGGCGCTCGGGATTTCGGCAGATGCAGCATATTTAGATTTGTACCTTGGTACCGCCACTCACAATGAGACGGCGGATGCGACTTACGATTATATTCGTGTTACGAATGGCACGATAAACATTTCGAATAACGCTGTCATTACGACAGGCAGTTTTCGAGGGACTTCCGGCAATGCGAACGGACCGACGACACTCAATATTCAGAGCGGTGCGACATTGACGGTCACGGGAACGGGAACGAGCGTCAGTGCAGGCAGCGCGTCCTTTATGCTCGCGAATTGGTCTCGTAACGGCACGGTCAATGTTGCGGGAACGCTCAATGTCAACTCGGGTTTGTCGAGCCGTGACGGGAACGGATTTTTTAATGTCAATAACGGTGGTGTCGTCAATTTTGTGAACGGCTTGACCTTTGCGGCACGCAATCGTTCCAATTCGATGAATTTCGCGTTGAACAACGGCGGTCGCATCAATATCGGTTCCGGTGGCATTGAGGCGACAGCCACTGACGAAGAGCAACACACTACAAGCACACCTAATTTCACAATCGACGGCGGCACAATCGGCATTCTCGGCACGGACGCTTCGGCGGCTTGGAGCACGAGCCGCGAGCTGGAGATCGGCGCCAACGGTCTGACAGTTGACACGATGGTTTACAAGATGGCAAGCGATGGAAATTCCTCCGCAGCCATCGATCCCGCGGTCGGCGGCACGATCACGCTCACCGGCGCAATCAGTGGCGGGAACGCTCTGACAAAGGACGGCGCGGGAACGCTGGCGCTCACGGCTGCGGCGACGCTCGGTGCGACGACGGTCAACGCGGGAACGCTTTCTTTTGCGGGAACGACAAGCCTTGGCACGACGACGGTAGCGTCGGGTGCGGCGCTCGATC
>JAILGB010000019.1 GCA_024697185.1 Opitutales bacterium | reverse complement strand
TGTAAGCCGAACCCGAAAAACCGTTTCCGATCCGAAGACCGTCGCCGGAGATGTTCAAATTCTTGCTCATCGTCAGCGTTCCATTTGCAAAATAACTGTTCCCGTTGATGCCGTTCACATAAACCGTGCCGTCAGTCCCGGCATAACTGTTAAAATTAATATTTGCCATCACCCCCGACAACGGATTGCTTTCTGTGCCGTTGCCTGTGCCAAGCGCATAAGGAGCCGCCACCGCGGCGGCGATGAGAGTCGAAAACGCAATTAATTTTTTCATATCGTTTTATTGCTTGAGAGCTCTAAAAAAATGTTTTTGCAAAAACTGAAAAATTTCGGAATAAAGTTCTATTTGTTATTTATTTTACAGGATAAAAAAAAAAACGCAATCTTTTTATTTTTTTTAATTTGTATTTCTTATAAAAAGAAATATCTATTGCCGGCGATTAAGGATTTATTTCAGCAAAAAATCATTATTTTTCCCGTATCCAATATTTCTTGAAAAAGATTAAAAGTTAAAGTTTAAAGAAAGCGTGCCGCGAACCCAACAAAAACCTTAAATCCTAAAATCTGTGGATCAAAAAAAAGCGCGCCTGCATTCCCGCAAGCGCGCCTTCTTTAAGCTTTAAGCTTTAAGCATTAAGCTTTAATCAATCCTCCGGGCACGCCCGTTCGAGGGCGAAGGCTCGGGATCCTTTGAGCATGATATGTCCGTCAAAATTTTGGGCAAAGGTGCGGAGTTCTTTGATATCGTCAAAAATGGAGATGTGTTCCCGCGGGAACGCGTTTTTGGCGGCTCCTTCGGCGATGAGGGGAGCGTCTCCTCCAAAGACGGCGAGAAAATCGCGTTTTGGGTCGAGAGGGAGTTTTTCGCCGACGAGCCTGTGGAGGGCTTGGGACTCGCTGCCGAGTTCGCCCATACCTCCGAGGATGTGGAGGCGCGGGGTGCTGTCATTGCCGACAGCCTTGTGAAACGCCGCCACGGAGTCGAGCATCGAAAACGGCGAGGCGTTGTAGCAATCGACAAATATTTTGTGTCCGTTGGCGCGGGAACGGAGTTCTCCGCGCTTTTGGGAGGGTTGCCAGGTAGCGAGGCGTTCCCGCAGGATTTTCGGGTCTTTGACAAAATTTTTTGCGACGGCGAGCGCCAAGACGGCGTTTTCGACTTGCCCTGCCGACGGGGATTGAAGGGCGCGAGCGGGATGGTCGGCGGGAACGGTGTCGTCGATGACGAGGGCGTTCCCGCGAGCGGCGATTTTTTGAAACGCCCGGTATTTGAGGAGCCGGCGGTAAAAGACTGCCCGGCAGGCGGGATCGGCGGCGATGGCGGCTTTTTCGTCGGCGATGCCGTCCATGGAGCCGAGTCCTTGGAGGTGGACGGGCAAGACGTTGGTGACGACGGCAAAGTCCGGCTGTGCGACGGCGGCGCAGGCGGCGATTTCGCCGGGCGCGTTGGTGCCCATTTCGATGACGGCGATTTCGTGCTGTCCGGGCTCGATGCGGCAGATGTTGAGGGGGACGCCGAGGGTGTTGTTGAGATTTTTTGGCGTGGCGAAGACTTTGAGCGTTCCCGCGAGCAGATGGGCGAGCATATCCTTGGTGGAGGTTTTGCCGACGCTGCCCGTGACGCCGATCACGGGAACGTGCTTCAAGAAGGTCCGGCGATAGGCGGCGGCGATTTGGCGGAGGAGCCACTGGGAGTCTTTTCCTGCGGGAACGACGATCTGCGGCAGATCTGCGGGAACGCCGGCGACTTCGTGTTCGACGAGGACGGCAGCGGCTCCCGCGGTGACGGCGGCGGGAACAAAGTCGTGGCCGTCGCGGGATGCCGTTTTTATCGCGACAAAGATTTCACCGGGCTGGAGCGTGCGCGTGTCGATGCAAAATCCGCCGAGGGCGCGCCCGTCGCCGTTGAGGAGCCGCGTTCCCGCGGGAACGAGCTTTTGGAGATCATCCCATAAAATTTTCATCGCTAAGCCTCCACAAAAAGATCGCGGACGGTCTCCGTCCCGACGGCGAGCGTATGCGTGTGCCAGCCTGCGAATTGGCGGGCGGCTCGGCAGTTTTCCTCCTTGTCGTCGATAAAAAGCGTCTCCGCGGGAACGAGGCGTGCCTCGCGGGCGACGTGTTCGTAGATCGCGCGTTCGGGCTTGCGGCAGCGCAGGACGTCGGAGTAAAAAGTCTTGTCAAAAAGCGTCTCAAGCTCGATGCCGAGTTCGTCAAAAAATTTGCGCGTGAAAAATTCGCGGTGAATATCGTTGGTGTTGCTCAAAAGGAAGAGCCGGTAGCCGTCGGCGCGCAGATTGTGGAGCAGCTCGATGCGGCGCGGATCGAGCGGCTTGTGCAGGACGGAGTTCCAGGCGTCAATCAGAGCCCCGTCGCTCACGGCGGGAACGCCGTCGGACGTGCGGGAACGCAGGGCTTTCAAAAAGGATTCGCGCTTATAGACGCCGCGCTCGATGTCCTGGTAAAAAGCGTCGTGTTCCTCCAAAATCCGCTGCGGATTGGCGCCAAAAACCTCGTCGATGACGCCGAGGCTGCGGATTTGCCCTATCAGATGCGGGACATCGAGATCGGCGATCACGTTGCCAAGATCGAAGACGAGCGCCTTGATTTCGGATTTTTTAAAATTTGCGGGAATGAGCATAAAATCGGATGGTGAAAAAATCAGGCGGCGGGTGTCTGGCGCGAGCGGCGGGAACGGCGACGGACGAAGACGATGACGCCGATGCCGACGGCGATCAGGAGCAGCGAATAAACCGTTCCCCGCGACAGTCCGCAGATAAGCGAAACCCCGATGTCGGGCTCGCGAAAAAATTCGTTGAAGACCCGGAAAACGCCGTAGAGGACCGCCGTCTCGCCGAGGAGCTGTCCGTGCGGGAGCGACTGTTTTTTCCAAAAGCGGATCTGGGTATAGATGAGAATCGCCAGCCCTTCGAGCGTCGCCGCGTAGAGTTGCGACGGATGGCGCGGGAGGAGGTAGCCGACGATTTGTTCTTTGCCGTCGATAAACTCGCGCCACGGGAACACGACTGCCCACGGCACGTCGGTCACCTTGCCCCAGAGTTCGCCGTTGATAAAGTTTGCAATACGCCCCAAAAACACGCCAAATCCCGCCAAGGAGACGATGCAGTCCGTCAGCTGGAGGAAGGAAGCCTTGTAGCGGCGGGCGGTCCACCAGCACGCCAATGCGACACCAATCATCCCGCCGTGACTCGCCATGCCGCCGTTCCAGACCGCAAAAAACTCCAAGGGCTTTTCGCAGAGCACATCAAAATGATAGAGCAGCATGTAGCCGAGCCTGCCGCCGAGCAAGACACCGAGCAAAAGCGCGATCAGAAAATTGGAGCGGGCGTTGTCGTCCAAGGGGGAACGGCCTTTTTTGTAATAAAAGCCGAGCATAAAATACCCGAACAGCAAGCCGAGCAGATACGCCAGACCATACCAGCGGATGCCGTCCAGAAACCAGCCTTCGGGAAAATGAAAAACGAACGGGTCGAGATGATGCACCCAATAGCCGGGCGTCGGGAACGGAGTAAGAGTCGTCATAAAAATCTTGTCCGCGCTCAAGCCTCGTAGCCGACGATCGTGATCCCGCGGCGGGCTGCCTCGGCGAGCACTTTTTCTTTTTCGAGCATCACGGCGTTATCGACCTGGAGCGCGACTTTGCGGATCCCGCCGATCTCGAGGGATTCGAGCGTGCGGAGTCCAAAGCACGGCACATCGAAACGGTAATCGTGACCGGGCTTGACGGTTTTGACAAAAAGCGGATCTTTTTTGGGAATCTCCGCGCAACGGCGCAGCATTTTGTCGGTACCCTCGTAGGCTTCGACCGCGGTGACGGTGCCGCCCGCGACGACGACGCCCTGCCCGATGTCGAGGCGCGCGCATTCCTTGGCGATGTGAATGCCGTAGGCGAGCTCTTCGGGATCGATGTCCTTGGCTTTGCCGACCATGCAGCCGGGCGTCGGCATCTCCGCATCCATGAACGCGCGGGCGTCCAACTGTTGCACGCCGAGCTTCGCCGCCTCATCGGAGACCGCGCCAAAAATCGTGTGCGCGTTGCGCTCCTTGAGTTTCGCCCAAATCAGCGCCGCCTTCAAATCGAGACTCAAACCGCCAAAAAGCCGCTTGGGCGCCACCTGCCCGCACATAACAAAATAACGCGAGCGGAGCTCCTGCAAAGCCTTCAAAAAATGTCCCAGCTGACCGAGTTTTATCGTCACGACGCGTTCCCGCGGGAACGACGCCACAAAATCCTCATCAATATCGCCTTCGATCGCGACCAAAGAGAGCGGAATCCCCGCCGCGCGCGCACGCTCCGCCAAGATGCGCGGATAGGCGCCACGGCCGGAAAGCAGCGTGAGCATTCCCGCGGGATCAAAATCTTGTGGCAAAAAACGCGAAATCATAAAAAATCAAATATCGATGACATCATCGTCGTTCCCGCGACGGCGTTCCCGACGCTCCGCGGACGCTTCGGGCTGCTCCGGCGACTGTCCGGGCGTTCCCGCGAGATGGTTAAAAATCAACTGGCTGAGATTTTCGCGGCGGATGCCGAAAAACGCGCAGATAAACAAAGTCGCCAGACTCGTCCAGACCGAGCCCCAAAGCGCCGCTCCAAAAAGAATCTTGGCTCCCGCCAAGAAAAACGCCACCCAAAAAATAAAACCGTTAATCAGCCACAGCGCCAAAACCGACAAGACGACCACCCAAACGATTTTACCCGCCAACGCCTTGAAATTTGTAATGGCGGTGCCGACGACAAAGGCGATCACCAAGGGCAAAAGCTTGGCGATCAGCAAGGGACGCAAAAACGCGTTCAAAAAACTGATCAGGCACGACGCAAAAAAGATCAGCCCGAGATTTTGGGGAATCCCCTGCACCATGAACGCCGCCGCCCAAACGCCGCAGGCAATAATCGCGACATCGCGAAAATAAGCCACCAAAGAATTTGAAACCGTCTTGCTCATACACCCATTTTAATTTAAAAAAAACGTTCCCGCAACGCGCCGCACGCGCGCACGGCTCAGCCGAGACATTCCGTGACAAGCTCGCACATGACCGCCTCATCCTCCTTTGGACGCGCGATCAGAGACTCAAACGCCCGCATCAACGCCAACTGCCAGTCGATCAGCCGCTTGAGATTCATCCCGGGAATCGCAAAAGTCCGGGCTGCGACCTTGCTGCCGAGATACCAGGGATTTTGCGAAAAAACATTGTAGGGGGATTTTTCGTCGTTCCCGCCATACATCGGCAAAAAGATTTCCGCCGCCCGCTCAAAGCCCGCCTTGTTGACACCGTAACGCTCGCTGATGCTGATTTTTTTTGTCGCCGCCAAGGACTGCAACTGGATCAGCAGACTGACGCGACGCTGCATCGAGGTCAAGAGCGGACGCGCCGAGTCGTTGTTAAAAAAATAACGCTTGAGCGAGGCGAGCGTCTCCTGCAAATTGCCGCCAAAAAAAATTTCGACGGGTTCAAAAAAATCGCCCTCGCCAAAAACGGGGACCATTTCGAGAACGATTTTGTCATCGATCTCACCACCCGCGCCGACATAACAGGCGAGTTTTTCCAACTCGACATAACTCATGCGCGTGCTGTTGTTGACCTTTGTCGCGAGCAGTTTTGCCGCGTCGGGCATAATCGTGACGCCGAGCCGTTTGGCCTCCTCCTCGAGCGCGGCGCCGAGCTGCTCCGCATTTTCGTTCCCGCCGACCGGACAGAGTTCCCGCGCGAGGTTAAAAAACTTTTTTGTCGTTGTCCGCTTTTCGTTCGGGCTAAGGATCGAGACGATGATGCAGACGCCCTCGGGATCCGCCGTTTGCGCCGAGCGGAGCAGATTGGCGACGCCCGCCGCGGCTTTTTCCGAAGAGCCGAGCTGACCGTCCGAAAACCAGTTGACATTGCGCAACCAGACATATTTTTTGCCCCCGAACATCGGCATCGTGCCCGCGGCATCGGCAAAACGCGCCGTTATCCCGGCAATGTCGTCAACACGCAAAGCCGTGCCCTCGACAATCTCCTTGGACATCTCGTCAAAAGCCTCCGCACTCTCGCGCTCCCAACGCTCACTCGCCGCACGATTGAGCAAAAAATCGTCGTTGCCGTAAAAAACAATAAAGCCGTAACCCTCCGGAATCTCCGAGGGGATTTCCACCTCATTTGCTTTTTTTGCCCGAGCCATAAAAACATTCTAAACAGCCGCAAAAAGTCCCGCAAGAGATAAAGGAAGATTAAAGGAAGCGTGCCGCGGGAACGGCAGAATTGAGACACGAAGGGAACGAAGGACACAAAGGTTTTGTTTGACCTTGGCGGGAACGCGGGAACGCATACCGCGGGAACAAAATTATCCACAGATTGGAGGATTTAAAGATTGGGGTTAGCGGGAACGAAAAGGGAGTTTTTATTTGGGAACGCGGGAACGCGCGCTTTTGTTTTTAATACAGAGACACAGAGGCTCAGAGATTTTTTTTGGGACTTCCCGCGTTCCCGCGAAACCCAAACAAAATCTTAAATCCTAAAAACTCCGTTCCCGCAACCCCGCTCCCCCGCTTCCCTCAAACCCAAAACAAAAAACCTTTGTGTCCTTCGTTCCCTTTGTGTCTCAATTCCGCCGTTCCCGCAAAAAAAAAGCGTTCCCGCGGGTTTCACGGGAACGCCTTTTTTGGATTGTCGGAAGGGATTTATTCCGTCGGTTTGCGGAGGTCTTCGGTGAGGCTGAGATCGTCGTCGTTGCGACGCGCCACGCCCGGTCTGACGTATTCTGCCGGCACTTTGTATTTTGCTTGCAGGCGGGTCATCTCCGCTTTGAGCATTTCGGTCACTTTTTGTGTTCCCGGGGCGCCGTAGATGTTTTTCATTTCCGTAGGATCGTTTTTGAGATTGTAGAGTTCCCAGAGATCTTCCTTGTAAAAATGAACGAGTTTCCAGTCTTCTTTTCCGTCATGGGAGCGGAAATTGACGGCGCAATGGCGTTTGACCCAGTGTTCGGCGGGGAACTCGTAGTATTGGTAGTAGAGCGAGTTGCGCCAGTCGGGGTGGATTTCGCCGTCGAGGAGTTCCTTGAAGGACTCTCCTTGCATTTCCTCGGGCGCGGCGATGCCTGCGAGATCGAGGAATGTCGGCGCGAAGTCGATATTTTGGGTGAGCTGTTCGATTTTTTTGCCGCGTGCGATACCCGGTCCCGCCATCATCATCGGCATACGGAAGGATTCTTCGTAGGCGAAGCGTTTGTCAAACCAGCCGTGTTCGCCGAGGTAAAATCCTTGGTCGGAGGCGTAACAGACGATAGTGTTTTTGTCGAGTCCGCTCTTTTTGAGATAGTCGAGGATTTCGCCGACGCCTTCATCGACGCCGCAAATGGTGCCGAGATAGTCTTGGAGGTAGCGCTGATAAGCCCAGCTTTGGAACTCTCTCAGTTTTTTTTCGTTGGCGGCGAGCCATTTCGGATCGCTGCGGTGTTTGCGCCATTCTTCCCATTCTTCGCGGGTGCAGATGCCTGCGTCAAAGAACGCGTCATTTTTTGCCGCGTAGGCATCGTAAAATTCCTGGCGCTGTTCCTTGCTCATGCGCGGCGGCAGGGTTCCGCGGACAAATTCGTGGCGGTCCTTGCTCGGGAAAAGTTTAAGGTCCTCTTCCCAGCGCATGGTCCAGAGGAGTGACATATCCTGTTCTTTTGCCGCCTGGCGTCCCTGATAGTTGTCAAAAAAGTTTTTGGGCTCCGGGAACTTGACGTTGTCGTAGCGGTTATAATTTTTTGCCTTGGGAATCCAGTTGCGGTGCGGCGCCTTGTAGTGCACCATGAAGAAGAAGGGTTTTTCCCTGTCGCGTTCGTTTTCGAGCCATTCGATGGCGCGCGAGGTCACGATCTCGGTCGAATAGCCTGTCGGGACGGCGACACCGTTTTTGTTGGTGCGGACGATCTGCCCGCCAAAATTGACCGGCGTTCCCGCGGGAACGCGTCCGGCGATGTTGCCGCAATGCAGATCCGGGTTGACATAGACGCCCTGACCCAAGAAGACCTGCCAGCTGTCAAAGCCTGTCGGGTCCGCCGGGATGTGCCATTTGCCGACGAGACTCGTCTGATAGCCGTTCTTGCGGAAAACCTTGGCGACGTTGTTCTGGCGGTTGTCAAATCCGCCCCATTCGTTGCTCATGTAGCCGTTGGCGTGAGAATGCTTGCCCGTGACGATGCAGGCGCGGGAGGGACCCGAAATCGAATTGGCGCAGTAGTTGCGCATAAAAAGCACGCCGTCCTTGGCGATGCGGTCGATATTGGGCGTCGGCGCCAGCTGTCCGATCGGATGACCGTAGGCGGAAATCGCCTGATAGGCGTGGTCATCGCTCATAATGTAGATGATGTTGGGGCGGTTGTCGGCGGCAACGGCAAAACCGCAGCCCAGCGCCGAAAGCGCAATTGTGGTAAAAACAGGGGATAAATTCATAGTCGAATTTATATTGGGGGATAAAAACTGAAATTTAAATATATCTTAAGTCAATTTTTTAAAATTGGCAAAACAAAAGATGTTCCCCGAAAAGGCATTTCGAGGAACAATCCTTGGAATTTTTTACGGCTATTAGAACTTGGGTTCGGAGAGGTGAACGTCGCCGGCGTTGATGGTGACGTTTTCGCCCTGCGCCCAGATTTTGTCGTCAACGAGGACTTTGAAGACGATCGGGCTGATGTCCGTCTCGGCGACCCAGTGCCATTCGTTGTTTTTTTCGCAAATCATCGGCACGCCCTGCTGCCAGCTCAAGCCGGCGCCCTCGCCGCGGATGTAAAGCGCGTGACCCCATCCCACGTCAATATGAGCGACAACACGAGTGATTTTGGAGGCCTTGGCTTTAATCTCGGCTTTTTTTGCCGGGCTTTCCTTGGCGACAACCTTTTTTGCAACAGCTTTGACTGCCGACGTTTTCGTCGCCGCAGCCTTAGTGCCGGTCGATTTCTTCGTTACTGTCTTCTTTACTGTTTTTTTCATTTTAATTTAACTTTCCGTTATGGTAATAAATAAAGTTCAATTCATTTTTATTTTACCACAAAAAAAATGATAATTCAAATTTTTTATTATTCGTCGGGCAAATTCTATTTTTATTTCCTTTGCAAGCCGATTTTAAAAAAACTATAATGTGAGCGATGAGACCCCTTTTTTTATTTGCCGCCCTCAACATCGCCGTTCCCGCGCTCCTTGCCGTTCCCGCGGAGGAAGCGCCCTCCGCCGTCGATCTTTTTAGCGCGCAGGCGACGAGTCTCCAAAAGGAAAATCTGCTTGTGAAACCCGTTACGGCGGACGAGGTAAAAAAATTGGTCAATGCCGGTCAGAAGATTTCCCTCGCCGACACCGTTCCCGTGGCGCTCAAACAGAATCTGGGCCTGCTCGTCACCCAAACGGAGCACGAGCGTGTCCGGGAGAGTCTCGAGATCGCGGATGCGCAGTTTGACCCGACCTTGACCGCCTCCAGCACCTACAACAATACGGGAACGCCTTATTTGCGCAGTCAGAGTCGCGGCACATACGGGCATTCGTGGAACAACGAAATCGCGCTCAACAAAAAATTTCAGACGGGAACGACCGCCACGATTTACAGCGGCTTTAACCGCCAATACAACACCGGCACCTTTGTCGATCCCGATTCCCGCGCGTCGGTCGGTATCGAGATCGCCCAGCCCTTGTTGAAAGGTTTTGGCAGCGAGATCAATCTTGCCGCGGTCGCGCGCGCGCAAAAGAACATTGACCAAAGCGCGCTCAATCTGCGCGAAAACACGCTCGATCTCATTTACAACACGGAGGTCGCCTACTGGAACCTCTCCGCCAACTACGCCCTCATTTTCGCCCGTCTCTCCTCGCTGCGCTACGCCGAGCTGGTTTTGGAACAGACAAAGAAAAAGCGCACGCTCAAATCCGCGACAAAAGAAGACATCCTCCGCGCCGAAGCCGATGTCGCCAGCCGTCGCGTCTCCCTCGTCTCCGCAAGGCAGTCTGTCCAGGACGCGGACGACGCCCTGCGCAAAATCCTCGGGCAGACGGGAAGCGAAAGTCTCGAAGTCTATCAGGTCTCCTCCCTGCTCGACGACGCCGGGACGCCGATGCCGGAGTTCCAATCCTGGATCCGGCAGGTGCGCGCCTTTGACATCGAATCCCGCATCCGGGAACTCGAACGCGAAAAAGCGGACATCGACATCGATGTCGCCCGCGACAACGACCGCGCCAATCTCGATCTCATCCTCGGCGCAGAAGCCAGCGGACGCGAAAGTTCGCCCCGTTATGCCGTCGGCGGCGTCGCGGACCGCACCGGCTACAATCTTTCCGCCGGGCTGAGACTCTCGATGCCGGTCGGTTTCAGGGCGAGCCGGGCTGCCCTCCGCCAGGCGGTGCGTTCCCGCGAGAGCGCGACGCTCGCCATCGCACAGGCGGAACAAAGCGCCATGTTCAACGCCCGCGCCGCCTGGCGTGCGGAAGAAGCCGCGCGGGAACGCCTCGATGCGGCAAAAAAATCCCTGAGCATGCAACACGAAGCCTTTGAAGCGCAAATCGCGAAATACAATGTCGGCGCCTGCTCGCTCACAGACGTCATCTCCGCCCAGGACAGCCTCGACAGCGCGCGCCTCGCCCTTATCCAGGCGGCATACGATGTCGCCGTCACCCGATCCAAAGTCCACCGCCTCGACGGCCGCATCCTCAGCGATTACGGTTTTATCTGGCAAGAATAAAAAATTTATGAACACAAAATCCATCTGCAAATTTTTAATCCTCCTCGCCGTTCCCGCCGTCTGGAGCGGCTGTGGGGACAGTTCCGGCGGGAACGCCGACCTGCCCGCCGTCCAAACCGTCGTCGTCGCCGAGCGCGACCTCGAAGAGACCGTCAACGTCTCCGGATTTGTCAAGGCGGAGACCGTCACGGAAATCAAATCCGAGATCAACGGCCGCATCATCAGGATTCCCGTCGAAAACGGGCAGTTTGTCCAAAAAGGCCAGCTCCTCTGCGAAATCGACCCGCAAACCTACCAGACGACGGTCGATTCCCATGACCGGACGGTGCGCCAGCGGCAGCTTTCCGTCGAAAAATCCGAGCGGGACATGAAGCGCATCAAGCAGCTTTTTGAAAACGATTTCGCCTCCGAGGAGGACTATCTCAACGCCGTCACGAGTTTTGAAAGCGACAAGCTCCAACTCGAAATCGCCCAGGCGGCGCTCGACAACGCGAAAATCGAACTCGCGAAAACAAAAATCGTCGCGCCGCACGACGGAATGATCTCCGACCTCAACGTCTTTGTCGGGAACGTCATTTCCGGCGCGGGCTCGTTCTCCAACGGCACGACGCTTATGAAAATCAACGACATGAGCAGCCTGCGCGTCGAAGCCGACCTCAACGAGATCGAGTGCAACAAAATCAAAATCGGAGCCACGGCGCGCCTCAGTTTCGACTCGATCCCGGGAACGCATTTTACGGGAACGGTCAACTACCTCTCCTCGTTCGGCGTCCAGGACAGTGCGACCCTCTACAAGTTTCCTGTCCGCGTCAATTTCACAAGCGGCGAACAGCTCGTCCGTCCCGGCACCAGCGCCAACCTCGCCATTCTCGTCTGCTCGGAAAGCGGCGTTCCCGCTATCCCGACCAACGCCATTTTTATCGAAAACAACAAACGGTATATTTTTGTCAAAAAAGCCGAGCATCATTTTGAACGCCGCGAAATCAAAGCCGGCATCAGCACCCTCGACTATGTCCAAATCCTCGAAGGCGCCAAGACCGGCGACGTCATCTCGACCACGCGCCCTTCGCGCAGCGAGATTTTTGACGCGGACGGCAACGCCATCGCGGCGGGACAAAAAGCGAAACACAAGGCTGCAAATTTCGGACCGCCGCACTAAAAACCCGCGTTCCCGCGGACCTCAAAAAGTCCTCGCGCTTTTTGACGCGTTCCCGCGACAAAAAAACGTTCCCGAGAGAAATCCTCCCGGGAACGCTTTTTTTTCAGACGGCGCGCTTATTTTTTGGCGCAGGGGCAAAGCGGCTTGATCTGTTTGAAGAAATCGTTGCCCTTGTCGTCCACGAGGATGAACGCAGGGAAGTTTTCGACTTCGATTTTCCAAATCGCCTCCATGCCGAGTTCGGGGTATTCGACGCACTCGATGGATTTGATGTTGTTTTGTGCCAGGATTGCCGCGGGACCGCCGATGGAGCCGAGATAAAAACCGCCGTGTTTTTTGCAGGCATCCGTCACGGCCTGTGAGCGGTTTCCTTTGGCGAGCATGATCATCGAGCCGCCGTTTTCCTGGAAGAGATCGACATAGGAGTCCATACGTCCCGCCGTTGTCGGGCCCATCGAACCGCAAGCCATTCCCGCCGGCGTTTTGGCGGGACCGGCGTAATAGATCGGGTGGTCCTTGATGTATTGCGGGAGTGCTTCTCCGCGGTCGAGGCGTTCCTTGAGTTTCGCGTGCGCGATATCGCGTCCGACAATAATCGTTCCCGTGAGGGACAAACGCGTGGCGACGGGATATTTTGAAAGTTCCTTCAGGATTTCCGGCATCGGGCGGTTGAGATTGATTTTGACGGCGTCGCCCTCGCCCGCCTGACGGAGATTTTCGGGAATGAGTTCGCCGGGATTGTCGTCCAGTTTTTCGATCCAAATGCCGTCCTTGTTGATCTTGCACTTGATGTTGCGGTCGGCGGAGCAGGAAACGCCCATACCGACGGGACAGGACGCGCCGTGGCGCGGCATGCGGACGATGCGGACATCGTGAACGAAGTATTTGCCGCCGAATTGGGCGCCGAGTCCGATGCGGTGCGCTTCGGCGAGCACCTGCTTTTCCAGCTCGACATCACGGAACGCCTGCCCGCCTTCGTTCCCGCTGGTCGGGAGTTCGTCGTAGTAGTGCGTCGAGGCGAGTTTGACGGTCAGGAGATTTTTTTCCGCCGAGGTGCCGCCGATACAAAACGCCACGTGATAAGGCGGGCAAGCCGCCGTGCCGAGCGTTTTCATTTTTTCAACCAAAAACGGAACGAGTTTTTGCGGATTGAGCAGAGCCTTCGTTTCCTGGTAGAGGTAGGTCTTGTTGGCGCTGCCGCCGCCTTTGGTGACGCAGAGGAACTTGTATTCCATGCCGTGTGTCGCCTCGATATCGATTTGGGCGGGCAGATTGCAGCGCGTGTTGACTTCGTCATACATGTTGAGCGGCGCGTTTTGGGAATAGCGCAGATTTTCCTCGGTGTAGGTTTTGAAAACGCCGAGCGAGAGGGCTTCTTCGTCGTTGCAGCCCGTCCAGACCTGCTGGCCTTTTTCGCCGTGGATGATCGCCGTTCCCGTGTCCTGGCAGACAGGGAGTTTTCCCTTGGAGGCGACTTCTGCGTTGCGGAGGAAGGTCAGCGCGACATAGCGGTCGTTTTCGCTGGCTTCGGGATCGCTGAGGATTTTTGCGACCTGTTCGTTGTGGGAGCGGCGGAGCATGAACGAGACGTCGCGAAACGCCGCGTTCGCCATTGCCGTGAGTCCTTCTTTTTGGACTTTGAGGATCGGGTGTCCTTCAAATTCGCCAACGGAGACATAATCTTTCGTCAGCAGATAATATTCCGTCTTGTCTTCGCCCAGCGGGAACGGGGCCTGATATTTGAATGTTACGGGATTTGACATATTTTTTTGTGTTCGTTTAATGGGTAAAAAAAAGAGCGTTCCCGCACCGGTAGCGGGAACGCGAAATCCTATTGTTGTCCGGCGGCTGCTTTTTCCTGTTGCGCCTGTTCGTTAAATTTCAAAAGCATCCCCGCGTCGCGCCCTTCTTTCGAGTTGGGGTCGATGGCGACAATCTCTCTGTAGGTATCCAAAATCGCCGGCATATTGCGTTGGGTACAGATGATCGGCAATTTAACATGATAAAGATAAAGTTGGCGCATACGCGGTTCGAGTTCTGGATTTGCCAAAATCGGCTCAAGGGCTTCGAGAACCTGTTTGTCCGCCGCCGCGACTTTTTGGGGATCGCCGCGACCTGCCGCATAAATTTTGGCGACGCCTTCCATGAAGGCCTTAAAGTCGTTCACCTGCTTTTCCAACGCCAGGCGCTGGTTGTGGGCGGCGACGAGATTGAAGGGGTCGCTCGGGTCCGCCGCGATGATTTCCTCTTCGAGCTGTGAGCGATAAAAACGCTGGAGCGTTGCGGGAACCGCCTGATAAATCTCATGGAGCAAAACGGCGCGTTTGACGGGATCCTGTGTCCCGCGAGCCAGCGCCAAGGCAGTGATCCTGTCGCAGGCTGCCGCGTATTCCTCCGCAAAACGCGCGACATAGGTCGCCGGCGTGTCTTTGGCACTGACGCCGCTCACATCTCCCACGGGAACGCCCGTCGCGGGATCGACGATATAAACGGTCGGGAACGCCTGGACAAAAAAGGCTTTTTCCTGGCGCTCGTTGTATTCGCGGGTTTCATCCGTCACGGCTTTGTTGCGAGGGAAATCCAGTTCGACAAAGACGAACTTCTCTTTTGCAAAATCCACAAATTCCTGCGCGGGGAAAATCCGTCCGCGCAAAATGCGGCACGGCGGGCACCAGTCGCTGCCTGTAAATTCGAGCAGGAGCAGCTTGCCGTTCGCCTTCGCCTCTTCGATCGCGGGCTCGATGCGGTCGTGCCAGTCGAGCGGCATCACATCCGGAGCCGCTTCGATCTTGCTCACAGATTCCAGGGCATCCTGAACCGTATCCATCGCCTGTTCGGGAGCGGCAGCCTCCGCGGCGGGAACGGTATTTTCTGACGGCGCGGCATTTTCTGCGGGAACGTTATTTTTGACATTTTCTTCCTGTTCCGAACATGCGCCCAAAACGCATACGATCGAAGCAAGAGCCAGGGTAATCAACGAATTATGCTTCATACCCGAAAGTTTAACACAGGTCGGGGAGCGAGTCAAAAATGAAATCCGGACGCTAACTGTCGTTCAGATCGTCTTTTTCGTAAGGCAGGCGGGACAAGGCGCGAAAATCCGGACGCGACTGTTTCGCCAAAATCCGGCTCCACAGGACACCTTTGAAATCGCGGCGGTCTTCCCGTCGCGCGTCGAGTTCGACCTCGGCAAAAAAATGCCGGGTTTCCACAAAATCCGCCGGCAGCGAAATCCACGTCTTCCTTTTCAGCTCGTCTTCGAGTTGACCGGGCGCCCATTCCGCCCTGCCCGAAAATGCCATGCAGATGGCGTCGGGGCGGAATTGCAGGGATTTGAAAAGTTCCTCGTCCAGTTCCATATTGGACGAAACCGACCAGCGGTGATTTACCGGATCTTCCCCTGTCCCGATGATCGCCAGCTGTTCCGGCTCGACGGGGCCGCCGCACATCAGCGGCAAATGTTGCGCCGGCGTTCCCGTAAAACAGATTGAGGCCGAGCCCAAGGTTTTTCCCATCGGCGACGAAAGGACAAAACCGAGCGCGCCGTCGGCGTCAAATCTCGGCAGCCAGATCACCGCACGGCGAAACGGCTCTTCCGCAAGGTGCGGCATCGACAGCAAGAATTTGCCGCTGAGATTTTGCCACAGGAGCTTGTCCTTGTCGTTTTTCGCCATTTAAAAATCGAGTTTTGTCACCTTGATGCCGACGCTCTCAAACAGCGGCAACACCAAATCGTCGTTGTGATAGTCGTGAAAATAGCGCACTTCCGAAATGCCCGCCGCCGCCAGGATTTTGGCGCAGTTGATGCACGGGAAGTGAGTGATATAGGCGATCGCACCCTGAACGGAAACGCCGCGTTTTGCCGCATCGCTGATCGCGTTTTGCTCGGCGTGAACCGTAGCCTGCTCGTGGCCGTCGCGCACCTGGGAACAATGCGGCGCACCCGGCAAAAAACCGTTGTAGCCCGCCGCGATCACGCGGTTGGGATATTTGCCCGAGGAAACCAAGACGCAGCCCACATGCAGACGGCCGCAGGCGGAGCGCAAAGCGACCAGAAGCGCCATCGCCATAAAATATTCGTCCCACGACGGACGTTCCGTTCCCGTCGCCGAAAACGATTCGGAAAAAACCGCATCCAATTCCACCGGCAATTTTCTTTTCATACCCCAAGCATAACACCCGCAAGATTGCGCTTCAAACGAAAAGCGTTCCCGCGGCGCCTACAATTCCGGCGGGAGTTCGACGGACTTATACGGGATGCCCAGGATCGTCGAGGCGAAATCTTCCCTGCGGTCAGTCAGCTCCACTCTGAAACCGACTCTGCCCGAGCGCGTTCCCGCGGGGAGCTCAAAGTCGCCAAGCGACAGCATCTTCCAGTCCGACGGACGGGAGGTCTCCGCATATTGGCAGGCGGCTCCGGATGCGCCGTGCGTGCAATAACACGAATCGCGGTGCTTGTGTTCCCCGCCTTGTTCGACAGAAACCTTGTCGCGGGAAGTCCAGACTTTTTTCGAACGGGATTTTTTGGCGTTCGTCTGTCCTTCCGCGCAGCGGAGATGCTTGTGGCCGCATTGCGCATAATTGCCGCCGAGGCAAGGTCCGTCGAGCGTCAGTTCCGAGACGTTGCCGAGCATATCTTTGAAGCCCAGCGGATTGGAGGAAAGTTTTCCGACGGGATGCGTCATTCCTTTGGCGGTCTCCGAAAACCACGCGACTTGCTTGTAATTGCTGTATTGCTGCTGAAGCCCCTTGGACGCGCGCCACGAGGAAATCCAGTCATTTTGCGTCGGCAGGCTGTATTCGTAACCGTCGGGGAGCCAGCCCTGCTCCGCTTCATAGCGTGTCAGTTTGACGCAAAAAAGCAGCGCGTCCTCCTTTGAAAGATTCTCCACGGGATGCGCGTTCGATTTTTTGCCCGAGGGCTTGAACGCCGAGGGATTTGTGCCCATAATCGCCAAATATTGCGCCTGCGTCACTTCATATTTGCCCAAATAGCGCGGATGGTTGGGGATTTTTATCACGGAATGTTTCGGGAGCAGGCCCTGTTTTCTGACAACGGCATTCTCGTCCCTGTTCGCTTTTTGAACTTTTTTGTCACCGAAACGCTCCAGCATTTCCTGCGCGTCGCGATTGCCCTTTGCCGCGGCTGCCTGCCACAAATCCAAGGCTTTTTTCTTGGATTTCACCGTTCCTCTGCCGTCATAGAAACAATTGCCGAGCAAATAGGCTGCCCTCGAGCTTTTCTCCTGCCATTCCGTCAATAGTGCCACCGCCGCCGCGTCATTTTTGGCGACGCCGACCCCGTTCAAAAGACGCGACGCCAAATCGATTGCGACCGCTTCGTCGTCGCTCGCTAGGCTGCGCAAATATTTTTCCGCCAAAAACGCATCTGCGGGAACGCCGTCCGCGCCCGCGCTATAAATTTTTGCCAGACGCCGTTGCGCCTCCTTCGAGCCTTTTTCCGCAAGCAGCGTCAAATAGCCGACGGCGGCGGGAACATCCGTTCCGGTCTCGTCTCCCGAGAGATATTCGTCCGCCAAAAAAAGAATCGCCTCCTCATCCCCGTCGCGCGCCAGTTTTTCGACTTTCGGGAACGCCTGCGTGAAGCGCCCGTTTTTCAGCTGGCAAAAAATCAGATACTTGCCGCCCTCGCGAATGCCGTATGAATTGGATTTTTCAAAATTTTTTTCCGCCGCTGCAAAATCTCCCGCACGATAATTTGCCAGTCCCTCGTTGTAAAAGCGTTCGCCCATGGCGCGTTTTTCGCTGTCGTCCGCCTGAGCCGCCGACCGGTTGAGGGCCTCAATCTCTTCCCGCAAGCGCGCTTCCTCCGCGGGATCGGTCTTTTGCTCTGCGACCGGAAGCGGCTTGGGTGCCGGCTCTTTTTTGTTCCAGAAATAAAACGCCACCAAGCCGAGACCCGCGACGGCTAAAACGCCGACTCCCGCCAGCAAAACTTTTTTTAAAACGGGATCGCCGTCCGACGAATCGCCGTAATATTTGTGGGAGGATTGAACTTTTTTAAGTTTTTTAATTTTATTGGACATAGTTTTTCAAAGCGGTCGGGGTTGAAAAAAAAAACTGAATTTTGCGTGCCGCTGCGCAACAATATTTTACCCAAAAACCGCAAAAAAAAAAGCTAAAAAAGTCAACGGAGGGATTTCAGCCGCCTTACCGCCATTCGTGTTTGGGGTAGCGGCCGCGGAGTTCTTTTTTGACGCCTTCGTAGGAAGTTTTCCAGAACGCGTCCAGGTCGCGGGTTCGCTGGAAAGTGCGGTGCGCGGGCGATTGAACTTCGATGAGGAGCGGGACTTTGCGGTTGCAGATGCGCAGGAGCGTTCCCGGACAGTCGTAGAGTTCCTGGACAGTGGCGGCGAGCACGGCTTCGCAGTTTTCGGTATAGACGATTTTTGCGGGATGTTTTTTTCGCGGGAGCGACAGGGAGTCCGGCAGCATTTTTTCCATCGCCATCGCCTGTTCACGCGAGAGCCAGCTGTGAAGGGTTTTCCAGGGGGATTTTTCGCGAATTTCCTTGTAGGAGGTCGCCCCGAAACAGATTTCCTCGATCATCATCTGCCGCGCCTCGCCGTCGATGGGGGCGATGCCGAGTTCCGGCAGATATTTGGCGGCGAAATTCACCTTGTTGATCCACGCCTCGACGCGTTCGTCCCAGGCTTCGAGCTTCAAATGTCCGGCGAGCACCTCTTTTGCCAAAAGTCCCGCCGCCGCGTCGCAAACGACATCGGGCGTCTCCTTGCTGTCGAGCACGAGTCCGCGAAAAACTTTTTCGCTTTTGACGATCACCCGTTTTTGTCCCGCATCATAGACGGCGCTGATCTGCGATTGGATTTCGTTCCCGTAATATTCGTCGAGCCATTCGCGGCGGACTGCCGTCGCAAGCGAGAGATAGACGGTCGTTTCGCCGCGCGCCTGAATCTCGTCGATTTGCGCCGCCACCAAAAATTCCGCCTGTCGCACCGCGCTCGTCTTGCGGAGTTCGCCGCCGCGCCCGTTCACCAGACGACAGCGCAGCGTGCCGCGATCGATCCGTTTTGCCAAGTTGGAGACAAAGCCCAGCAAAAGGCAGCGGCGCAAGGCCTCCGAAAGATCCTCCGCCGTGTCCGTGCAGTTCAATCCCTGCGCGCGGGCAATTTTCAAAAACTGTTCCCGCAATCTCAAAATCTGCCGCATCGGGAAAGAAAGCGTCGTTCCCGCGAGCATTTTGAGGCGGCAAAAAAAGTCCGAATCGTCAAGATCCGGCGTCCCCGCGTCGGCGGGAACGATGTCCTTGCTCTGCGCCAATGCGGCGATTGTCGCGAGAGACTCAAGGCAGCCGGACTGGGATGCCGCCAAAAACATTCGCGCATAGCGCGGGTGCAGCGGGAACGCCGCCATACGTGCGCCGACCGGCGTCAGTGCGTCTTCGGAGTCGAGCGCGCCAAGGGAACGGAGCGTTTCGAGCGCGTGTTCGACTGCGTCCTGCGGCGGTGCTTCAAACCACGGGAACGCCGTCAGGTCTCCGATCCCTCCGGATTTCAAAAGCAAAAGGGTTTCGCAAAGCTCCACGCGCCTGATTTCGGGAAGGTCCCGCGGCGCGCGATGTTCCTGTTCGGTTTTTGACCAGAGGCGCAGACAATACCCCGGTGCCGTCCGTCCCGCGCGGCCGGCGCGCTGTTCGGCGGAGCTTTTGGAGATCGGCTCAACGAGCAGCATATTGACGCCGCGATGCGGGTCGTAGTGCGCCTGACGCGCCAAACCGCTGTCGATGACCACGCGAATGCCCGGAATCGTCAGCGACGTCTCGGCGACGTTGGTCGCGACCACCACTTTTCGCGTTCCCGCCGCCGACGGTGCCACCGCCCGGTCCTGAGCCGCCGCGGAGAGATCGCCGTAGAGCGGATAGAGCTCACAGTCGCGGCCTTCGGGCGTTCCCGCGATCGCCTCGATCGTCCGGTTGATCTCGTAGGCTCCCGGCATAAAAATCAGAAAATCGCCTTCCGGCTCGTGCGCAAAAGCCCGGCGAAACGCCGCCGCGGCATGTTCCCAAACCGGAATCCGGCGGACAAAGCGCGCCGTGCGGTCCTGGAGCTGTGCGGAGGAAAAATAATCGATCTCGATCGGGAACGCCCGCCCCTCTGCCGTCAGCACCTCACAGGGCGTCAGGCAGGTCTGCAGCTGCTCCGTGTCGAGCGTCGCCGACATCACGACGATCAGCAGGTCCGGCCGTTCCCGCCGTTGGATTTCCAGCGCCAGCGACAAAGTCAGATCCGAATAGAGATGGCGTTCGTGAAACTCGTCGAAAACGACGGCGCCGATTTTGCGGGAACTTTTTTTATCGCCGAGCAATTGTCTCAACAACAATCCTTCCGTGACGAATTTGATGCGGGTTTTTGCGGATTCGACGCGATCAAAACGGATTTGATAGCCGACGGTCTCGCCGAGATTTTCGCCGCGTTCCTGAGCGATGCGTGCCGCGAGCATACGCGTCGGCAGTCGCCGCGGTTGCAAAACGACGACCTGCCGGTCTTCGGGAACGAGGCCGTCATCGACCAGAAACTGCGGGATTTTTGTCGATTTGCCGCTGCCGGTCGGCGCCTGCAAAATCAAACGTTTTTCCGTTCCCGCGGCGGCTTGGCGCAGGCGTTCGCGAATGTCAAAAATGGGCAGCACTGTGGAAAAATAAATCTGCTAAAAAAATCGCGGGAACGCCGAAAATCCCGTTCCCGCGACACGATAAAAACTTTTTACGCCAGTTCCGCCTGGATTGCCAATGCGGCGGCGGCGGGATCGTCGGCTTTGAGGATCGGGCGTCCGACAACGATATAAGACGCGCCTGCCGCGGCGGCGTCCGCCGGGGTCATGATGCGGCTCTGGTCATCGAGCGAAGCGGTCTTGGGGCGGATGCCGGGTGTCACCAGGGCGATTTCCTCTCCCAAAAATTTTCGCAGGGCGGGCAGTTCGAGCGGTGAACAGACGAGTCCCTTCATGCCGGAGGCGACGGCGAGTTTTGCGAGGACTTCGACCTGTTCCATCGGTTCGCGTCCGATGCCGATGCCGTTGAGTTGCGCCGTGTCCATGGAGGTGAGGACGGTGACGCCGAGCAGCCGTGTGTCGGGCAGGACTTCCTTAGCTGTCTCGACAGCCTTCGCCATCATGGCGTTCCCGCCGAGCGTGTGAATGGTCAGCAGCTCGATCGGTTTGCCGCGCAGACTTTTGATGGCGCTCGCGACGGTGTTGGGGATGTCATGGAGTTTGAGATCCAAAAAGATTTTGAAGCCCATCGCCGCAAATTCATCGACGATGGCGGGACCGTATTTGGTGAAAAGCTGCAAACCGATTTTGATATAGGTCAGTTTGCCGCGGAGTTTTTCGAGCAATGCCTTCGCCTGCTCTTTGTCTTCAAGATCGACAGCTAAGATAAGTTGTGTTTTCATTTTATTCCATTTTGTCCGTTTGTGCGTTCCCGTCGGCATCGACGGAGCGGAGTTGCCGGATGCGGAGTTCGGCGTCGGCGAGTTTGGCGCGGCATTTTTTCAAATGTTCCATTCCTTCCTCGTAGCGTTTGACCAAATCCTCCAGGGAAACGTTGCCGCCTTCGAGCGATTCGACGACCGTTTCCAGTTTTTTCAGTTCCTGTTCAAATGTCAGTTCTTTGGGCATAAAGTTTCAAAATAGCGCGGGAACGGGCGTTCCCGCGCGGATTTCCGATTATTTTTCGTCCTCGTCGTCATCGTTGGCGAGCTGGTTGAAGCCGGGGCCGTTTTGCTCGTCGCCGGTTTCAAAAATGCCGTTGAGTTTGCGCAAGCGCGTCGGGTGGCGCATTTTGCGCAGGGCCTTCGCCTCGATCTGACGAATGCGTTCGCGGGTGACTTCAAAGATTTTTCCGACGTCTTCGAGGGTATGCTCGATGCCGTCCTTGAGACCGTAGCGGTAACGCAAAACTTCGCTCTCGCGTTCGGTCAGGGTCGCGAGCACTTCCTCGATCGTGTCGCGCAAAAGCGCCGCCGACGCCTTGTCGTGGGGGTCTTCCGCGCTTTTGTCTTCGATAAAGTCGCCGAAGCTCGTGTCTTCGCCGTCACCGACCGGAGTGCTCAGGGAAATCGGGTGTTGGGACATTTTCAAGATCTCCCGCACCCTTTCGACTTCGAGTCCGACCGCCTTGGCGAGCTCTTCGACCGTCGGCTCGTGACCGTTTTCCTGGAAAAGCATTTTTTGGGTCTGCATCACCTTGTTCAGGTTTTCGATCATGTGGACGGGAATACGGATCGTGCGCGCCTGATCGGCGATCGAGCGCGTGATCGCCTGGCGGATCCACCAGGTCGCGTAGGTTGAAAACTTGAAACCGCGATTGTGTTCGAATTTATCGACAGCCTTCATCAGTCCCATGTTGCCCTCCTGGATCAGGTCGAGGAAGGCGAGTCCGCGATTGGTGTATTTTTTTGCGATCGAGATTACCAATCGCAAATTGGCGTTGATCATCTCGTCCTTTGCTTTTCGCGCGCCCTCGTTGGCGTCGGCGAACTCGCGGTGCACCTCGAGGAGCTTTTCGGGGGCGACATGCATCTTCCGCTCGATTTTCAGCAATTCTTTTTTGACGGAGTCCAGCGGGATGTTGATCGCGCGGCGGTCTTTTTTCAAGATAAGATCGCGTTTGTTGAGAAGGTCGCGGACGAGTTCGATGTCTTTGCTGTATTTTTTCTCGAGTTCTTCAAAAATATCGGGTTTGAAGCAAAACTCTTTTGAGATTTTCAAAATACTTTGTTCGAGTTTTTCGACGTATGCGAGTTTTTCGCGTTTTTCGTCAGCGTGGACCGCCTTTGTGTATTTTTCCCAGGCTTTTACGATATTTTCATTCAGTTTTTCCGCGTTTTTGATGATTCGCGGCAACTGTTTCATGTATTCGTCGCGCGGATGAATCCGTTTTTCGAGAATGACGCGGTCGTAGCGTTCGGCCCGTTCCATGAGGTCTTTTGCGAGCGCGATCTGATCCGGGAATGTGAACCAGAGCGAGCAGATGGCTTTCAGCGCGCGCGTCTGGCATTGTTCGATGCGGGTCGAAATTTCGATTTCCTGCTCTTTTTCGAGCAGTTTTGTCTGTCCCATCTGGTGGAGATACATTCTCACGGGATCGTCGAGAGCGTCCGAGCGCGCGACGGTCTGGCGGAGTTCCTCCTCTTCTTCCAGGCTGAGTTTGAGGCGGAGCGCATCCTCCTCGTCCGAGTCCAGGTAGCGGATGTTGGAGAGGTTGAGGATGTCGAAAATATTTTCATAAAGCGCGGCGTCGGTCTCGATCGCAGGAATTTCATTGTTGATGTCTTCCAGTGTGACATAGCCTTTTTTGTCGCCGATATTTTTGAGATTTTCGATGTGGTGGTTCATCTCCTCCTGGTCGATGTTCGCCAAGGCGTCCGACGGATTTTGACGGAGACGCTCCATAATGCGCTTTTGCGCGGCTTCGGCACGTTTGTTTTTTTCCGCCAAACGCTTGCGGTCGAGCGGGGAAAGCTTGACCTCGACGCGACGGACATTTTGCACCTCACCGATCACCGCCTTCGGGATTTCCGGAGCTTTTTCCTCAACGGGAGCGACAACTTTCTTCGCGGGAGCGGCCTTCTTCACGGGAACGGCTTTCTTCGCGGGAACAGCCTTCTTCGCGGGAACGGCTTTCTTCACGGGAACAGCCTTCTTCGCGGGAACAGCTTTCTTCGCGGGAGCAGCCTTCTTCACGGGAACGGCCTTCTTCGCGGGAACGGCTTTCTTCGCGGGAACAGCTTTCTTCGCGGGAGCGGCTTTCTTCGCGGGAACGGTCTTCTTCGCGGGAACGGATTTTTTTACGGATGTCTTTTTTGATGCCATAATTATAATGTGAATTTAAAATTGTTTTTCCAGCTCTTGGATGCGTCTCAGGGCGTCGCTCAGCCGTTTGAATTTTTCGCGGTCGCCGGGCGCCAGATTTGCAAATGCGCCGCGGATTCTTTTGTTTTCCTTGAAACAATAATCCTTGCAGAAACGGCGCAGGGCCTTTTGTGCGAGTTCTGAAGCGTTTTCGCTGTCCGACTCGAATTCCCGCATGAAAAGTTGGGAGAGGAAGGACGACTCCTCATCATTTTCCGCCAGACTGTCAATACTGCAGTTTCTCATATCTTCGCCGTCGCTCGCCCTTAATATTATACGGTTCAGGATCGAGCCGGCGCAGAGGGAGGTGTCCACGCTGTCCATCGGGAATGTGCCGTCAACAAAGGGGGCGAGCACCAAAGGTTCGTGCAGTTTTAGCAGGACGAGCAGAATGTCGGCTTCGGCGCTCATCGCCTGGAGGTTTTCGAGCGCTGCCGTTTTTTCTTCGGAATCCGCCCTCACGGGAACGCCGTCGCGCATTGAAAGTTCCGCCGCTTTTTTTGAAACAAAGCGTCTGAAATCCTGCAAAAGCGCCTGCGGCATCACGCCGACGCGGCGCGCCAGATCGTTGACCGCCTCTTCGCGGGAAACGACGGAGTCCATCGCCGAGATGATTTCAAAACAGTCCTCGAACAAATGTTGGCGTTCGACATCCGAGAGCGAAGCGTCTTCGAAACGGCGCGCCAAAAGGCTGGTCGCGGGAACGCGCGTCTCCAGGATTTCCCTAACGCCGTCGGGACCGCGACTTGCCAAAAACTCATCCGGATCTTTTCCTCCGGGAACGCTCAAAAAACAGATTTCAAGCCCCGCCTTGAAGGCGAGCGGCATCAGGCGCAGGGCGGCCTTTTGTCCTGCGGCATCGGCGTCGAGCAGACAGTCGAGGCGGGTCGAATAGCGCGCCAAAAGCGCCATGTGCTCCTGCGTGATGCTCGTCCCCTGTCCCGCGACGGCGGTCTTCATCCCGTTGACATAGCAGCGAATCGCGTCCAACTGGCCTTCGACGATGACAAAGGGCTGGCGCTTCAATTCGCGTTCCCGCAGGGCGCGATCATCCGCCCCGACTTTTTTTTGGGCGATCTGATATTCGAGTTTCGCGCGGTTGAGGTTAAAAAGCGTGCGGCTTTTTTTGAAAATCTCCGTCTCGGCGGAATTTTTGTATTTTGCCTCTTCCCAAGCGACATCGGGCGTGATGCCGGGGATTTGCCGGGCGGTAAACGCGATGACGCGGTTGAGCATATCGTGGATCGGGATGATCAGCCGCGCCTCAAACTGCACGTGGCGCTCGAGGAGCGGGAGCGGCTTGGCGTTGGCGATATTGCCAAAAAAACCGGACTTTAAAATCACATCCTCCTTGAAACCTTTTTTTGTCAAAGCCTTCAAAAAGTCGCGGGAGCCGCCGCGCGGCAGATAGCCGATGCTAAAATCGTAGGCGACCTCCGGGCTGAATCGCCGTCGGGTCTCCCAATAGTCGCGCACCGCCTGCGCCTCCGGATTTTGGGCTTTGAAGGCTTCCGAAAAATAGGAGACGGCGAACGCGTGAAGTTCCAGCAGGGATTTGAAGATCGAAGGATTGCCGTCGCTGCCCGTCTGCTCGTATTCGACGGTGACGCCAAAGCGGCGCGCCAGCCGCTCCACCGCTTCCGGGAACGAGAGATTTTCGAGCTTCATCACAAAATTGATCGGTCCGCCGCCCTGCGCCGTCGAATAGCAGTAATAGCAATTTTTGTCCTCGTTGACAAAAAACGACGGGGTTTTTTCCGCCGTAAACGGACTCAAGCCCTTCCACTGGCTGCCGGCGCGCGTCATCGACGTATAATCCTGCGCCAAAGCCAACATACTCGTATTGGCAAAGACTTCATCGATGGTTTTTTTGGAAATGCGCGGCACGGGAACGGCTTGTTAAGAAAATAAGAAGGGAGACGGCTAATTGATTTTTTTGCACAGGAACACCGCGTAGAGCAAAAGAATCAGATTGGGTGCCCAGGCGGCTACGAGCGGCGACAGGATCATTTTGGCGCCGAGCATATTAAAAATATTGTTCAAGACAAAATAAAGCGCAAAGAGGGCGATGGACTTGGAGACGCCGACCATCGGATTGGTGCGGACGCCCGCCACCGCGAACGGGATCGCGATCCCGACGACGATCAGGCAACAGAACGGGCTCGCCAGAATCGAATGGTAGCGCACTTCATAGGCTGCCAGCTGGCGGCGGTTTTCGTCGTTCCCGCGAATGCCCTTCACCAGTTCGTTGATCTCCGGGATCGACAAATCGTCAGCGTCCTCGTTGGCGAGCGCCATCAGGCGGGGATTTTCGTCGGCAAAGTCATAAAATTTCTTTTCCTCAAAAGTCTGCTGGCTCACGGGAACGGCGATCCCGTCCCGATAGACGATCTCGCGACCGTTGCGCAGCGTCCACACGCGCGTGAAATCGTCATAGGTGCCGCTCTCCGCGACAATCTCCCGCTTGAGAGACCTGCCGTCGCGCGCGTATTCAAAAATGTTAACATTTAAGGCGTAGCCCGAATATTGGTTGAAACTGGCGATGCTCCAGATGCGCTTGGGATCGGACGCCGCGTCGTCATAAAAAAGTTCCCTGCCCTGACTGCGCATCATCACTTTTTCACCCTTCGCCTGACGATAGCGCAACTCATACTGCGCCAAAATCTTCGCTGACTCCTCCGACGCGAACGGAACCAGCGTCGCATTGAGCAACAGCATCAGCACCGACATGCCCAAGCCCGCAGCCCAGAGCGAGCGCGTGATGCGGAAAATGCTCAATCCCGCGGCGCGCCAGGCGGAGAGCTCCTGATTTTTGTGAAAATGCCCCAGGATAAAAAGCAGCGAAACCAGCATCGACACGGGAATGATCACCGGCAAGAAACCGATTGCCGTCATCAAAAAGAATTCCAAAGTCGGCAGCAGCGGCACTTCCCATTCCAGGAGATCTTGAAAATTGTTGTAGATTGCGGAAATCGTGAGCATTCCGACCATGGCGCCGAGCACCATGAGGTAGATCTTCAACCACTCTCCCAAGATATGTCTGTCCAGAATCGGCATAAGGGGCGACAAGAACTTATTTTAAGGCGAAACGCTTAATGACCTCTTTCGCCAACGCCGCATAGGAATAGGCGCCCATGCAGCGTTCATCGTATTCAAAAATGCTTTTGCCGTAGCTCGGCGCTTCGCCCAGGCGGACGGTGCGCGGAATTTTTGTCTTGAAAATCTCCTTCGGGAACATCTTTGCCACGTCATCGACGATCGCCTTCGACAAAGAGGTGCGGACATCGAACATCGTCATCAGGATCCCGCCCAACTGCAGTGCCGCGTTCGCCTTGGACTCGCGAATCTCCTCAATCAGCCCCAGGCATTGGCTGAGACCTTCGAGCGCCAGATATTCGCATTGGAGCGTCACCAGAACATAGTCCGCCGCCGCGAGGCTGTTCATCGTCAGCAGTCCCAAAGCCGGCGGGCAGTCGATGATCACGACGCCGTATTTGCCGGAACGTTTTATCGGAGCCAAAATCTCGCGCAGGCGGGCGAGATAGTTGCCGCCCTGTTGCAAAAGCACCGACTCCAGCGTCGCCAGATCGGGCTCCGAAGGAATCATATCCAGATTTTTTCGTCCGCTATCGATGATCTTGTCCGTGACTTTTTCGTTGCCGAGAAAAACATTGTAGAGGCTGCCGTCCTCTACGCGTTCGATCCCGAGCGCGCTCGACGCGTTGCCCTGGGAGTCCAGGTCGATCAGCAATGTGGGAATGCCTTGTTTGGCGAGCCCGCATGCCAGGTTAACGGCGGTCGTCGTCTTGCCGACACCGCCTTTTTGATTTGCGATTGAGAATATTTTGGTTGTCATTGGTCTGACGCAATAATGTTGCGACGGGGTGGCGCGGGAACGGAAATTTTTTAAAGCCCCCGAAAAAGCGACAGATCAAAAATCCGTCCATTTCGTCCAAAGGGCGTTTTGGCGTTCCCGTCCGCGCGTTCCCGATTTATTTTTTTTGTTGGAAAATAAGGGTTGCCAGCGGCGGCAGGTGGATTTCGATGGACTGCGGGCGGTCGTTCCACGGGATCGTCTCCGCGACGACCTTGCCGTTGAGCATATCCGAACCGCCGTAGCGTTTGGAGTCGGAATTGAAGATCTCGACCCATTCGCCCGTCGCGGGAACGCCCAAACGATAAGTGCGGGCGACTGGTGTGAAGTTGCTGACCACGACCCAAACCGTCTCTTCCTTGGCGCTCTTGCGGACAAAGGAATAGACCGAGTTTTCGCCGTCGTTGGCGTTGATCCACTCGAAACCGCGGTAATCCTGATCGAGCGCCGCGATTTCAGGCGCGCCGCGATAAAGGCTGTTCAAATCCTTGACCGCCAACTGCACGCCCTTGTGATCCTGATATTCAAGCAGGTGCCAGTCGAGCGAGGCGTCGTATTTCCACTCGTGGCTCTGTCCGAACTCCCCGCCCATAAACAACGTCTTCTTGCCCGGCCAGGTCCACATATAACCGTAGAGCGCGCGCAGGTTGGCAGCCTTGCTCGTCATGTCAGGCTGCGGCATTTTGTTGATCAGCGACGCCTTGCCGTGGACGACTTCGTCGTGCGAAAGCGCCAACATAAAGTTTTCCGAATACTGATACAACATCGCAAACGTCATCTTGTTGTGATTGTATTTGCGGTTGATCGGGTCCTCCTTCATATAGGCGAGCGTGTCATGCATCCAGCCCATCGCCCATTTGAAATCGAATCCCAAGCCGTAATCGCGCGTCGCATGCGTGACACCGCCGAACGATGTCGATTCCTCCGCGATCGTGATCACGCCCGGATGATAATGGTGCACCAGATCGTTGGTGCTTCTCAAAAATTCGATGTTCTCAAGATTCTCATGACCGCCGTATTGGTTGGGGATCCATTCGCCGTCCTTGCGGGAATAGTCGAGATAAAGCATCGCCGCGACAGCATCGACGCGGAGACCGTCCACGTGGAAACGCTCAATCCACGACAAAGCGCTGCCCTGCATAAATCCGCGGACTTCACAGCGGCCAAAATTGAAAAGCAGCGTTCCCCAGTCGGGCTGTGCGCCCTGACGCGGATCCGCGTGGTCATAGAGATGCGTCCCGTCATAACCCGCCAAAGCCCAATCGTCGCGCGGGAAGTGCGCCGGCACCCAGTCGATGATCACACCGATATCGTTCTCGTGCAGCTTATCGACCATCGCCATAAAATCAAGCGGCGAGCCGTAACGGTTAGTCGGCGCATAAAAACCGGTCACCTGATAACCCCAGCTCGGCGGGAACGGATATTCCGTCGGCGGCAACATCTCCACATGCGTGAAGCCCATCTCCTTGCAGTATTTTGACAGCTGCTCGCCCAACTCCCGATAGTTTAACGGACGGTTGCCGTCTTCGGGAACGCGCCGCCAAGAGTCGAGATGCATCTCATAGACAGAAATCGGCTTCTGGAGCCAGCGGGTCGCGTCGCGCTTGGCGATCCACTCCTTGTCGCTCCAACGGAACTGCGAAAGGTCGCAGACAATACAGGCGTTGTTGGGCGGCGGCTCGAAGGCGACCGCACAGGGGTCGATCTTGCAATACGGCGCGGGATTGTATTGGTTGAGAAGTTCAAATTTGTATTTGGCGCCCGCCTGAACGCCGGGAACGAAGACTTCCCAAATGCCCGACGCGCCCAACATCCGCATCGGATGGTATCTGCCGTCCCACTCGTTAAAATCGCCGACGACGGAAACGCGGCGCGCCGACGGCGCCCAAACCGCAAACGAAACGCCCTTGACGCCGTTGATCTCCCGCAGATGTGCGCCCAACTTGTTGTAAACCTGATGATCCGTGCCCTGGTTGATCAGATAAAGATCCTGCTCCGAAATCGTCGGCCAGAACGAATAGGCGTCCGCAATCTCGCGCGTCCCGCCCGCATAACTCTCAACCTGCAGACGATAATCGAAAAGCGACTTGTTGCGCGGCAGCCACAGTTCAAAGAAACCGTCATCGCTCAAACGCTGCATCTCAAACAGTTTGCCGGTCTTGAGATTTTTGACCTTGACCGATTTCGCATCCTTGAGATAACAGCGGACAACTATGCCGGACTTCCCTTCGACAACAGCCGGATGCATTCCCAAAAAATCATGTGGGTGCGATTGCACAACAGAAGTGAACGATTCAAGTTCCGCTTGCGAGATAATCATAGTAGTTTCAATTGAGGTTGATAAAATCAGGGCATAATATACCCTAATGCGATTTGTCAAGTAAAGTATGACATCAAGACAAAAGCGTTTCAAGCGTTTTTCTTTGTCGGCTCCCGCAGGATGACATAAAATGAACGGAGGATTCCCTATGCTAAAATTTGACCACATCGCCGTCAGCGTCTCCCGCCTCGAGCAAAGCCTCGAATTTTACAAACAGCTCGGCTTCGTTCCCGACAAAATCTGGCAAAGTCCCGACGCTGCCCTCCGCATCGCTCTGATGAAAAACGGGAACGCGATCCTCGAACTCTTCTGCTACAAAAATCCGGCGCCTCTGCCCGACTATCGCAAAACGCTCCCCGACGACCTCCAAACGCTCGGCTGCAAACATTTCGCCCTCGCCACGGACGACATTGTCTCGACGGCAAAAAAACTCAGCGAAGCCGGCATTGCCGACAATCCGCAGATTTTAAAGGGACGCCTGGGACGCGACTATTTTTTCATCCGCGATCCCGACGGCATCCTCATCGAGATCATCCAAGGCTGACCGCGTCCCTAAAAGCGATTTTTTCAAGCCGCAGCAAAGCCCGTTTTTTGTCCAATCCTCCGGAATAGCCGCAAAGGCTGCCGTTCCCGCCGATCACGCGATGGCAGGGGACAAAGATCAAAACCGGGTTTTTGCCCAAAGCCCGCGCAACCGCACGCGCCGGATTCTTGCCGTTCCCGCCGCCGTCCGCAAGGCTTTTCGCCAAGTCGCCGTAACTGCGGGAACGCCCGTATTTTATCCGCCGTGCCTCCCTCCAGACGGCAAGTTCAAACGGCGTTCCCGACAACTTTATCTTGGGCTGCGGCGGCAATTTTCCCGTTCCCGCAAAATACAGCCGCAACCACTCGCAGGCATTTTTCAAAACCGCGTTCCCGTCCTCCAAAATTCCCGTCGGAACCGCCGTTTCGCCAAAGGACAGACGAATAATCGCCCCGCCCTGTTCCGCCAAAGTCATCGTTCCCGCCGGCGATTCAAAATGACAATAATGGATCTGCGGAGCAGCCGCCGCCCAAATATAAAAACTCGCGACACTGCCCAGCGGCGAAAAACGCCGGCGGCAACGCTCAAAAAATTCCCGCGTTATTTTTTCACGCCCATAAATTTTTTTGAGCCCCTGCAAAATTCCCCAGTCGCCAAAACTCAAAATGTCGCGCCGGCGCAGACAAAAAAGCAGCAGCATCTCCGCCGTCCACACGCCGATCCCCTTCAAGGACGAAAGCGCCGCGATCGCCGACGCGTCGTCCATCGTTTTCAAAGCCTCGAGATCAAACGTTCCCGCCCGGATTTTTTGGGCAAAGTCAAGAATATAGCCCGCCTTGCGCTCCGAAATCCCGCAGGCTGCAAAATCCGCGGGAACGAGACGCGCGAGCGTTCCCGCATCAATCTTGCCCGCGCGTTCCCGCAAACGCGCCCAAACAGCCGCCTGCGCCGCGTTGGAAATCTGCTGCGCGACAATATTGTGCACGACCGCCTCAAACAAATCCCGCTCGCATTCCCGCCCGATAAGACCATAGCGACCGATGACCGCCGCCAATTTTTTGTCGCGGGAACACAAATAGTCCAAGTCCGCCTGAGAAACAGGAAAAATCATCAGTTCTCAAAACGCGTCTCCAAACGCAAAATGTCGTGAAGGGTGAAAACACCCGCCAATTTGCCGTTCCCGTCAACAACGAGCACGACGCCGTGATCCTGCTCGAGCAGCGCCTGCTCCGCATCGAGGATCGTCGCCTCAAGCCCGACCGTCTTCGCCGGCAGACAGCGGCGTTCCCGCGAAACAATCCCCAACGGCAAACCCTGCGTGTCAATCCGGGGAAAATATGAAAAACGATGTTCCTCCAACAATCTTTCAAACGCCGACGAATCCTCCGTTCCCGCGACAACGGCGACCGGCTCGTGCATCACGCGACCGACCGTCAGATGATGCCAGGCCCGCAAGTCGCGCGGCGGTATGAATTTTTCGACCGACTCCCCATTCTGATCCAAGACAAGATCATAAAAATCCCGTGGCGCCAAATATTTCGCCAAAGAAAAACTGATCAGAACACCCAAAAGCAAAGCCGGCAGCATCGAAAAATCATGCGTCATCTCAAAAACCAGCAAAACCGCCGTCACCGGCGCACGGACCACCGTCGCAAAACCGCCGCACATCCCGACCACAGCCAAGGTCATCAACGCCTCCCGACCCAACGACGGCAAAAACAAAGCCAGCACTCCCGCCAGCGCCGCACCGCAAGTCCCACCAAAAAACAAAGCCGGCGCAAAAATCCCCCCGCAGGCGCCGTTCCCGTAACACAAAACCGTCGCCAAAAGTTTCGCCGCCAACAGTGTTCCCGCGACCCACCAGACCAAATCCCCGTTGAGAGCCGCCGTCAAATCGTCATAGCCCAAAAAGAAAACACCCAAACGCCCCGTCAGCAAAAACACCGCCGAACCGATCGCCCAGACCGAAAACGCCCCCGCCAACGCAGGAAGCCAAAAATGCGAACGCGTCAACGGAGCCGAAAAACGCCTGACCCGCAACGCCGCCCACTGGAACGCCAGCCCGCAAAGCGTCGAAGCCGCCGCAACCGCAGGAACACAACAATAAAGCTCCCAGCCGGCACCCGTTCCCGCAGGAATCGTAAAAAGCGGCGCCCCACCCAAAATCGCTTGGGAAATCAAAGTCCCGACAAGCGCCGCAATCAAAACCGAACCCAACAGACGACTGTTAAAATCACCGACAATCTCCTCCAAAACAAAGGCGACCGCCGCCAACGGCGCATTAAAAATCGCCGCCAAACCCGAAGCCGCACCCGCCAACGCCGCCTCGCGACGCAAATGCGCGGGAACGCCCAAACGGGCCGCAACATTGGACGCCGCCGTCCCGCCGATCAAAACCATCGGACCCTCACTGCCCAAGGACGCGCCGCCGCCGACCGCCAAAACACTCGCGATAAATTTGGAAAGCGTAACCCGCCACGTCGAAAAACCGAAATCCTTCCAAAACAACAACTTCAACTGAGGACTCCCGCTCCCCGACGCCGCCCCACAGACATAACGGGCAATCGCCGCCGACAACAACGCCGTTCCCGCCAAACACAAAAAACCGTAGAGCAAAAACTCCCCGACAGAAAACGACGCGAAACAAGCGATCCCGTGACGATAGCAAAAATCCAACAACAAACGGAACGCCACCGCCAAAAGACCCGCAACCACACCATAAACAACGACGCGGACAAAATTAAAACAACTGCCTTTTTCAAACAAGCTCATCTGAAACGCGTTCCATTTTAGCGCGTTCCCGCAAAACAAGCAATTTCACGCGGGCGCGGGAGCAGAAATTTTAACACAACGGAACAGAATCACAGAGGCGCGCCGCGGGAACTCTCAAAAAATTTCTGTCTCTTTGTGTCTCTGTATCTCGGTATTAAAAAGCGTTCCGGCGCTTTAAATCTTTTGCATACCTTTCGATTTTTCAGTTGTTCCCGAAAACAAATTAGATCAAATTTTGTAAAAGGAAAAAGAATATAGCTTTTTTATACAGATGAGATACACCCTAAACGATTTATCAAATATTTTTCTAAAAAGGAATATTATCACAAATGATTGATTCTCTGTTATAAAAATCATCATATGCTTTTTGGAATTCTTCTTTTTCACGATTCAGCAAACGAGCAGCCTTTTCAATTTCCAAATCATCATTTTTTACAGCTTCATAAACACAATTTCTGAAGTTTACATCTTCAAAAATAAAACTGCCTTTTTCTATTGCCTCTGGCTCATAATAATCTTTAAAGTCATGTTTTTTCCAATTTTTGTACATCCCTTGAAATTTAGGAAGGACATCATTATATTTTCTTTGGTAGGCTTTACAATATTGCTTTAGAACAGTTTTATAACTTACACTATAAGCTCTTTTAAGTTCAAAAACCTTTTCAATGAACGAAAAATTTTTTGTTCCCATAACCCTTTCATAAACAGCCTTTTTGGGTAAAAGAAATTCTGAAGCAAAATCATCAGCATCGGTTTCTTCTTTTGATTTTACATTTTCTTCTTGAATCTCTCCATTGTATGATTCCGGATGCAAAATTATATGACCTGCTTCATGGAACATAGTGAAAATCCAGCGCTCAACATTTGCTGTTCCTACATTTACAAATATTGCAGGACCACCATCTTCTTTATTTACAGAGAGGCCAAAAGTTTTTGAAAGACCAAAATTAAAGTAAAACTGCTTTATTCCGAGTTCACAAAGATGACCACAAAAATTTGAAATAGGAAGTAATGGGAAAACTTTAAGTTTTTCTCTAAGTTGATGAGCGGCTTCTGTTGGATTTTTTGAAAATGAAGAAAAATCAATATAATCTTTTTTTATTGAATATTTATCAAATTGCTTGTATAGACTTAATTTATCATAAACTGTAAATAGCAATGTATCTTTCGCTGCTTTTTCTCTTGCTGTAAGATTTTTATTTGTTCTGAAACGCAGTGATTTTAATACAGGCCGTTCAGCAAAAAGTTCTTGTTGCGTCACTTCAAGCGCAAGCGCGATTTTCTGTAAGGTTGAAAAAGATGGATCCGCATTTGCATTCAAAATATTAGATATGGTAGCCCTACTTACTCTTGAGAGACCTTCTAATTCTAAAATTGAAAAACCCTTGTTTTTCATTAGCCTTCTTAGATTTTTTCCTAAGTCTTCTTTAGTCATATATGTTACTTATTTGTCTTTTAATATAATATATTAGTCAATAATAATCAATTCTTCTAATTTATCAGAATGACCATTACTACTTAACTGTGTTAGATTTTAAACAGACTATTAAAGTAGTCGATTTTAAACTTCTTGACAAAACGACTAATTTTCTATATATTTTTAATTAGATGACAAATAGATTTTGTATTTATTAAAAAATAGATTAAAAGTTATAATATGGGTGGACGAGGAACATTTGCTATTGGCAACAATGTTAATTATACATACAACACTATTGGCAAAATAGGTGATATTAAAGTTTTGAAGGGCTTGGCTGGGAAACATAACTTGCCTATGGAATCTCATTCTAGCAAAATGTATATTAGGCTAAAACCTGATGGAACTTTTCACGAATTACGGATGTATTCTGATAATCATTTGGCAGTGTTGGATATAGACTATCACATAGAGCCTAGACTTGGAACAACAAGAAAGCCTGTGCTTCATTATCATACTTATGAATACGGTTCACAATACAAGAATGGAGTATTTAGACACGATGCGGAAATTTTGACCGAAAAACTTTATAAGCAATTTAGTAAATATTTCAAAGGAATAAAACAATGAAAGATGCAAATGTAAACTATTTTTTAGACACTTTGTATTACGATAACCACACGGTGATTTATAACAATAAAAAATACTTTTTTAATGCAGTGGGGACTGATGAGAATGGGATTTCTCGTTTTGAAATCTACAAATATGATTTAAACGGTGAGAATTTTGAAATCATTTATTCCATTAAAAATCCAGACGCGGAAATCTGTGCCACCGATTTTCTCGACAAAAAGATTTTTGACGGCAAGTCATTTTGGGAAGTCGAATCGGAAATGACGGAAATTGATGATTAAGGGAGGGGATAGGTGTGCGAAGTTTTTCCTTTAGAAATAATCAATATTTCTTAAAAACAGGTTTTGAGACTGTTGGAGAATATAATTTTCCGTTGCTACGAAGACAAGAAGTTGACATAACGAACCTGTCTCTTATTCCTTATCATCTTACAAAGCCTAATGATAAAAAAAACAAAAATTGCGGAGTTCATTTTTTCATAGACGATTATCATTTCTCAGAAGTTTTTGAAAAGCCGGGAATTGCATTTAAACGAATCTGTGATTATAAATTTCTTATGACACCTGATGCTTCTCTTTATCGTGAAATGCCTAAATGGAAGCTCATTGAAAACATTGGCAAGTCACGTTACTGTGGCGCATATTGGCAGTCAAAAGGGAAAACGATCATTCCAACAATCAGCTGGGCTGGTCTTTCGACAATCGATATATGCACCAGCGCAATAGAAAAAGGATGTGTTATTGCCATAAGCACTATAGGTTGCCAAATGTCTAAATTCGATTTCCTTGTTGGTTATGATCGTGTTATTAAAACACTTGAACCTGCTACAATTATTTGTGTAGGAAAAACATTTAAAGAAATGACAGGAAACATAATCACCGTAAAATATTCTAGAACTCGTAAAATCATCTCGGAAGAAAAAATATTGGAAAATACAGATTTACATATTGGACACGAGCTATTTCTCCCTTTTGAAGAATTTAATTGAAGATCTTTTAATAAACTATTCAGCCAACACAACGGAACGAAATCAATGTCCGTTTATGAATGTTAAAGAAATCCGGAATTCATAAAACAACTCAACATAAAAAATCAGAAATCAAGCATCGGTTTTTGTTTGAGATTGGCAAAATCTGAATTTTGTGAGTGAGGAAATTTCTTAAAAAATCTTTTGTGTCTCTGTGTTAAAAACAAAAGCGCGTTCCCGCCGTTCCCGTTTCCAATCTTTAAATCCTCCAATCTGTGGATAATTTCGTTCCCGCGGGTGTTTTTACGGGAACGGGAAAAGTGCTTGACTTGGGGAGTGTTTTTAAGGATACTGAATGAGGTTTCCGGCAACCCCGCCGGAATAGCGATTTGTTAAAAACAATAGAAACAGGAGATTTTATGTCTGATCCGGATTTTCAGCCGAGGACTCCGTTCCCGGGGACATGGGTTCCGACGGGCAACATTCCCGCGGGTTTTGCTCCGGAACATAACGACACGGGAGCGGCGGCGGATTCGGATTGTGATTTTCGCGAATATTCCTGGACTTTTGACGGGAACGCGGCTTATTTTCAGAATGTTTTTTCGGCGGTCGTTGGCACAATTAAAGGTAATCCCAAGTTTCATCATGCAAATGTATATACGCAAAAATGTAGGAGTCTTCGTTCTTTTGAGTGGAACGATAATGTTTTTCGGATGTGCCGGTGCTCACTCAGAATTGCTTTATTCGGAGAAATTCTCAGGAAAGTACATTGCGTTTT
>JAILGB010000014.1 GCA_024697185.1 Opitutales bacterium | reverse complement strand
TATCACAAAGCAATGACGCGCGGGAACGCAAAATTTCCGGTTCCCAAAGCCACCATTTCAAATTTTTCAAAAACGCCACATCCTCTTCCCCGTAGCGATAGCGGATGACTTTTGCGGGAACGCCGCCGGCGATCGCATACGCGGGAATGTCCTTCGTCACGACAGCGCCCGCCAAGACGACGGCTCCGTCGCCGATCCGCGTTCCCGCGACAAGTTTCACATCCGAGCCCAACCAGCAATCGCTGCCGATGACGACGGCATATTTTTTTGCGGGAACGGCATAGCGCAATTCCTCAAATTTTGCCTCATCGACAAAACTCGCCCCGTTTTGCCGCATTGTCGAAAAAAACATCGGACAGGTCGTCGCATACGGATAAGTGTAGGCGTGGCGTCCGGCAATCACACGACATTGCGGACCGATCGAAGTAAAACGCCCGACGCGCGCCGACAAACTGCTTTCCGGCCCCACATAAGAGCCGAAACCCAATTCACCGTAAAAATGCGTTCCCGTGTAAATCCGGTTGTTGCCCTCCAAAAACGTTCCCGTCGCAAGACGCACGCCGCGATGACAATAAATATTTTTGCCGGAAAATCCCGCGGCGACCGCCCGCAGACGCTCCGTGAACAGATTCGCCATGGGGATTTTAAGCAGCGCCCGCCCCAAACAGCGCGCGGCGCGTTCCCGCACGACTTTTCCCTTCGCCAAAACCCGCGCGCCAAAAACGATGAACTTGTTCAAAACCGCCCAAAATGCGGCATCGCGCGTTTTTTCATTTTTGAAAACATTGCCGTAAGTCCGACGCGCCCCCCTATAAAATCCCGCAAGCGCGATTTTTTCCCAAAAAGATTTTCCTCTAAAATCGAGCTGCGTCGTCCAATCGCGCTCCGGATTGCCCGGACGGCTCAGGGAGCTGAAACCTGTCCGATAAGTCATCACGGGAACGCCCGTCGTCACCACGGGAACGCCCGTTCTAAAAATATCAAAAAGATGCTTGGCGTCCTCATAACGCGAAAGCGTCTCGTCCGACAAATGCTCCCGTGCGAGATCCCGCCGCAAAAAATAAGTGCCCTGACATGGAAGCCCCTTAAGCGTCACCCACATCTCAAATCCGTTTTTGCAAACCCGGTCCTTCATCCGCGGGAGCGCGAGACGCTTGTTCCCCGCCTTGTCCGTATTATAAAAATTGGCATGGGCAAAACGCGTTCCCGGCACGCGCGTCGCCGTCCGATAAAGCGTCGCCAACGCGTCCGGCTCCATCAGATCGTCCGCGTCAAGATAACAAAGCCATTCGCCGCGAGCCAAAAACGTTCCCGCATTGCGCGCCGACGACACGCCGCCATTGTCCTTGTAATGATAACGCAAACGGCAATCCGACTCCGCCAGCCTGCGAACAATCTCCGCCGAGCCGTCCGTCGAACCGTCATCAACAACCACGATTTCAAAATCGACAGGGCAGTCCTGCTCCAAAACCGACCGCAAGGTGGATTCTATCGCCTCTTCCTTGTTGTAAACCGGCACAATCACCGAGATCGTCGGCGAAGACGCGGGATTTGTCGCGGGAACGGAAGAAGGGGGAAGAGTCATCGTTTTTTCTTAAAATCGCAATTTTGTGATAAAACTAATTATAATTGCCGCGGGGACACAGAGCAATTAAAAGCAGATTGGAGATTAATGCTTAAAGCTTAAAAAAACGCACCGCGGGAACGGCGGGAACGCGGGATTTTTGTTTTTTAACACAAAGACACAAAGGCGCACCGCGGGAACGGCAGAATTGAGACACGAAGGGAACGAAGGACACAAAGGTTTTGTTTGACCTTGGCAGGAACGCGGGAACGGCGGAAATGTTTATCCGATAAACATATTTTCAAAATATGCTTAAATTTTTGCAAAAAATAAACATATCCGCCAAAAAATCGCCAAATATTGTTATTTTTTGCTGAAAAATAAACATAAATCTGTGGATCAAAAAAAGCGCGCCTGCAATCCCGCAAGCGCGCCTTCTTTAAACGTTAAGCTTTAAATCTTACGCTTTTCTCCGTCTGCGTGCGCCGACGAG
>JAILGB010000003.1 GCA_024697185.1 Opitutales bacterium | reverse complement strand
TTTTTTTTTTGACATTTTGAATATTATAAAAATTTTTGCTTTATGATATTCAATTCTCTCGATTTTGCGCTTTTTTTGCCGCTCGTGTTTCTCTTACACTGGTTTGTTTTTGCTCGCAGCGCTCGTGCCCAAAACTTTTTTCTGCTTTTAGCGAGCTATATTTTTTACGGCTATTGGGATTGGCGATTTTTATTTTTGATCGCGTTCACGACGATTGCCACCTGGCTCAGCGGTCTCGCGATCGGGCGTTCCCGCGGCAACGGCAAAAAAGTCTATTGCGGGCTCAATATTTTTGTCAACTTGTCGATTCTCGCCGTTTTCAAATACTACAACTTTTTTGCCCGTGAATTTGCCGCGGCTTTTTTAGGTGGGAACGAGCAAAATCTTTTGCTCGACATCGTTCTTCCCGTCGGCATTTCTTTTTATACTTTTTCCGCTCTCAGTTATACGATCGATCTTTACCGCCAAAAAATTTCCGCGGCGCAGCCTTTGCTCAATGTCGCCGCCTATTTGAGTTTTTTCCCGCAACTTTTTGCCGGTCCCATCGGTCGCGCCGCGGAGCTGTTCCCGCAATACTCACAAAAGCGTCTGTTTGACAATTCGCTCGCGACGGACGGCTTGCGCCAGATGCTTTGGGGATTTTTCAAAAAAATGCTTGTCGCGGACAACTGCGCCAAGATTGTGGATCTCGCCTGGGCGGACTATACGACGCAATCCGGCAGCCTGCTTTTTATCGCCGCCATTTTATATTCGATTCAAATCTATTGCGATTTTAGCGCTTATTCCGACATGGCGATCGGTTGCGCCAAACTTTTCGGGATCCGGATTTCTCCAAACTTCAAGTTCCCCTATTTTTCGCGCAATGTCGCCGAATTTTGGCGCCGCTGGCATATTTCCCTCAACGCCTGGTTTCGCGACTATCTTTATATCCCGCTCGGCGGTTCCCGCGAAGGCAGATTCAAAACGATTCGCAACACGCTGATTATTTTTACCGTCTGCGGATTTTGGCACGGCGCCAACTGGACTTTTATCGTCTGGGGACTTTTTCACGGCTTGCTTTTTGTGCCGAGGCTCCTCTTGGGCGGCAAACGAAAAAAAGAGACGGATGTCGTCGCTGCGGACCGCGCGTTCCCGTCGATCAGAGAATGTCTGCAAATCGCGGGAACGTTTACGCTCGTCACCATCGGCTGGGTTTTCTTTCGCGCACCGAGCATTCATGACGCCTTCGCGTTTTTTGAACAAATGCTTTTTTCGGGAACGCTGCTTTCGTTCCCACACGGCATCGGCGCCGGAGGCAAAATTCTTTACCTTTTTATCGTTTTCCTCTTTGCCGCCGAATGGCTCGCGCGACGGCGGGAACACGCCCTCGCCCGCGTTCCCGTCAAAAACATCTTTCTGCGCTGGGCGTTTTATTTTGCTCTGATCTGTCTGATTTTGCAATACGACGGCGGCGCGGAGCAGTTTATCTATTTCCAATTTTAGCCATCGTTTTTTATGAAAAAATTTCTTTTGAAACTCTCCCTCTTTTTTAGCGCCTGTCTCCTCGCCTTTGCCGGGATTTACGGCACTTATTTTTGGCGAATACGAACACTTTCATTCTCGCTCCCCCGCGACAAGACCATCGTCTTTATCGGAGATTCCCATATCGAATGCGGCGTCGATCCCGCCCTCATTCCCGGAGCCTTCAACTTTGCCAAAAGTAGCGATCCCTATCTCGACCAATATTGTCGCCTCAAAATGCTTTTAAAAGACAATCCGCAAATCAAAACAATCTTTATCACCGCGACACCACACTCGCTCGCGCGCTATGGAGACGAGCGAATTTGGGGAAAATTCACCCTGAGAAATGTCGTCACCAACGCACTCCCGCTCTACGGAAAAGAGGAACTGAAAATCTACTCGCAACCGCAACACATTTTAAAAATCATAAAATTTTACCTGCAAAATCCAATCGGCTTTGCCCGCAAAGACACAAAATCACGGGAACAACTCATCAGCCAATTGGGCGCCTATCTTCCACTCGACACAAAAGAACTGCAACGAAGCATCGCGGCGGAAAAAGGCGAAATTCCAGGAATTAAATCAAAATTTCACGGGAACGAACAATATGGGAATGCCTTGCAGCTAAAATACCTTAAAAAAATTATCGCGCTCGCACGGGAACACGACTGCAAAATCATTTTGCTCAATCCGCCGATCTACCATGCCCGCGAATTCCTCGATGTCGATTATTTTGAAACCGTCATGGCAGAACATTTCCCCGATGTCGAATACTGGGACTACGCCGATTTTCCTGTCCCGGACGATTGCCGCAGAGACATCAACCACCTCAACCGCTACGGAGCTCCAATCTTCTCCAAAAAACTCGCCGAACGCATCCGCGAAGAAAATCTCTAATCCGCCCCGTTCCCGCGGGAACGAAATGCTTTAAGCCTTAACTTTCGCAGCCTTACGGGAACGCCATTTGGACAAAAAGATTTTGCCTTCCTCCCAAAACTCAAATTTTAGAAAATACGAAACTGTCAGATAAAAAATCGCCCCCGCCAGCGTTCCCGCGAAAAGAGCGAGCCAGTTGTTCTCAAACAAAAGCGTCACCGCCCAAGCCACCGCACACATCATGCCTGAGGTCAAATAAATCGGAGCCACTTCGCGAATCTGCGCCCAATAAGTCATCTTCAAAAATTTTCCCGTATAATAGGTATTCAAAAAAATCGCAATTTGATTATAAACCGCACGCGCAATACAAAGACCCAAAACTCCAAACGGCAAACCGCAGAACATAATCAGCGTCGCCGTTATTTTTTTGACTATCTCCAGCCGCAAAACCAAATCCGTTCTGCCTTTCACATAGATCAAATTGAGATTGACCATAATGATAGGATTGCACATCCAAGACAAACAGAGAACCTGCAAAAACGGGACGCACGGCAGCCATTTTTCACCGATCAAGACCAAAATCAACGGCTTTGCGACGGCGCAAATCCCCAGCATCAACGGAGTCAACAAGGAAGTGGAAAAACGCAGATATTTTCCATAAATATGTTTTAGACGTTGGTCGTCATCTTGAACTTGTGCCAAGACCGGGAACGTCACACGCGACAAAATACCCTCTCCGATTTGCGACGGCAGACCCGCAAGCGTGTTGGCCTTTGTATAAAAACCGAGCGACGCCGCCGAATAAATCTTACCGATAAAAATAGAATAAAGATTGGCGTAAATCGTATGAAGCAAACTCGCCGCAACCAAACGGGAACCAAATCGGAACATCGGGCGAAAGGACTCCCAAGAGAAAAAATATCGCGGCACCCACCGCAAAAGCAGCCAAAACAAAACAACCTGCGTTCCCGCAGAAACAAGCGTCTGCGTCACCAAAGCCCAAACACCATAGCCCGCATACGCCATCGCGATACCGACAGCACCGGAAAAAAGCGACGCCGCGATCGTCGCCTTCGCCTGCGTTTTAAAATTGACCTCAATCTCAAGTTTCGCCCGATGCACGGCTGCAAACGCATTGATAATCATCGACAAGGCGATCACGCGCGTCACGGGAACAAGAATCGGCATCTCATAAAACGCCGCAATCAAAGGAGCCGAGACAAACAAAATCCCATAAAAAATGCAGGCGACGACGATATTGAAAATAAACATCGTCGCGAAATCTCGTTCCGTGCGCTGCTGGTTTTGAATCAACGCCTTGCCGAATCCGCTATCGACAAAGGTCTGGGCAATCGCCAAAAACACCGCCAGCATCCCGATCACACCATAATCCGCCGGCACCAACAAACGCGCCAAGATGATTTGTATGACAAACTGTATCCCCATCAGCGCAAAACGCTCAATCGCGCTCCACGCCATCCCTCGAGTTGATTTTGACCGCAACGATTCCGCCATGTTAAAAAATTTTTAACGCCACCCCAAATCGCGAGCAATTTCGTCGATAATATTTTGTGCAACCGTCTTTCCGTTAGGTGGAAGAAGATATTTGTTGTAAAAATCTTGCCGTTCCCGTGCCTTCGGATCGTTCCCGCCAAGGACGACATCGACGATAAACGCCTCAATTTCCTCTGCATTATGACCGAGATAATGCGCCTTGAGCGCGATTTTGGCGACCTCTCCGTCAGTCTTTGTCGGATCGTCGATAATCAAATGCATCACAGGTTTTTTCGCATAAAAATATTCGCATCTGAAAGAACCGCTATCATGAATCATAGCGTCCGAAGTCATAAATAAGTCGATATAATCACCTAATTTACATGTTGCATTGGGCAGATTTGCCCAGGCATCGTAATAAGCCTTTGTTTTATCCTCACCCCAAACTTTGCGAAGCTCGCGATAAAGCCACGGATGCGGCTTGAAAACCCATTGCGTTTTGTCCGCATACTTTTTTGCCAAATCAAGCATCAATTCGCCGTTTTGCAAAAAAGTCGCGTATTTTAAAATCGAATTCGGATTTATCGTCCAATGCGGAGCATAGATAATTTTTTTCTTCTCAGGAACAGCTTCCTTCCACGGGAACGAGAATTTTCTCTCGGGATCCAAAAAATAATCGGCATTGAGATAGCCGGGAACGACGATGTTGCGCCCGTGATTTGACATCAGTCCTGCGGCATCTTTTTTATGTTCCTCCGTCACATCAAAAATCCGCCAGCAACGATTGCGGAATCCTGTATTTGAAATTGTTCTATTGCACGATGTCGGATAAGAGTATTCGGAATAGCACGCCAAAGCCCGCGGGAACGTGAACGACCCGTAATCCGCCCATTTGCCGTAGGGCTGCGTCACAAAAACAATGTCCGGATCCAATGTCTTCACCACGGAGTCGCCGATTACCTCAAAACCTTTTTTCGCAAAATAATCAAGCATCTCCGCACGCGTCCGTTCCCGCTCCTCTCCCGTTACCGTCAACGGCAGCGAGGGCAAAATCAACGGTTTGAATCGCGGATGAGACTGCATTAGGCTAAAAAGATAATCATATTTCCACATCGCCAGATTCGCGGGCAAAAAAAGCACCGTCACACAATCTTTTTTCCCGATCCGGCGCGCCTTCAAACGATTGATCGATGGAGCGAACAAGAGCCAAAAACCAAACTGGGCCTTGCCGTAACAATACAAAAAAATCTTGTATGCCCAATTCGGCAAAACAAATTTTATAACTCGCTTCAAATGTTCCTTCATAAACCTAAAAATTCATTTCTTAAAATTTCCAAGACCTCCTCTATCGGGTCGTAAATCTCAAAACCAAGCGCATCGATTTCCTGTCTGAATCTTGAATAAACAACCGGCAATTCTGTGCAGCCAAGAATTACCCCCCCCCCGATTTATTTTAAAAATTATATTTTTTAAAATATTAAAATCTTCAATCCCCAATGTATTTTGTTTTACGGACTCAATCATCGCACGCATTTTCGGGAAAAGTTCCTCTCCCGGCTCTGTTAAAGTCAGACCGTATCTTGAAAAAATATTTTGATAAATGTGCGTTTGTATCGTTCCCTCCGTCGCCAGAAGCAAAAGATTGTCTTTCTTCTTTTTTGCCAAAGACTTCGCTAAGCACTCAATAATGTTGATTACCTTGCCGCTTGCCTCGGGGACGATTTTTAAAACCTCATCCAAAAAAATATGCGAAGTGTTGCATGCCAAAAAAATATGGCTGCAACCTGCTTGGACTAACGTTTTCAGCGAAGAGGCCATTTCTCTGACAAGGCGCTCGCGATCCTTGTTTTCAAGCGCGGCAAGCACTCGCGACGGCATTGTGCAGTTGTTGTCAATCACGATGCGCGGACGTTCCCATTCTTTAACCGCCGGAAACTTTTCCAAATAACGCCTGAAAATTTCAAGCGTCGCGAAACTGCCCATGCCTCCTAAAATACCGATGACCATAATCTTTTTATTTTAAAAATTATTGTTTTTAACAAAAACACCCCCCCCACGAGTGTGCGGGATCCATCTTCTTTAAAACATTTCTTACACCAATACTCGGATTTTTTTAATCTTGCATCAGCCTCTTCGTCCGTAATTTCAAAGTGAGGGTTTATGGCTTTTCTAAGAATAACAGAATAATAATTCGTATTCGGCCACGAAGCCATTCCCACAATTTTACAACCATATTTTTTGTGAAAATTAATCACATGAGGCGTTTTTGTCGAAGTATCAAGTTTATAAACATCAATTCCTTCTTCCGCCAAAAACCGACACAACGATTCTGCTAAACGCATTCCTATTTTTTGTCCTTTGAAAGCAGGCGATACCGCATAATTTTCTCCATGAGCTGTTTTTTTCTCTCTATTTATATGAAAAACAACACACCCGACAATTTTGTCTCCCTCAACAGCATAAGACAAAAACGCACCCTTTCCGATTCGTCGAATATCATCTGCAGTCCTTTTTGTCGCAGCAAAATTAATGTTTTTTTCCAAATGTTCACGATAGGCGTCTCGCGACAAACTCGCTATTTCCTCTGCATGTTCAAGGATAAAATTCTCGTCTCCTATCTTAAATTCCATTTTCGTTTTATTGATAAATTATTTTTTCCCGACGGACTCTTTGACGTCTTGCGTTCTCAGTTGCGAGCTCGAAATACCACCGGTGCGGCTCAACTGAACAACTTCTTTTCCGTGTTCCCGAGCCCATTGCATCGCACGCTGGAATCCGGCGTGATTTTGATCGCCGCCGACGATAAACACATCAAAATCAACATTTTGAATATCTTTATCCACATCATAATAAACCAAAACATTATCGACATATTTGCAGGAATCAACCATCTCCTTGCGCACTTCCGTCGAATAGACAATTTTTGCGCCGGGCTTATACTTTAAAATTGAATCCCCGTCCTGAACTGCAACAATCAGTTTGCCGTCCGGATCATTTTTCAACGCCAGTTCCTTTGCCCTTTTAAACAGACGCACATGTCCGAAATGATAAAGGTCAAAAACTCCTACCGTGAAAACTTTACTCATAATCTCCTTCTTTATTTTTTAGGTTCCAAAAAATTTAATTGTTGTCGGACAAAATCCAAGGCGCGACAAATGGACTCGATTTTGGCGGCGCTCGCGGGATCGGGTTTTGCCAAAATCGCACGCGACAAAGACGACGACGCCGTGCTGACCGCGGGCAAAAACAATGTGTGAATCGCCGCCAACGCCAAATCATGCAGGGAACGGTCAATCGTGTAATGCTCCGCCGAACGGGACGATTTTTTGTGAACCGTCAAAACCCCAAAGGAACGCAAAACCTCAATCGCGTTGCAGGCGGATCCGTGAGACAAAAACAAATCCTGCTCCAACATCCGACGCGACAACGGCTCGCGCGTAAAATACAAATAAGCCGCAACCTCACCCACCACCGGCGCCAAACCCGCAGCCTTCGCCAAATCCACAAACGCACGAAAAACCTCAAGCTGCCACGGCGGCAAAAGACTTGTCAATTTTTCCTGTCTGTCAATTTTTTTTGTCATCTAAAAAGATTTTAATGACAATTTTATTTGACATCAAGAACAAAATCATTTTCCCCTGCCCGAACCCAAAAAAATCAAAACTGCCGCGGGAACGGCGGGATTGAGACACGAAGAAAGAGGTTAGAGATTAAAGCTTAAAGAAACGCGCCGCGGGAACGCGAAAACGCATACCGCGGGAACGAAATTATCCACAGATTGAAGGATTTAAAGATTGGGAACGGGAACGCGCGAACCCAAAACAAAAAACCTTAAATCCTAAAATCTGTGGATCCTAAAAACCCGTTCCCGCCGCGCGCCTTTGCGCCTCTATTCTGTTCCCGCGGTATGCATCCCTTAATCTTTAAGCCTTAAGCTTTTGATTTGGGATTTTTGGCGCAGCGTTCGAAAATGGCTTCGTAAGTTTTGACATTTTTTTCCAGAATATCGATGACAACATTTTCGTTTGGCGCGTGAATACGGGAATCCGGGAGCGAGACTCCGAGCATAAGGGAGTCGAGCTTACAAATTTCCTTAAAATCGTTGATGATGCCGATCGCTCCTCCGTCGCGCATATAAATGGGGGCTTTGCCGAATTCCTGCGTGATGATTTCCTCTGCGGCCTTAAAAGCGTTTGTCAGCGCGCGGTTCATCATGGGATCGGAGTTTTCGCGACCTGGCGGGCAGACAAAATACGCCTTGCATTTTTGCATCGGGACGATTTCCGCTCTGATGCCGGCGGGAACGCGGGAACGGATTGCTTTTGCGACTTTTTGGAAAACATCTTCGGGATCCATTCCGGGCACGAGTCTGCAGGTGATTTTTGCGAACGCTTTTGCGGGAACGATGGTTTTGGAGCCTTCGCCCTGGTAACCGCCGCCGATGCCGTTAAATTCGAGTGTCGGCAAAAACCGGATGCATTCCGCCGCATTGTAGCCCGGATGGCAATGGAGTGCGTCCACGCCTAAAAACTTGGCGTAATCTTCGTCGTTTTCCCCGATGCGGGCGAGTTCTTCGCGCTCCCAGGCTGCGGGAACGCCGACTCCGTCATAAAATCCCGGCACGGTAACGCGATTTTGCGCATCGTGAAGCGAGGCGCAGATTTCCGCCAGCGCCTGACAGGGATTGTAAACCGGTCCGCCGTGGAGTCCGCTGTGGAGGTCGGAATTGGGACCGGTGAGTCGGATTTCAAGTCCTATGATTCCCCTGAGTCCGACGGTGATCGCCATTTGATCTTTGTCGATACTCTCGGTATCGGAGAGCACGACAAAGTCCGCGCTTGAGAGTTCTTCGCGATGGGCTTTGATAAAATCCGGGAAATGTTGCGAACCGATTTCCTCTTCGCCCTCGATCGTAAAAGTGACCCGGAGCGGGAGATCGGGATTTTTTTGAAGAAGATTTGCCAAGGCGACAATCGGGATGGCTCCCGGGCCACGGTCGTCGGCGCTGCCGCGAGCATAGAGTTTTCCGTCTTTGATCACGGGTTCGAAAGGCGGGGTCTGCCAGAGTTCGAGAGGATCGACGGGCTGGACATCGTAATGGCTGTAAACGACAATATGGGGGAGATCGTCGCGATCGGCGTTATAGCGGCCGACGACAACGGGATTCCCTGCCGTTTCGACGCGTTCGGCTTTGCAGCCGGCTTTTGTCAACAGTCCGACGAGATAGTCCGCGGTGGCGTCAATCGCCGGTTTTGCCGCGGGATCGGCGGAGATGCCCGGGAATCTCAAATATTCTTTTACAACAGAAAGAATGTCCATTTTTTGTATGTCCAATTATTTTTTATCGTCCTTGTTCTCGCCGTCTTTCTTGTCCGAGCCAAAAAAGTTGAGCAAATTTTTGCCGGCATCGACGGCGGCTCCGGCGGCGTTCCCGACAGCATTGACCGTTCCCGTGGCGACATTGCCGACGGTATCGACAGCGGCGCCGGCGGCATTGCCCGCCATACCGGCATAATCGCGATTAAAGATGTTAAGGAAATTGAGCAGCATGCGCGTGCCGAACATCGCCGGAGAAAGCTTTGTCTCTTTGCCGACATCGGTGAGTTTGAAAGTGACGGGCGGCATCGGCACTGGCGCATAACCGATCGCGACCCAGACTTGTGCGCCGTCAATATCGATATTGTCCGCAGCGATATAAAATTCGGACGAACCGGAATCTTCGTCTTCCGCGGGAACGCTTTCCCCGGCCTCTTTTTTTGAGGAATCGTCGGCGGAAGAAAGTTTGGCGACGATCGCATCGATGTTGGAGGGCGCCGTCAGCGGTTTTTCATAGGTGACGGAAAGTCCCTTGACGGTCAGGTCTTCGATGAGCAAAGTATCCGTAAAAAGCGAGCGGACGGAAAGATCGATATTGAGCACTTCGCTTTCGAGAAGATTGTGGCTGTAATTGCCGCTTGTCGGCTTGCCGATCATAAATCCGTGCAAGGCGACATGCCCGCCGAAAGGATTGATAATGACGGTCTCGACACAACATTGGTCAACGCCCAAAATGCCGGCGGCAAAATTGTTGATCGTATAATGGACGGTCTTGGCGACGGCGACGGTCAAGGCAAAGAAAATCACCAGTGCAGAAAGCAAAATCCATGCTGAAACCTGCAGCCAGATGTTGAGGGAACGAAAAGCGCGCCAAATTTTTACAATCGGGCAAAAAATCAACGTGCAGGACTTTTTATTTTCTTCGGAATTCATAGCAATAAAAATTATAATTTTTAAATTTTATTTTCTCAAACGCTAAATAAAGCGGCTGGTCGGTGTTTCTCCCTTGCGGGAACGCAAGTCTGCGGGCGTTCCCGAGAAAAGCACGTTCCCGCCGAGTTTGCCGCCCGTGGGGCCGAGTTCGACGAGATAATCCGCCTGTCGCAAGACATCGGTATTGTGTTCAATGATCAAAATCGTGTTGCCGGCATCGCGCAGGCGGAAGAGCACATCCATCAATTTTTTTATATCGTCCCAATGAAGGCCTGTCGTAGGCTCATCGAGAATGTAGAGCGTTTTGCCCCGTTTGTTTTTTGCCAGTTCGACGGCGAGTTTTAGCCGTTGCGCCTCGCCCCCCGAAAGCGTCGTCGCGCTCTGCCCGAGCGTCAGATAACCGAGCCCGACATCTTTGAGCGTCTGCAAAACTCGCTGCAAAGGCGGGAGCGCGTGAAAAAATTCCTCCGCTTCGTCCACCGTCAGTTCGAGAACTTGGGAAATGTTAAGACCTTTGTAGAGGACTTCCAAAGTTTCGCGGTTGTAACGCGCGCCGTGACAGCTGGGACAAGTCACCCAGGTTTCGCCCAAAAACTGCATGTCGAGAGCGATTTGCCCGTCCCCCATGCATTTTTCACAGCGCCCGCCTTTTTTGTTAAAGGAAAATCTGCCGGCGTCATAACCGCGCGCCTTGGCGAGCGGCGTTCCCGCAAAAAGTTTTCTCAAATCATCAAAAATTCCCGTAAATGTCGCAGGGTTCGATCTTGGGGAACGTCCGATCGGCGACTGGTCCACGCGGACAAATCCGTCAAAAAAATCAAAACCGTCGATCCCGCCGTGCTTGCCGGGAACGACTTTCGCCCGGTTGAAACGCCGCGCCGCCGCATTGCCCAAGATCTTGTTGACAAGGGTCGATTTGCCGCTGCCGCTCACACCGCAAACGCCGGTCAGCATCCCGCACGGGAACGAAACCGTTATGTTCTTAAGATTGTGTTCCCGCGCATCTTTGACGGTGAGCCACTGGCGGAAACGCGAAAATTGCCGTCGGGGAATCTCGTTGTCCTTGCTCAAAAATTTTGCCGTTCGGGAACGTCCGTCCTTAAGGCAGTTTTTGAGCGTTCCCGAAAAAACGACGTTCCCGCCGAGCGGTCCCGCGCCCTCGCCTGTTTCGACGATATAATCCGCGGCGCGCATCATATCCGCGTCGTGCTCTATCACGAGAACGGTGTTGCCGCTGTCGCGCAACCCTTTGAGCTGGTCAATCAGTCGCGCGTTGTCGATCGGGTGAAGTCCGATACTGGGTTCGTCGAGAACATACGTGACGCCGACAAGCCCGAGCCCCAACTGCGCCGCCAGACGGACGCGCTGGATTTCACCGCCGGAAAGGGTGGAGTATTCACGATTGAGCGTCAGATACGACAAGCCTGTTTTGACAAGAAAACTCAAGCGGGCCTCCAAACCCGAGCGGGCGTCCTCGACGGCTTTGAGCTCCGGAAGGTCGGCAAGACTTTTGACATAGGCCAAGGCTTCCTCGATGTCATAATTCAAAAACTCGCCGATCGAAACATCGTTGAGGCGCACCGCCAGGGAACGGCTGTTGAGGCGGAGGCCTTTGCAGTCCGGGCAAAGTTCCAAATGCTGATACGCCAAGAGTCGCGTGCGAAGATTGACGCTCTCCGTCGTCGTCGCAATATAGGTCAAATCTTTTAAAACGCCGGGCCAGGTGCGTTTTTGGGTGCTGCGGCCGACCCGAAAAGAAAATTCGCGTTCGGGATCGCCGTAGAGAATAAAATTGCGCACTTCTTCCGGCTGGTCCTTCCATTTTGTCTCATAGGAAAACGGATATTGCTTCGCCAGTTGGCGGAACCAACGTTTGCGCATAAAAATAATCATAAACGCCATCCCGTAATTCCACGGGCGGATCGCGTCGCGCGTGCGCTTTTCAGGATCGGGAACAACAAGCTCGGGAATAAATTGCGGGAGCGTTCCCAAACCGCCGCAAGTCGGACAGGCGCCGCTCGGGTGGTTGGTGGAAAAATGCTTGGGAGTCAGCGGCTCGTATGTTTTGCCGCACGAAGAACAGGAAAAATCAAGACGCAGCGGGATCTCCCTCCAGTCTTCCTCCTCGGGACCGCGAAGCAGGACAAACGCGGAGTTGCGCCCTTCCTTGAAGGCCAGTTCCAACGAGTCCGCCAGACGGGAACGCACGCCCTCGCGCAAAACAAGCCGATCCACGATCACATCTATCGTGACAGGAGCCGACAAAGCCTTTTTCGTTCCCGTGGCGGCGGGAACGTCATCAATATCAAAAACTTCACCGTTGAGGCGCACACGCTGAAAACCGTGACGACGCAAATCCTCCAAGACCTCCGCCTGAAGCCCTCGTGTCGTTTTTTGACAAAACGCGCCCACAAGAACACGGCTGCCCTGCGGGAACGCCAAAACCTCCCCGATACAGTCGTCCAGAGAGCGGCTGGTGATCTTGCCACCGCAGTCGGGACAATATTGCGTTCCCGCGACACTCCACAAAATGCGCGCATAATCGGCGATTTCCGTCACCGTCGCCACCGTCGAACGGGGCGAGGCCCCGGAAGAGGTGTGCTGCTCTATCGCGATTACCGGCGAAAGCCCGTGAATAAAATCGACATCGGGATGCGGGATCGACTCCATGTTCGCCCGCAATTTCGCAGAAAGACTTTCCAAATATTGCCGGGCCCCCTCCGCATAAATCGTGTCAAACGCCAGGGATGATTTGCCGCTGCCGCTCACGCCGGTAAAAACTGTCAGCGTGTTGCGGGGGATCGTCAGTTCGACATTCTTCAAATTGTGTTCCCGCGCACCTTTGACATGAATATGGGTGCGGGATTCGGCGGAAAGCAAAATCGGGACGGACGTTTTTTTGGGCTTGGGCATAGTTTAAGCATACACCTTTTATTAAAATTTAACGAATCTCATAAAAACGGCGTTGCGGGAACGCATTTTTAACAAACGCGCAAAATAAAAAATCCTCGGCGACCAAAGGAGAAAAAATGCGCCGAGGATGAGATTTTTCAATCTCGTTGAAATGGTTGCCCGACTTGGATTCGAACCAAGACTGAATGAGTCAGAGTCATTAGTGCTGACCGTTACACTATCGGGCAAAAACAATCAAAAAAATGGAGCCAGAAGTCAGGATTGAACTGACGACCTACCGCTTACAAGGCGGTTGCACTACCACTGTGCTATTCTGGCCCTTTGAGTTTCAATTATCACATTTTTAATTATACCGGTCAAGTTTTTTTATTAAAATTGACAACGCCCGCAAAGTGCTTAAAATATTAAGTTAATAACCCGTTTCAAACAATGAAGAAAGCTTTTACCCTCGTTGAAATCATCATTTGCGTCGTTTTGCTCGGAGCGCTTGTCGCCCTTGCCTATCCGGCGACGAAACAATATATGGCAACTCGAGCACAAGCCTATATGCAAGACGACGGCTCCAGACTCGGCAGCGCCGCACAGGTTTATTTCGCCGAGACCTTCGAGTCTTCCGTCACGCTCAAATACAACAGGGAAACGGGGGCGATCACCGCTCCGGACCAGTTTAAAATGCTCAACGGGAACCGCATCGAAAAAGGCTATAACATCCCTGCGGAATTTACCATCAGCCGCGACAACAACGAAGCCATCAAACTGGTTGACGAAGCGGGCGGCACCTATATTTTTGACGACAAGGGCAAACTGACGAGAACGCACGAATAATCGCACCGTTAGGTCGCAAAATGGACGATCTCTTCAAGCTCGGGAACGCATCGGGCTCTCTCCCCATCTCAACGCCTTCTTCCGTTATCAACGAAGAAGGCGTTGAAGTTAAACGCGATGCCATTGTTTTGGATGATGTCCTTCAAAATATCCCCGACACGGAAACCGTTCCCAAGGAGGAACGCGATTTTGTCCATTTGCACCTGCACTCGCAGTTTTCCATGCTCGACGGCGCAACGCGCATCGACAATCTCATCAACGGCAAAACAAAAGAAATCGTCACCTATGGTCTGGTCGCCAAAGCCCAGGAATACAAAATGCGCGCCGTCGCCCTGACCGACCACGGGAACATGTTCGGCTCCAAACTTTTTTACGACACCTGCCGCAAAACAGAAAATCCCCACGTAAAACCGATTATCGGCTGCGAAGTCTATGTCGCACGGGAAGACCACAAAAAGCGCAATTTGCGTTCCGGCAACCACCTGATCCTGCTCGCAAAAAATCTCACCGGCTACCACAACCTGGTCCGTTTGGTCTCCATCGCCTGGACAGAAGGTTTTTTTGCAAAACCCCGAATCGATCACGACCTGCTCGAAAAATACCACGAAGGCCTGATCTGCTCAAGCGCCTGTATCGCCGGCGAGATCCCGAGCGCGATTTTAAAAGGAAATTTTGAAGAGGCGGAACGCGCGGCGCAATGGTTCAAAAACCTTTTTGGCGATGACTTTTATCTGGAAGTCATGCGTCATCCCAACAATGTCCATCCGGAAACGCGGGACACCTATTATCGCCAACTCAAAGCCAACGACGGGATCTTTAAAATCGCACAAAAACTCGGCATCAAAGTTATCGCGACAAACGACGTGCATTTTCTCAACAAGGAAGACGCCGACGCGCACGAGATACTGCTCTGCCTGTCAACCGGCAAAAAACTGAGCGACGAAAAACGTTTGCGCTACACCCGCCAGGAATGGTTCAAAAGCCAAAAAGAAATGGCGACCGTCTGGAACGACCACCCGGAAGTCCTCGCCAATACCCTTGAAATCGCCGACAAAGTCGAAGAATACGAACTCAACTCCCCGCCGATCATGCCGTTTTTCCCGATCCCGAAAGACTTTGGCAGCGAGGAGGAATATCGCAAAAAATACAGCGAGGAAGACCTGCTCAAAATCTGGGACAGGGAACATTACGAAAAACACGGCGGATACGAAAAAGTTTTGCGCATCAAACTCGAGTGCGACTATCTCGAACACCTCGCGTTCGAAGGCGCAAAAAAACGTTGGCCGGACGGAGTGCCGCCGGCAATTACGGAACAGCTGAAATTTGAATTGGGCGTCATCCGCACGATGGGCTTCCCGGGCTACTTTCTAATCGTCCAGGACTTTATCGCCGCGGCGCGAGACCTCGGCGTCGTCGTCGGACCGGGACGCGGCTCGGCTGCCGGATGTCTGGTGGCCTACTGCCTTAAAATCACCAATGTCGAACCGACAAAATACGAACTCCTGTTCGAACGCTTTTTGAATCCGGACCGAATCTCCATGCCGGATATCGACATTGACTTTGACGACGAAGGCCGCGGGAAAGTGCTCGAATGGGTCACCGACAAATACGGCCAAGACCACGTCTCCCACATCGCAACTTTCGGAATCATGGCGCCCAAAAGCGCCATCAAAGACGTCGCCCGCGTTATCGATTTGCCCCTCAGCACCTCCAACCAGCTCGCAAAACTCGTTCCCGACACCCCAAAAATCACAATGTCCGAAGCTCTCAACGAGTCTCCGGAACTCCGCGCCGAATGCCAGTCGTCCGATCCCCTGGTTCGCCGCACGATGGAATTGGCAAAAAAACTCGACGGGACCATCCGGCAAATGGGCGTTCACGCCTGCGGCATTCTGATTTCGCGCGAATCCCTGATGGAGACAATCCCCGTCCTGCCGACGCCCAAAGGCGCAGACAAACTCATGACAACCCAATACGACGGACATTTTGTAGAGCCCATCGGCTTGATCAAAATGGACTTCTTGGGATTGAGAACCCTCTCCATCATCAAAGCGGCGCTCGCCAATATCAAACGCGCGCACAAAATCGACATCGACATAGACACCGTGCCGCTCGATGACAAAAAAACATTCGAACTCTTCAGCCGGGGAGAGACGACAGGTCTGTTCCAATTTGAATCCGCAGGCATGAAAAAACACATGATCAGCCTGCAGCCTTCAAAATTTGAAGACCTCGTGGCGATGAACGCCCTTTACCGTCCGGGACCGATGGAATACATCCCGAACTTTATCGCCCGAAAACACGGCAAAGAACCGATCACCTACGACCATCCCCTGATGGAACGCTATCTCAAAAACACCTACGGCATCTGCGTCTATCAGGAACAAGTCATGTTGCTTTCACGCCTGCTCGGCAATTTTACCCGCGGACAGTCCGACTCCTTGAGAAAAGCGATGGGCAAGAAAAAAATCGAAGAGATGAACAAACTCTACGATATTTTTGTCAACGGCTGCCTCAAAAACCGGCAATTTATGGAGCCCCTCGACAACGACGAGAAACGGGCGCGGGAACTCATTCAAAAAATTTGGGACGACTGGCGGGCGTTCGCCTCCTACGCCTTCAACAAAAGCCACGCCGTCTGCTACGCCTTTATCGCCTATCAGACAGCCTACCTCAAAGCGCATTATCCGGAAGAGTTTATGGCGGCGGTGCTCGATTCCGAAATCTCAAATTCGGAAAAACTTATGTTCCTTATCGGCGAATGCGCCAATATGGGCATCAATGTTCTCGGCCCCGACATCAACTCATCCCTCTACGGTTTTTATCCCGACAGCAACGAACATACCATCCGTTTCGGATTCGGCGGCGTCAAAGGGATGGGAGAACGCATCTCCCTCGAAATCATCAGCGAACGGGAAAACAACGGGAAATTTAAAAGTTTTATCGACTTTATGCAGCGCATGTCGCGCAAACGCGTGACTGTCGTCAACGAAGAAACCGGCGAACAGCGCGAAGTGAAACTCATCCTCGGCAAAGGCGTCGAATCCCTCGTGCTGACGGGAGCGTTTGACTCCTGCCCCAAATACGAAGACCGCAAACACCTCTTCAACTCAATCAAAGCCGTGCTCGAATCCATCGGCAAAGACGGGGACGACAACAGCCAGATGAGCCTCTTCGACATGGGAGGAGACATGGTCTCCCTCAATGACGACCTCATCCGGCGAGACGCCCAACCCATGAGCAATTTTGAAAAACTGAAAGTCGAATACGAACTCCTCGGCCTCTACCTCTCCGGACACCCGCTCTACGAATTCTCAAAACTCGATCGCGCACTTACCAATTTCAAAGGAGAGTTCAAAGACTGCACACTCTCAAAATTTGACAGACATCCAATCCGGCTCTGCGGCATGGTGAGCGATATCCGTGTCAAAAAAACAAAAGACGGCTTGCGGCAGTTTATGAGCTTCAACCTCGTGACCCACACGGACACCTACGATATTTTTTGCTTTGACGATGTCGAAAACTTAGTTCTCGTCAAAGCCAACGAAGTGCTCTACAAAGGCAAACCGACAAAACTTACCGACATCCCCGAAGACGATCGCAATACAAAAAATTATGTCGAAGTGCCGACAGGAGCCGCACTGAAAAACGGTTTTATCCTCGAAGACGGAGCCATCGTCGCCATCGAGGGAGAATTGCGATACGGAAAACGAAAAGCCAAAAACGGCGAAGAGACACAAGCCGAATGGCGTTTTAACGTCCAAAGCATCCGCTCACTCAAAGAAGCCGTGAGAGGCTGGCTCAACAGCGTAACCTTTATCCTCGACACCCGAGATGTCGAAGCGGTAAAAACATTTATCAACAAAAAACTTTTCCCCCAAGTCGGACATTGGCCCGGCGGAACACACCTAAAAATCGCAAGCTACGCAAACAGCGAAAAAACAGTGCTCGTCGAAGCCGATCTCGGCAGTGATTTTACAACATCCTTTGAAAGCGAAAATTTTAAAAATCTCGCCCAAGACCCCGTTGTGCTCGAATACAAAATCGATGCCATCCCTCCACGCCTGCGGGAACGAAACTTCGCCTTCAAACGATAAAACCCGCCACCATTCCCGCCAATCCCGCACGCCACATTTCCCGCGTCCCCTTTTAACAGAGACACGAGAGAAGGATTAAAGCTTAAAGAAGCATACCGCGGGAACGAAATTATCCACAGATTGGAAGATTTAAAGATTGGGAACGGGAACGCGGGAACCCAAAACAAAAAACCTTAAATCCTCTAATCTGTGGGATTCTAAAAAACCGTTCCCGCAGCACGCTATTCCCGTTCCCGCAAAATTTCCGACAACCTCTTTGTTTCTGATGTTATGCAAAAAAATCATAGCTGGTGCAAACTTCTTGCACCAGCCTCACCCTATCTCGATAAACTACACGATCTCGTATGGTCTTATCTATCTACCTCAAAAATCATCAGGGGGAGTGGTGTATTTCATACAAGTGAGTGAAGTGTTTACACACACAAATTCATCTCTACTCAATTAAACAAGCAAATTTCTTCCGGGCGACTTTGCGGGAATAGCTTCTTATGGTTTTCCCAGGCAAGCTCAAAGAGTTTTTCGTAGAACACTGTATTTCTTAAATTTGCAACACAAGACTGACCGCGTCCGCGGATGTTATACCCAAGAGTAACTTTGTTCTTTTCTTCGAAAACGATATCCCACATATTCCATTCGTTTTTTTCATTCCAAGCTACGAAACGAATTTTCCCGTTAACTCCTAAAGTATATGGCTCCACGGATGAAATTTCGAATAACCGCTGTAACTCTTTAATTGTCTCTTTGTCAGTTATAGCAAAACGAATTTCTTGTTTCACAAAATCTTTGGGGGTGTAGGTGTAGCGAATGAAAAGATCTTCGAACTGAAGTGTTTTAAACTTCTCAAAATTCGTGATTTGCGGTGCTAACCCAAGATTCCTTTCCGCTTGTCGTACAAACATTATACCGCAAACCAAAGAAAAAATTATTACACTCAATATTATAACTTTGCGATTCATTTTTTAACTCCTCCCTAATTGTTTTTACAACAATCTTCCCAAATACATGCCTTGTTTTGTTCCATCTCAAATGTCTCTCTAGCTATTGGTGCTACTAAAAGTGCGGCTGAATATGCCGCAGCCTGAGCCAAGCAGAGCACAAGAGAAGATTTGCCCCATCCAGGCAAGAGTGCAAATATCGCAAGAGCATCTAGACATGCCGTAGCCATATCTGCTCCCAAAGACACATCACATTGTGCTTTGCTCGCACCACATGTTCCGTAACAAACATCATGAGCATTGCATGCAGGGGTGAAATCAACAAACCAAAAAAATGAATCCGGAACCCATTCAGAGCCTTCACTACCACAGCCATTTATACTTGGTTCATAATTTGGATCGCGACGACGAGTTCTTCCTTCACATTTTCCTGCATTCATTCTGTGGTCAGTGTGATTATCTTGCCCTAACATATCAACAATGTGCACTGGCGTATTCTTTACAAACGCATACAAATTCCGTCCTCCTCTCTCGGCGATAGGATCGCGGGAGAGGAAGCGGCCGTCGTAAGGCGAGTAGTGGCGGTAGTTGTAGTAAACTAAGCCGAGTTCGGAGTCGTAGATTTTGGACGACCATTGGAGCGGGTTCGCGACTGTTCCCGTGGAAGTGACCGCGCCGAAGGGAGCGTAGTCGTAGGTTTCGAGGACGTTCCCGGCGGGTATACGTTGGGTTTTGGGTCCTCCTGCTCTTTTTTTACAATTCATGACACAAAAGGTTTCGAGTCTTCATCCAAGAATTCAAGAAATCGGTAACGTCTTCATCTGCGACAAACCAGATCTGATTTTTGCGTTTTCCAACGTTACAGAAAATTACGGTATGACCACAAACACACTCGAGCTTGGTTAAAATAGGCTTCTCTTTTAACTTGACGGGTTTATCTGTTTCGGAGAATACCTTTTTTAAGCCTTTTTCTTCATCAAGTTCCAAATAAATCTTTCCGCTTGGAAGAGCACCCCATATCTTATTTGTTAAAATCTTAGAGATTTTTTTGGAGGTCTTAGGCATTCCTTTCCATATGAAAAAAAATACAACACAAAACAAAAAGACCATTGAATAGAGAGGCGTTTCATTCACGATGGGAATCACCACCAACGTGCTGAGTATTCCGGCTCCGACGAGACTGTAAACAAGATAAACGTATTTCAACCGTCTCCATAGAAGAGCAATCATTGCTTCTTCAAAGGATGATTTTGTTCCGATGAATCTAATGGGAGTCATGTTCGAATCTATGATTGTGCCGCAAGAACCGTCGCAGGAGCATTCCTCAACGGGCGGGGACGTCTCGAACGGATCCATTACGCGGATTTTGACCTCAAGAAACCACGGACCGCCGATGGAATTGTAAGTAATGTGTAGCGGGAACGAACCCGAATAGGCGCTCCCGTCCGTCTTGAAAAATGTTCCCGAATCCGGATGATTGAGCATTGACGAGACTGAACCGACGCCTTCAATCGTGACTGTCGCGTTGTCATCGGATCGGACCGAAATCCCGACGACTTTGCCGTTCAAATCGAGCGTCGTGTGCAATTCCGCCCCAAAAACATTCTGAAAATAAGCCGCGTTCCCGCCAAAAGTCCAAGAATATTCGCGAAAATCACAGTCCGAATCCGCCGCCGTCCCCGTGTCGTTATGTTCCGGAGCAAAATCCGCGGGAACATTACCCGTCGGAACCCATGTTCCCGGGAACGGAGTCCTCGGCTGAAAATCCGGATCAGACATAAAGCACCTGTTTCTATTGTTTTTAACAAATCGCTATTTCGGCGGGGTTGCCGGAAACCTCATTCAGTATCCTTAAAAAACTTCCCCAAGTCAAGCACTTTTCCCGTTCCCGCAGCACGCGTTCCCGCGTCTTCAAGCGTTGTTTAAAAAACGCAGTGGCGGGAATGGATTTTGTAGCCTAAAAATTTTAGGGCTTGGCGATCGAAAATCTTGCAGTCGCCCGTCGTATAAAAAATTGCGTTCCCGGAGCGGGAGAGCCGTCTGTCCATTTCCCTGTGCCGTTGCAGATAATCCTCCAAACGTTCCGCCACGTGTGCGCCTTGCGAAAAAATTTTCACTCCTGCGGGAACGTGTTTTTTGATCGCCGTCATCAGGAGCGGATAATGGGTGCATGCCAAGATTAGGGCATCGATTTTTTGATCGTTTTCAAAAAGTTTTCTCAGGTCTTCTTCGACGATTTTTTCCGCGGACAACGTTTCCGCCGTTCCGTTTTCGACGAGATCGACCCATTCCGGGCAGGCTTGGGAACGGACAGTCAGTGTCGGGAACGCCTTTGCGATCTCGATTTCATAGGACTGCGACGCGATCGTTCCCGCTGTGCCGACGATTGCCAAATGTCCGCTCCGGGTCAGCGTTCCCGCGATCTCCGCTGTCGGGCGAATGACTCCGAGCACGCGTTTTGTGGGGTCTTCCCAATCGGGCAGATCTTTTTGCTGTATCGTCCGCAAGGCTTTTGCGGAGGCTGTGTTGCACGCCAAAATCACCAGCGGGCAGTTTTGGGAGAACAAAAATTTTACCGCTTCGCGCGTGTATTCATAGACGTCTTCAAAACTTTTTTTGCCGTAGGGTGCGCGCGCGTTGTCGCCGAGATAGATAAAATCATAGTCCGGCAGTCGTTCCCGCAAATTGCGAAAAACGCTCAATCCGCCGTAGCCGGAATCAAAAACGCCGATGGGACTCATGCTTTCTCTTCGCAAAGTTTGGCGGCAAAGCGTTCGGCGTAGAGGGGAATCCAGGTCGTTCCCTTGGAGCCGAATCCGTTAAAAAGAAAAACCCGCGGGAACGCCTGATGCGGGCCGACGGCGGGAATGCCTCCGGCAATTGCCGGGCGGACGCCTGCGTGTTGTGCCAGCAGTTTCGCCTCCGGCGGGAACGCAAAAAGCGACTGCGCCATCCGCTGCAAATATTCGGCGACCGCCGCTGTCGGACGGTTGTCCAGGACTTCGCGGTCGTAATTGGAGCCGACGCGCCAGCGCTCGCCGCCCAACGGGATCGCCACGACGGGACCTTTTAAAATCTGCGCCTGAAATTTTCCCGTTCCCGCGAGTTCCAGTTCGATGTATTCGCCTTTTGCCGGCTGCCAGCGGAGCTGTGAAAAATAACGGCTTTCGCGCACTTTGTAGCCGTTGCAATAGATGATGCCACGCGCCGTCACGTCGTGCCAGCGGACAGATTGTCCGGTGACGGTCAAATCTTTTTCGTCAAAAACCGCCTCTCGCAAGAGTCCGCGGGCACGGAAATCCTCGGCTGTCGTTTTCAGCAGATCCGGCAAATCAAGTCTGCCGCAGCGTTTGACAAAAAATCCTCCCAGGCGATCGCCGAGTCCGCCGTTGCAGAGCGTTCCCGCCGGTACGTCGTCGCCCAACCAGTCGCCGTAATCTTCCTTTTGCAGGCGCTGCGCCTTGATTTCCCGCTCGTGTTCGCTCCCGTAGTAGCGATAAAACGGCACAAAATGAAAAAATTCCCGCCCGTAGCGTTTTCCCAAATCGGCGTAAATCCGGTGTGCCGCCGGCAGGAGGTCCTCGGCGCCGTGGGTTTTGACGAGCCGGATGCCCGTCACGGGATTGAGCAGTCCGGCGGCGACCATGCTCGCGGCGGATTTCCAGCCGTCATCGACAATCAAGACGCGTTTGCCGCGCTTTTCGAGTTCGAGCGCGAGGAGCGTTCCCGCGAGTCCCTGCCCGACGAGCAAAAAATCGTGCGTGAACGGGATCGGGTCTGCCGCGTTCCCGCGAGAAAAAAATTTTTTGAAAAAACCGAACATCACAATAAAAGCGTTCCCGCGCTTAGGATTCGCGCTTTATGTTTTTCAGGCGGAGCTGTCCGCATGCGGCGTTGATATTGTGGCCTTTTTCCCGGCGGAGTGTGGCGGGGACGGCGTTTTCCTGCAAAATTTTCAAAAATGCCATCTGGCGGTTGCCGGACGGTCGTTCCCATTCGAGTCCTTCGACGGTGTTGTAGGGGATGAGATTGACGTGGGCGTGGAGTTCCCGTGCAATTTTTGCCAGGAGTCTCGCCTGTTCGGGGCTGTCGTTGATACCGGCGATGAGGATAAATTCGAATGTGATCATCCGCCCGTGTTTTTCGGCGAAGGCCTTTGCCGCCGGGAGGAGTTCCGCGAGGGGCCATTTGCGATTGACGGGCATGATTTGTTCCCGCACCGTGTCGCTTGCTCCGTGCAGGCTGATCGCGAGTCGGAATCCGAGGGGTTCTTCCGCGAGTTTTTGAATCCCCGGGACGACGCCGCTTGTCGAGATCGTGATTCTTCTGCCGCCGACGCCCAAGCCCCATTGTGCGTTGGCGATGCGCAGCGCCGCGAGCGTGTTGTCGTAGTTGAGCAAGGGTTCGCCCATGCCCATGACGACGATGTTGTCAAAATCCGTAAATCCTGTGTCTCGCACGCCGCGATCGCCTTTTTGGGCTCCGAGTCGGCAGACGGTCATCAGTTGGGCGACAATTTCGCCGGTCTCGAGATTCCGTTTCCAGCCCGCCAGTCCCGAGGCGCAAAATTTGCAGCCTTGCGGACAGCCGACCTGGGTGGAGATGCAGACGGTCTTGCGGGAACGCGGTTCGTCGCCGACGACTTGCGGCGCGCGCAAAATCACGCATTCGACGAGAGCGCCGTCGCGCATCTGCAAAAGCAATTTTTCCGTATCGTCGCCCGCCGCCGTCGCCGTCAGCAGTTTTGCCGCTTCAAAATCAAAAGTTTCCTCCAGCCGCTCCCGCAGTGCGACGGGCAGATTGCTCATCTCCGCGAACGACGACGCGCGGCGCTTGTAGATCCACTCCAAAATCTGTGTCGCCCTGAACGCTTTTTCGCCCATTGCGAGCAATTTTTCGCTGAGCGTCTCTTTGCTTTCGCCCCAAATCAATGCTTTCATTTTACAGCTGTCCCCCAAGCCGCCCTGACGTCGGCGATGATCTTTTCCTCTCCCGCCACATGTCCGTCGCGCATTAGGAATTTCCCGTCGCAGATCACGTGCCGGACGCAGCGGGAATCGGCGGCGTAAACCCAGTTGGAGACCAGGTGGTGATGCGGCACGAGGCGTTCGTTGTTGAGATCGACGATAACGGCGTCGGCGAGTTTTCCCTCGGCGATTTCGCCGGCGTCCAAGCCAAAAGCCCGCGCGCCGTTGCGGGTCGCCCATTCAAAAATCTCCTCTGCCGCCAAGGTTTCCGGGCTGTAGGTGTTTTTGGCGAGCAATGCCGCGATTTTCATCGATTCGCGCATATCGAGATTGTTGTTGGAGGAAGCGCCGTCGGTGCCGAGCGTCACGGGAACGCCGGCTTTCAAAAATGCCTGCGAGCGGAAAACGCCCGAGCTCAATTTCATATTGGAAACCGGATTGTGCGAGACGGTGACGCCGCGTTCCCGCAGGATGGCGATCTCCTCGTCATCGACATGCACGACATGGGCGGCGACGACATCGTTGCCGAGGATGCCGAGTTTTTCGAGATAGCGCACGGGTGTCGTGTTGTGGGCGGCGCGGCAGTCTTCGACTTCCTTGCGGGTTTCCGCGAGATGAATATGGATTTTCAAACCGCGTTCCCGCGCGAGGTCGGTCAGGAAAAGCAGGTTTTTTTCGCAAACGGTATAAATCGAGTGCGGTGCGACGGCAAACTTGATGCGTCCCGACGGGGCGGCGTTCCCGCCGAAGGGCAGTTTTTTGATCCTATCGATCATCGCGCGGCGGCGTTCCTCCGATTGGAAATCGAGGAAGGTGAAGGACAATGTCGCGCGCAGTCCCATCGTTTCCAGCACTTTGGGCATCTGCTCGTTGCAAAAATACATGTCGTTGAAAAAAACCGTTCCCGAGCGGATCATCTCAAGCGCCGCCAGCCGCAGTCCGGTTTTAAAATCCTCCGGGGCTTTCAGTTTCGCCTCAAAGGGCCAGATATGCTCGTTGAGCCATTTGAAAAGCTCCATGTCGTCGGCGTATCCCCGGCACAGCGTCATCGCCGCGTGCGTGTGCGTGTTGTAAAATCCCGGCAAGATCGCGCACTCTCCCTTCAAATCGACGATTTCCGTTCCCGTTGCATCTGCGGGAACGCTCAGTTCGCGGGCGATTTTTTTGAAGCGGCCGCCGTCGATCAAAATATCGCATTTTGTCCGATTTAAAACAATATTTTTGAGGAGCGTCATCGTGATTTAAAAAATCCGTTCCCGCAGGAATTCGGCGAGAATCGGGTCTCCGACTGTCTCGAGGCTTTGGTTGACGAAGGCCTGGACGAGCATCTGTCGCGCGACCGCTTCGGGAACGCCGCGCTGGAGCAGATAAAAAAGCTGTTCGAAGTCGAGCGAACTGTTGGTCGCGCCGTGGGAACACTGCACGTCGTTGGCGTCGATCTCCAAGCCCGGCATCGCGTGCGCCGTTGTCCTGTCGCCGAGGGAAAGGTTGTTGCAGCTTTGCGTCGCCGCCGTCTCCCCGCCGTCGGGCGTCACGACGATGTTCCCGCCAAAAATCGTCGTCGCGCTGTCTCTCAGGACATTTTTGCAGAGCAAGCGGCTGACGCTCCGGCGCACCTCGTGGATTTGCCGGGTGCGAATGTCCGCGATTTGCGTTCCCGCGACGCAGTTGACGATTTGCGCGGACAAAAAACAATGTTCCGCGCGGGCGCAAACGGTGAGCGCCGAACGTGTATAGGCGGCGCCGATATTGACAAAAAGCGTTTTGATCGAGGCTCCCGTTCCCGCGGCGACAAGCGTGTCGGCGGTCAGGACGGCGACTTCTCGGGGCGCGCACTGCACGACGACGCGTTCGAGCGTGGCGTTTTCGCCGGCTTCAATTTCCGTCGTCAATGTTTTTTCGCCCGTTCCCGCCACGATAAATTCGAGCATCTTTTTTTGCGTTCCCGCGGGAACGGCGATGTGGCGGTCGCTGCCGTCGCGCGTGACGATTTCAAAATCCGTTCCCGCCAAGGCGGACAAATCCACTGTTGTCGCCGGAGCCGTCGTTCCCGCCGCCGCGAGCAGTTTTTCAAACTGCGAAAAACGCCAGTTTTCGTCCAAGCGCAAGGCGTCGAGGCGTTCCCGCGAAAAATTTTCAAAGGCTTTCATCAGCCGACGCTCCCTTCCATTTCCATTTCAATCAGCCGCTTGAGCTCGATCGAATATTCCATCGGGAACGCCGCCACGAGGTCGTTGACGAAGCCGTTGACGGCGAGCGACATCGCCTGGGCTTCCGTCAGTCCGCGCTGTTGCATATAGAAGATCTGTTCCGCCGAGATTTTGGAGACGGAGGCTTCGTGCTGGGTCTGCGAAGCGTTCCCGCGCACCGTGATCGCCGGATAAGTCGAGGACGCCGACGGCGCGTTAATCAGCAGGGTGTGGCATTCGGAATTGTTTTTGCAGCCTTTCAAGGATTTTGGCATCGAGACCAGACCGCGGTAATTGGCGCGTCCGCTACCGATCGAAACGGATTTTGAAATGATGTTGGATGTCGTGTTGTCCGCCAGATGAATCATCTTGGCGCCCGTGTCCTGAACTTGTCCCGTGTGCGCGAGGGCGATCGAGAGGACTTCGCCGCGCGCCCGTTCGCCCGCCAGGATCACCGCCGGGTATTTCATCGTCAGGCGGGAGCCGAGGTTGCAATCGACCCAGCGGATCTCCGCGCCCTCGCCCGCCCAGCCGCGCTGGGTGACGAGGTTGTGAATGTTGTCCGACCAGTTTTGCACGGTCACGTATTGGATCTTTGCGCCCTTGAGGGCGACGAGTTCGACGACGCCGGAGTGGAGCGTTATCGATGACGAGCGCGGCGCGGTGCAGCCTTCCATATAGGTCAGCTCCGCGCCCTCGTCCGCGATGATCAGCGTCCGCTCAAACTGTCCGAACGACTCGGCGTTGATGCGAAAATACGCCTGCAGGGGCTGCGCCACCTTGACGCCCTTGGGCACATAGACAAAGGAACCGCCCGAAAAACACGCGCTGTTGAGCGCCGAATATTTGCTGTCCGTCGTCGGAATCACCTTGCCGAACCACGGTTTGAAAATCTCCTCATAGCGCGTCAAACCCTCGTGCGGGCCGACAAAGATCACGCCCTGTTTTTCCAAATCGCTTTTGAGCCGCGAATACGCGCTCTCCGAGTCAAATTGGGCATCGACGCCCGCCAAAAAACGCCGTTCCTGTTCGGGAACGCCGAGCCGTTCGAAGGTCCGCTTGAGTTCGGGATCGACTTCCTCCCAGCTTTTCGCGTTCCCGCCGGTTTTGGCTTTCAGATAATAGCGAATCTTGTCAAAGTCCACTTCGCGGATTTCCGCCGGTGCCCAGTGCGCGGGAACGGCTTTTCCCTTGAAAATCTCGAGCGCCTGTTTGCGAAACGCCCGTATCCAGTCGGGTTCGCCCTTGCTGTCGCTGATATAGTCGATAACGCGTTCGCTCAAACCGATTCCCGCGTCGCGCTCATAAACGGCGTCCGTCACAAAGTCGCCCGCCGAGCGGTCGATATTGATCGCCTCGGCGAGTTTGTCTTCGTTGTTTGTCCCGTTTTTGTCGCTCATTTATTAAAAAAAATTTTAGCATATTTTATCCGTTCCCGCGACTATTCGGCGGAGAGGATTTCCAGGGCGTCTTCGATCACCGCCAGCCGCTCCGGCGTTCCCGCGGCTGAGAGCCGTTCCCGCAAAAAGTCGCGGGAGCGTTCCCGCCGCTCCGGCAGCTGCATGCGCGTGATGTTGGCGTATGCCAAAAACGCAAACCACGGGGCTTTTTCGCAGAGCATCGCGCGCTCGTAAAACTGCAGAGCGCTCTCAAAATCGCTCCTGCCGTAGATCACCGCCGTCTTGACGATGCACATCTGCGCGGCATAAGTCCAGACATGGCCGCTTTCGGGAAAACGCTGCGACCACTCCCCGACCAGCTCCAAACCGCGCGCATACGCCCGGCGGTGGATTTCCGCCTGCACCGCTTCGCTGACCTGGCGCCAGCCGCCGCGCTCCCGGATGACCCAGTTGGGAAAATCGTAGGCGACGTAATTGATCGAGTTTTCCCAAAAAAAGAAGTTTTGCGGATCCATCGTCCGCGCCAGCGCGCAAAGGGCTTCGCAATCGTTCAGGCTGCTTTTTTCCCAAAACGAATACGCGCGCAGCCAGGCGATGTCCGCCAGGACGGTCCTAAATCCGCCGAGCGTCCCGAGCGCCATTCCCGTTCCCGCGGTATCGGCGAGCGACGCGGCGCTCGTCTCCGGCATCCGCGAACGCAGCCGCAGCCAAAGGTCACCCGCAAAGGCAAAATTCAAACAAATGCCCGTTCCCGCCAAAATCGCGAGGACGGCGAGCAGTTTTGAGATTTTGAGAACGGCGGTTTTCACGGCAAAAAAATCACATTTCGCGGGAACGGAAGAAGGCGAACGCCAGGAAAATCAGGATGCCCGCCCAGACGCATCCGTAGCCGGCGGCGGCGAGAACCGTTCCCGCGGGAACGCCGGCGGCATCGAGGGTCAGCTGCGGGCCGAGATTGAAAAGCTGGAGATTGGGGACGCATTGCGCGATCGTTCCCGCGGCGATTTTTGCAAACGTTCCCGTCTTGTCACCCGCGGCGACATCCTGCAAGACATATTGCAGCTGCGCGATCAAAAGCCCGCAAAACGAGACGACGACCGCATAGAGATAGGTTTGCGCAAAGCTCGTGAAGAAAAAAGTCATCGCCGCCACGATCAAAAGGCGGATCCACTGCAAAACGGCGAAGAGCGCCAGCCCGGACAGCGAAAAATACGGCGCGAGCGAACCGCGCTGCTCCGCAATCGCAGCCAAAACCGGCTGCCGCAGCGCCAGGACGATTCCCAAAAGCAGCGCCATCAGCGCCACAAAAACCGCCAGCAAAAGCGCGATCCCGGCAAATTTGCCGACGACAAATTCAAAACGGCTCACGGGCTTGGCGAGCAAGGTGATCGCCGTGCGGTTGTCGATCTCCGCAAAAAAGAGCTGCACCGTCATTACCACCGCCAAAATCGAACCGAACAGGAACAAACCGCCGAAGCCGAAGTCCGCGACAAATTTAAGCTCGTTCCCGCCAAAATCAAAACCCGAGAGCGCCAATGAAAGCGCCGTCATCAGCAGTCCCAAAATCAGCAAAAAATTGAAAAAGCGCTGCCGGACGGCTTCGAGAAAGGTGTTGCGGGCGATCCAATAAATCGACATGGCTGCAAAAAAATTGAAGGTTTATTGTTTTGAAAAACGATCGATAAAATAGCGTTCGAGCGAAATCCGCGGACGGCTGAGCCCGTCGAGCGTCGCGCCGCGGGAACGCAAAAAGTCTTCCAGCGCCGCCTTGTCCGCGTCCGAAAAATGCTCGATGCCGCCGACGCTGACCTGCATTTTGCCGGGCTGCGTCAAAATCTCGTCGAGCGTTCCCGCGACAAGCAGTTTGCCGCGATTCATGATCGCCACGCGGTCGCAGATGTTTTCGATCTGACCCAAAAGGTGCGAGCAGACGATCACCGTTTTGCCCTCCTCCTTCATTTTGAGAATACAGTCGCCGATCGCAGCCGAACCCACGGGATCGATGCCCGCGGTCGGTTCGTCAAGCACCACCAAGCGCGGATTGTGGACGATCGCCTGCGCCACACCGATACGCTGGAGCATTCCCTTGGAGTAGGTCCGCACACGGCGGTCGGCGGCTGCCGTCATACCCGTCGTCGCCAACGCGCGCTCCACCGCCGCCTCCAAGTCCGATTTGGCGACACCCGCCACACGGGCATAAAAACGCAGCAGTTCCCGACCCGACAGATAACCGTAAAAATAAGGAGCCTCCGGCAAAAAACCGACATCGGAACGCGCAATCGCCATGCGGCATTCCCGACCAAAAATCCGGCACGTTCCCGCCGTCGGCTTAAAAAGCCCGAGGACGATCTTGAGCGTCGTCGATTTGCCGCTCCCGTTGGGACCCAAGAAGCCGAAAATCTCGCCCTCCCCGACCGTCAGCGACAAATCATCGACCGCACGCAACTTCACACCGCGCATGCCGATGCGAAAATCTTTGACCAAATGGGAAATCTCAACCGCCGGAATCATAACTAAATAATTTTAAAATCACACAAAGTCGCGGGAACGTCCGCCTCATCGATATTTGTCTTGCGGATAAACGGACGCATCTCCTCCGTCAGCGCCGCGACAAACGCGCGCAACTCCGCGGGAACGCCCTCCGCGATCAGACGGACCGTGCCGTCGGGAAGGTTTTCGACCGTTCCCGCCACCTCAAAACCGCGAGCCACGCGCAAGGTCTGCATCCTAAAACCGACACCTTGAACATGACCCTCAAAAACAACCGTCATCCGCAAAACCGTCCGCGCCATAGGACTATTCTAAATTTATCCCAAAACTTTCACAAGACGGAAGCGCG
>JAILGB010000032.1 GCA_024697185.1 Opitutales bacterium | reverse complement strand
CCCTTGAAAAAGCTTAATTATTTCTTGCAATTTTTGAGCATCCTATATAAAATTGTGGTCGTTATTGTAAAAAAATTAAGGACTGGTTATGGCAGGTTTTCATTTCTAGTTTTGGCAGGTTTTCATTTCCATGTTTGGCAATATTTTTATTCAGTAATTTGTAGATATTTTCCCATATTTCTGCACTTTTATTGCATTATTTACTGGATATAATTTTATTTCCAAGCATTCATTGTGTTGTGTTAACCAGATAGAAAGGATACGAAAATGACAACACAAAAGAAAAACCCAAGAGCGAAGGCCTCAACAAAAAAATCGACCTCCAAAGCTAAAGTAGAAATCAAAGTAGAACCGGTAGCGCTAGACCACCGCGACAAAACAGCCTTTATGGTTGTGATGCTCAGCCGTCCGGAAGGTGCAACCTTAAAAGAGATGGCTGAGGCCCTTGGATGGAAAGAAAACTCCATACGTGGTGCGATGTCGGCTTATGCTAAAAAGACTGGTGGAATCATCGCCTCCGAAAAGAAAGCTGACATCCGGACTTATTACCTCAAAGCCAACGCCTAAATTACCATCCAACGAAAAAGGGGGCTGATTATCGGCCCCTAAATTATTTCGTGTAATGATTAAGTTCATTTTCTTACTTAAAATCAATGGGTGACCAGCCCGATTTCAAAAGTGACCAGCCCCCGATTTTTGAAAATTGCATAACTATCTGATATTGCTATATTTTTATGTGACCAGTGACCAGCCCGATTTTTTCTGTTTTACCAAAAAAATGGTGCGGCTTGCGGCCCACCAAAAAACCGTTCCCGCGGATCTTGACGATGACGAATTCGGAGACGGTGCCGGTTTTAAATTTTATCGCCCAGTCCGAGATGCCGGAGGTGACGATAAAATCGGTGTTCCCGCGTCGTTCGTGTCCATAGACGCGGTCGTTGGCGCCGATCCATTTGCCGATCTTGTTGAAGGGGAAAAGTTGTCCGCCGTGCGTGTGTCCCGACAAGACGAGATCGACATTTGCCGCCGCCTGATTTTCATAATCCGCCGGTTGGTGGTCGAGCACGATCTGATAGCGCGCGGGATCGACATTTCGGGTCAGTTCCGTCATGGAGAGGCGTTTGCCGTTTGATTCGCGCTCGACGGAAAAATCCCGTCTGCCGATAAGTTCGATCGCGTTCCCGAGCGTGCGGCTTTCGTCGCGGAGCACGACAATCCCCGATTTTTCCATTTCATCGACAAGGTCTTTGGCGGAGAACCCGCGTCTTGCGGCTCCGTAGTAGGCTTTGTCGTGGTTGCCGAAGACAAAATAGACGCCCCAGGTCGTTTTGATTTCTCCGAGCGCTTTGACGGCTTCGACCATCATTTCCCGCGGGCTGTCGTCATCGACAAAGTCCCCGACGATTGCGAGCAGGTCGGGGCGTTCCCGTTGGATTTTTTCGAGTTCTTTTTTAAACCCGTCCGCATCAAAAGTCGTTCCGAGGTGGGCATCCGCGATAAAGGCGATTTTGGCGTTCCCGCCGATTTTTTCGCTCGTCAGTTCGTAGCTTGTCATCACGACATGGTGCGCCTGATACCAGCCGAATCCCAAGGCGGCAAGACTGAGCGCGACGGCGCAGTATCCGGCGTAATAGCGCGGGAACGGCTGTCGCCGGATCCGGCAAAAAATCGCGGAAGCGATGTCGCAGACAATCCAGATCATCGTAAAATAAAGGGCGACGACTAAGGCGTTGACAAAGCCGAGCAGAGAATGGACGGCGACAAGCGTTCCCGCGACAATCAGCGTTCCCGCGAGCAGACGGATTTTTCGGGAACGCGTTTTCAAAAACTCAAAATTGCCGGCACGGACGATCAGAAAAATCGTCGAAAACAAAAAGAGCGCCAAAGCCGTGCCGGAGATAATAAGCCAAAGTTTCATAGCGGTTATGTTTAAAATCCATTATAAGCGGATTTTGAAATCGGGTAAAGCGGCGCAAAAATCGCGTTCCCGCGCGTCAGTTCTCTCGACAAGGAGCGCGGTTTTTTTTATACTTTAAGAACTATGATAAGATATATTTCCACTCGCGGGAACGCGCCCGCAGTTTCGGCGACGGAGGCCTTGCTCAACGGAATTGCGCCTGACGGCGGCCTTTATGTGCCGGATTGTTTGCCGCAGATCGCCCGCGATTCGATATTGGACGCTCCCGATTATGCCGCCGTGATGGAAATTTTGTTGACGGCATTTTTTGACGATATGCCGGCGGAACTGATCCGCAAGGCGATCGCGGCTTCGCTGGCGCGTTTTGACTGTCGGGAAGTGGCGCCTCTGACGGCTGTCGGCGGGAACGTTTATTTTTTGGATCTTTTTCACGGGCCGACATTTGCGTTCAAAGATGTCGCTTTGACCCTCCTGCCGCATTTCCTGCAATATGCCGTCGAAAAATCCGGTTTGAAAAAAGCCTTGGTTTTGACGGCGACGTCGGGCGATACGGGTTCGGCGGCGGAGAGCGGTTTCGCCGGAGTCGCGGGAACGGAGATTCTTGTGTTTTTTCCGCAGGTCGGAACTTCGGAAATCCAGCGGCGGCAGATGGTCTGCAATGCGGCGGCAAATGTGCATGTCTGCGCGATTGAGGGAAATTTTGACAATGCCCAGGCCGGTGTCAAGGCGGCGTTTGCCGATCCCGATTTGCGGGCGCTTGCGGCGCAAAAAGGCATCTTTTTGTCGAGCGCCAACTCCATCAACATCGGGCGCCTTTTCCCGCAGATCTGCTATTATCTCGACACGTGGCGCCGCTTGGCGAAGCAGGGTGTCGATGAGTTTGATGTCGTCGTCCCGACGGGCAATTTCGGCAATATCCTGGCAGCGCGCTTTGCAAAAAAACTTGGTGCGCCGATCCGCCGTCTCGTCAGCGCGTCCAACCAAAACAATGTGATCGCGGATTTTATAAAGACGGGTGTTTACGATTGCCGTTCCCGTGAATTTTTCATCACCAATTCGCCGTCGATGGATATTTTGATTTCCTCCAACCTCGAGCGCATGGTTTTTGAGCTCGCCGGCGCGGACGGCGCGCGGACGGCTGCGTTGATGAACCGTTTGAAGAACGAAGGGCATTTTGAACTCGACGCGCGGGAACACGCGCGCCTGCGGGAACTCTTTGACAGCGGCTGGGCGACGCAGGAGGCGACGGAAGACTGCATCAGGATTTTGTGGGAGCAGGAAAAATATTTGGCGGACCCGCACACGGCGATCGCCTGGAAAGTCTTGCGTGATTTGCGACAGGACGGTGTTCCCGCGGTGATCGCAGCAACCGCTTCTCCGTGGAAATTTCCGGCGACGCTCTTGCGCGCGCTCACGGGAACGGCAGCATCCGACAACGATTTTCAAAATCTCAAAACGCTCGAATCGCTGACAGGGCAGCCGGCTCCGGCAACCTTGGCGCATCTCGAGACTGCGGCGATCGCCCACAACGCGCTTTGTCCCAAAACAGGAGTTGCGGCAGTCGTCAAAAAAATGCTTTGAGAGCGTTCCCGCCACATGACAGCGCTCGATAAACTTCTTGCATCGTTCCCGCCGTCCGTTGTCAGGACGGACCGCGAATCGCTTTTTGCGGCATCGTTTGACAATATAAAATTGTCGTTCCCGCCGGAAGCCGTCGTGTTCCCGCGCGATGAAGACGATGTGGCGGCGCTTTTGAAACTGGCAAACGAATATGGCGTTCCCGTGACCGTGCGCGGCGCGGGAACGTCCACCGTCGGCGGTGCGACGCCCGTCTGCGGAGGCTGGGTGCTCTCGCTCGCCCATTGGCAAAAACTCGAAATCGATCCCGTCTCGGGAACGGCGAGCGTTCAGCCCGGCGTTATCACTGAGGAAATCTCAAAAGCGGCGGCGGCGTTCGGACTGTTTTACCCGCCCGATCCCGCCAGCAAAAAATATTGCACAATCGGCGGCAACATCGCAACGAACGCCGGTGGCCTGCGCGCCGCAAAATACGGCGTCACGCGCGATTATGTTCTGGCGCTCGAAGGTGTTTTGCCGACGGGAGAAAAAGTCCGTTGGGGCGCCAATGTCAAAAAATTTGTCAGCGGTTACAACTTCAAGGATCTTTGGGTCGGCTCCGAAGGGACGCTCGGCGTGGTGACAAAGGCGGTGCTGAAATTGCAACCGCTCCCGGAGGCGCGCCACAGTTTTTTGTGCGCGTTTGACAGTGACAGCAGAGCATTGGCGGCGGCGACAAAAATATTGGGCTCGCATTTGCAGCCGAGCGTCCTCGAATTTATGGACTCGCTCTCGGTCGCCTGCGCGCAAAAATTCAAGGGAACGCAATTTTTTGAAAACTGCGAAGCTCCCGCCGTTTTGCTGATCGAAGCGGACGGCACGCGCGCCGATGTCGCGGCACAGGCGGAACAGCTGCGAAAGTGGGCGACGGAGGAAACGCAGATTTTTAAGGAAACCGACGATCCCGAGACGGCTGAAACTTTTTGGGAACTGCGCCGCGCGTGCTCGCCGGCGATGTTCATGCTCGCTCCCGCAAAACTGAACGAAGATATTGTCGTTCCCGCAAAAAATCTTTTGAAACTGCTCGACCTCATGCGTCAGGTGAACAAGGACACGGGACTTTACACGCCGGTTTTTGGTCACGTGGGAGACGGCAATCTGCATGTGCACGTGATGTTTGACCGCGATCAAAAATCGCAGCGGCAAAAAGCCGGGAACGCCGTTCATAAAATCATGAAGGGCGTCGTCGCACTCGAAGGCTGCATCACGGGAGAGCACGGCATCGGACTCGCGAAAACGCCGTTTTTGGCATTGCAGCATTCACCGGCGGAAATCGCCGCCATGCGCGCCGTCAAAAATGCGTTGGATCCCAAAAATATTTTGGGACGCGGAAAAATTTTTGATGTCTTTGACGTTTGGGAAAAAGAGCCGGTCAGCGTAAAATTGCCGTGGGAACATCGTTGAAAAATTTTTGGGCGCGTGCCGGCGACCGCCTGCTCGCGATCGCGTTCCCGCGAACCTGCGTTGTGACGGGAGCGCCTTTGGAAGAGGACGATTATGAAAATGTCGCCGCAGCCGCTGTCGAAAATGTCAGATTTATCGGCAAAGACGCCTGTCCGTTTTGCGGGGCACCCTATGAAAATCCGGAAAAATTTTGTGCTTGGTGCCGGGAACGACCGATTTCGGAATTTGCCGACGTTCCCGTGCGTTGCGCCGTTTTGGGCACGCAGGAAATCGTCGAGCTCGTGCATGTTTACAAATACAAGTTTGTCCGCGGGATCGCCCGCGATATGGCGCGTATGGCGGAGCGTTCCGACGGTTATTTTGATTTTTTGAAAAACTCGATTCTCGTTCCCGTGCCGCTTTGGAAAAAACGTTTTCGCTGGCGCGGTTTCAACCAGAGCGAATTTTATGCGAAGGAATTGGCGAAGCGTGTTCCCGGCGCGCGCGTCAAAGATTTGCTCGTGCGCAATCGCGACACGGGAACGCAGACACTTTTGAGCGGTGACGAACGGCGCAAAAATATCGAGGGCGCTTTTGACGTTCCCGCAAAAATAACGCTCGATCCCGCGGAGCGCTATGTCGTCATCGACGATGTCTTTACGACGGGATCGACGCTCGGCGCCTGCGTTGCCGCACTCCACGAACACGGCGCAAAAAATATCGCCGTCGCCACCTTTGTCCGGGCGATCAAGCATTCCTGCGGGATTTGACAAAAATGATGAGACACAAAAAAATGACAGCCTTTATTTTTCTGCTGATTGTCGCGTTGGCGTTGTTGATCTACGCCTGGCAAATCGAGCCGCGCCGGCTGACGCTGACACCGGTGAAAATCGAGCTTGCGGGAACGCTCCCGCCGACAAAAATATTGCTGCTCGGGGATTTGCACCTTGGCAAAAATGACCGTTCCCGCGCCGAGAAAATTGTAGGGGAAAGTTTGAAGCGCAAGCCGGACGCCGTCTGTCTGCTTGGCGATTACGCGAACCGCCACAGCGACAAGGATTCGATGAGCCCCGATGAAGTCGCGCAAATCCTCGCGGCGTTCCCGCGGGCGGGCGTGCCGACTTTTGCGGTTTTGGGCAATCACGACGCCTATATCGGACGGCAGGATTTTGCGAAGGCTTTTCGCAAGGTCGGGATCAGGGTTTTTGCCGAAAAGGACACGGAGGAGGTCACGCTCGGCAACGGGGCGCGAATGCTTTTTGCGGGAACGCTCGATCCGCACAGCTTTTCCGATATTTTTGACACCGGCAGCGTTCCCGTGAACACGACGGGGCTGCCTTGTGTTTTGTTGTCGCATTCGCCCGATGTCGTGCCGTTTTTAAATCCGACGGTCGATCTTGCCTTTTGCGGTCATACGCACGGCGGTCAGGTTCGTCTGCCGTTTGTCGGCGCGTTGGTCTCCTCGACAAAGCGCGTGGGTCGGGAATATGCCTATGGCCTTCATACGGCGGAGACGGGAACGCGGATTTTTGTCACGCGCGGGCTCGGTCAGAGCATTTTGCCACTACGGTTTTGCTGTCCGCCGGAAATCGTCGAAGTCGCGCTCGCGGGAACGGAAGCGAAAGATTAGGATTTGTGCCGTTGGGCATTTGGATTAAAATAATTTTATGTTTGAACGGTTTTGGCTCGAAAAAGCGCGGCAGGCTCTCGGTGGGAACGCCGGAAGTGATGAGATCGTTTTGGAAAAAATGCGTTCCCGCGTGGCGGAGCTGAGCGATCTTTTTACCAAGGAGCGTCCTGCGGTTTTTAAGGATTATATGAGCGATCCGGCGCTTTTGGCGGCTTACGGACTGTTCTTTTTTCCCCAGTCGTTCGCGCGGGCGTCGTTTGCGGCGCGGCGGCTTTTGGATTTTTACGGGCGCGTTCCCGCGGATTTGTCGCGGGTGCGGATTTTGGATATCGGGAGCGGGGCTTCGCCTTGCGGTTTCGCCTTGGCTGCGGCGCTGCAAAAAAAATTCGAGGGCGTTCCCGTCGAAGTCTGCTGTCTTGACCGTTCCCGCGCGGCGTTGGAGGCGGCTCGCGAATTGGCGGGAACGCAAAAAAACCTTTTCTTCAGGAGCGTTCCCGCGGATTTGCAAAATCTGCCGCCGTTGCAATTTGACGCGAGCTTTGATTTTATCGTCCTTGGCTGGTCGCTCAACGAAATCGTTCCCGCGACAGGGAAAGAGCCGCTTGAGCGGGCTTTGGTCTTGTTGAAAAAATTGTCGCCGGCGTTAAAGGCGGACGGAACGCTTTTGGTTTTGGAGCCGGCATTGAAGGAGACGGCGGAACGCTTGCAGCGCGTCGCGGATTATTTTGTCCGCAATCCGGGATTGCCGTATTATCGCGTCGCGCCGGAGTTGGGACAGCATCCGGATCCGCATTTGGCGGCGGGCGATCACGAAATGTGGACGCACGATGTCCGGACTTGGGAGGCGCCGCCGACACTCGAATTTTTGAACCGGAAACTCTTCCGCGACATCTCCGTCTTAAAATTTTCATGGTCGGCGTTTGGCAAATCGCCAGCCGTCCTTCCCGCCGTTCCCGCGGGAACGCTCGGTTATTTTCGTTTGGTCTCGCCGGTCGAGCTCACAAAGCCCGCGCTGAGATTTGCCGTTGTCGATGCGGCGGGAACGCGTTTGCAGATCGAATGGCCGACGCGCGGTTTGAGCAAAAGCGACTGTAAAAAAATGGCAGCGCGCTTTGAGCGGGGCGATGTCGTCACACTTGCGGGCGAGCTCAAAGCCTTGGGCAGGGACTTCAGACTGCAAGGGGAGATGCGTGCCGTTCCCGATGATTTTGGAGAAAAATAGACAGATGAAAAAAGTTTTTTCACCGTTTGCCGCCGTTCCCGCCGATTCGGTTTCGGACTGGCGCGAATCGGGATTGTTGCGGGAAATCGCGCGCTGGATGGCAGCGTTCCCGAAGGCGTCCGCGGCGATCGACGACGATTGCGCCTTGTTGGAGGTTTCGCGGGAACGCCGTTTGGTGACGGTTGACAGTTTGATTTACGGACGGCATTTTGACGATGCGGTCGAGGCGTATTGGGCGGGGCGCAAATTGCTGGCGCGAAATTTGAGCGATATCGCTGCGGACGGCGGACAGCCTTCGGATGCGGTTTTGGCGTTAGTGATGAGCGGCGATGTCGCAAAAGGCTGGCTCAAAGATTTTTATCGCGGGATTTTGGAAAATTGCGTGCGTTACGGATTGCGCTTGGTCGGCGGCGATGTGGCGAGTGTCGCGGGAACGGGATTTTTTTCGGCGACTCTCACTTTGACGGGTTTTGGGGGAACGCGGGTTTTGCGTCGTTCCGGCGCGCGGGCAGGGGATTTTATTTGCGTTTCGGGAACTTTGGGCGGGAGTTTGAAAAGCGGCAGGCATTTCCGTTTTGAGCCGCGGCTGGCCCTTGGGCGTTTGCTGGCGGAGGAAAATTTGGCGACGGCGTGTATGGATTTGACAGACGGCCTCGCCAAGGATTTGCCGGCGCTCGTTCCCGCGGGAACGCATGCGGAACTTGATTTGGCGGCGATCCCGCTGAGCGCGGCGGCGGAAGGGGTCGGGTCGGCTTTTTCGGACGGGGAGGACTATGAACTGCTTTTTACGGTCGCACCGGAAAATTTTGAGCGGCTTTTGTCGCGGAGCGGGGATTTGAAAATCAGCAAAATCGGCAGCATCGTCGCGGGAACGGCAAGCGCGGGAACGCCTTTCGGGCTGCCGTTCGGCGGCGGATTTGAGCATTTTTGATTTTAGCGAATCTTATTGCAGGTCATAGAAAATGGGTTTAGACTTTTAAGCGGTTTAATTATTTTTTATTTATTAACAAAAATAAGTAGCGAAAATGAAATCTGTATTGATTACAAAAGAAACATTGCCGGAGGAGACGCGCGTTGCTCTGGTCCCGCAGGATGTTTCGATTTTGACACGTCTCGGCTATGAGATTCATGTTGAAAAAGGACTGGGCTTGAAAGCCGGTTTTTTGGATGCTGAATACGAAAAGGCGGGTGCGATCCTCGAAGCGGACGGTGAAAAAGCCCTGGCGTCGGCGGATATTGTCGTCCGTGTCAACAAGCCGGCAAACGCGAAAGGGATGAAAGAGGGCGCGTTACACGTCAGCTATCTTGATCCGTTCAATGAAAAAGCGTTGCTGAACGAGTTCGCGGAAGCCAAATTGAATGCGGTTTCCTTGGAGATGATCCCGCGCACGACTTTGGCGCAAAAGATGGACGTCCAATCGTCGCAGACGTCGCTTGCGGGTTATTATGCGGTGATTTTGGCGGCGTCAAAGCTGCCGAAGATTTTCCCGATGATGATGACGCCCGCGGGAACGATTTCCCCGGCTCGTGTTTTTGTTATCGGCGTCGGCGTCGCGGGTTTGCAGGCGATTGCGACGGCAAAGCGTCTTGGCGCGCGTGTGGAGGCGTTTGATACGCGTCCCGTCGTTGAGGAGCAGGTCAAATCGCTGGGTGCGAAATTTGTAAAAATCGATCTTGGAGAAATGGGGCAGACGGCGCAAGGCTATGCCAAGGCGTTGACTCCGGAGCAGTTGGAAAAGCAAAAGCAGGCGCAGGCGAAAGTTTGTGCGCAGAGCGATGTTGTGATTACCACTGCAAAAGTTTTCGGTCGTAAAGCCCCTGTGCTTTTGACCAAGGATATGATCGCCGGGATGAAGCCGGGTTCTGTGATTATCGATATGGCGGTTTCGACCGGAGGTAATGTCGAAGGCTCCGACCCGACCAAGGAAGTCGTGACGGAAAACGGCGTTCGCATTATCGGGGGCGACGGTCTCGAACGTTGCGTTCCCGTGGACGCTTCGCGGATGCTTTCCGGCAACATTTCCGCGTTCCTGCAACATTTTTGGGACAAGGAGGCGACCTCTCTCAAGATCGATCTCGAGGAGCCGATTATGAAGGGTTGTCTGCTGACGCATGGCGGCGCGATTGTCCATGAACGTTTCAAACAGGCGTAAGATTTGAGTCGATTGACGCAAAAATATTAACTTTAACCAATTCTCTACTATGATAATGTTGTTCTTCGTATTTGTGATGGCGGCATTTTTGGGCTTTGAGCTCATTGCAAAGGTCCCGTCACAACTTCACACACCCCTGATGTCCGGGACAAACGCGATTTCAGGCATCACTATCGTCGGCGCGCTTGCGGTTTGCGCGACGCAGGCGACGGGAACGCTGGGAATGATTCTCGGTTTTCTCGCGATTGTTTTTGCGACGATCAATGTCGTCGGCGGTTACATGGTGACAGACCGCATGCTCGGAATGTTCAAGACGAAAGGGAAATAAATTATGAACCAGACAATTATTGATTTGGCTTACATTGTCGCTTCGGTGCTCTTTATTTTTGGCATCAAGCGCTTGGGTAAGACGGAAACGGCCCGCAGCGGCAATTTGCTCTCGTCGCTCGGTATGTTGATTGCCGTTATCGCAGTTTTTTGTGAAGAGGGCACGATGGCTTCCTGGCACACGGGAGCGGCGGATGACAGCGGGTGGATCCAAAACGGCTATCTTTGGTGCGGTTTGGCGATCGCGGTCGGTGCGATTATCGGTGCCGTCTGGTCCAAGGTGGTCAAGATGACGGGCATGCCCGAACTCGTCGCGTTGTTCAACGGCTTCGGCGGTTTGTCGTCCCTTTTGGTGGCAACGGCTGAGTTTTTCAAGGAAGGCAGCAATCACACCCTTTCTGCTGACAATGCGGTCAGCGAAGTTTCGCTTTATTTGGCGATCCTTATCGGTGCGATCACTTTCACGGGATCGGTGCTGGCATGGGGAAAACTTTCCGGAAAGATTTCGGGACGCCCGGTGCTTTTCAAAGGTCAGCAGTTTGTAAACGCGCTTATTTTGCTTGCGGTCGTTGCCGGCTTTGTCTGCTATCTTGCTGCTCCGTGGATTTTGCCGGGGACTTGTGCGTGGACGGGGCTTCCCTCACAGACGGTGATTATTCTCGCGGCGATTTTCGTTTCCCTGCTTATGGGCGTGACGGTCGTTTTGCCGATTGGCGGCGGTGACATGCCGGTTGTGATTTCGCTCTTGAATTCGCTTTCCGGTTTGGCGGCGGCTTTGGCGGGCTTTGTGATCAACAACAATGTTCTTGTTGTCGCGGGCTGCTTGGTGGGCGCTTCCGGTGTTATTTTGACGGTTATCATGTGCAAGGCGATGAATCGCTCGATCGGCAATCTGCTGTTCTCCGGTTTTGGAGCGGCGGAGACGAGTGGCAGCAAGAAGGCGGGGGACTATGTCGAGCCCAAGGCGGTTTCTGTCGAAGACGCCTATCTGGTCTTGGAGGCAGCCCGCTCGGTCGTCTTTATTCCCGGTTATGGTATGGCTGTGGCGCAGGCCCAGCACGTTGTCAAGGAGTTGGCGGCAAAGTTGGAAGCCAACGGTGCGGAGGTCAATTTTGCGATCCATCCTGTTGCCGGCCGTATGCCCGGTCACATGAATGTTTTGCTCGCGGAGGCGGATGTTCCTTATGAACAGCTCAAGACGATGGACGAGATGAATCCGTTTATGCCGATGCAAGATGTTGCAATCGTTATCGGCGCGAACGACGTTGTCAATCCGGCGGCAGCCAACGACAAGTCTTCGCCGATTTACGGCATGCCGATTATCAAGGCGGAAGAGGCTCGCACAGTTTTCGTGCTCAAGCGCGGCAAGGGCAAAGGCTTCTCCGGGATTGAAAACGAATTGTTCACCAAGGAGAACACCCGTATGATTTACGGTGATGCCAAGGCGACGATTTCGGCGCTTTCCAACGAATTTGGCAAAGAATAATTCTCGCTGAATTTTTAAAAAGTTCGTTCCCGTGAAGTTTTTTCGCGGGAACGTTTTTTTTGTTTGTGGGAAGACCAAAATCGTTTCCGTAATTTTTTGTGAAAAAAATAAATTTTGCCACGGGAACGCGAATTGCAGATAATTAGATTTGAATGAATATTTTGCCTACACCTTCTCCTAAATCGCTTGGTTTTCGTATGCCGGCAGAGTGGGAACGCCAAGCCGGCATTTGGTTGACTTGGCCGACCAATACGGCGTTGTGGCCGGGTTATTATGAAGCGCTGCTTGAACAATATGCGGAATTTGCGGCGGCGATTTCGCATTTTGAGCCTGTTTTTTTCAATTGCGCGGGAACGCTTCAGGCGCAAGCGCGGGATTATTTGAACCGTGCCAAGGCGGATTTGGATCTCATTCATTTTTTTGACCATCCCGCAAACGATGTTTGGTGCCGGGATCACGGACCGTTGTTTGTCAAAAATGACGCGACGGGTGAAATTGCGTTGACCAACTGGATTTTTAACGGCTGGGGCGGCAAGTTCGAGGCGAATTTGGATAATGGGATTCCTGCCTGTATAGCGAAGTCCTTGGGTTTGCGGGAGTTTGTTTATGATTTTGAACTCGAGGGCGGGGCGATTGAACTTTCGGGCGACGGTTTGCTGTTGACGACGGAATGTGTTCAAAAAAATCCCAATCGGGCAAGCGCACGCGACGAGGCGGTTTTTGAGCGGGCGATTTGCGAAGGCCTTGGAGTGGATGAAATTTTGTGGTTAAAAGACGGTTTGTCCAATGATGATACGGACGGGCATATTGACAATCTCGCGCGTTTTGTGGCGCCGCGGACGATTGTGGCGGCTGTTGAGAGGGAGAAGGACAATCCCAACTATCAGACTTTGCAAAACAATTTGGACGCTTTAAAGAATTTTAAAACTCCGGAGGGTGGTCGTTTTGATGTTGTGGAGTTGCCGCTCCCGTCGCCGTTTTCGTTGGCGGGTCGCGATTTGCCGCCCAGTTATGTCAATTTTTTGATTTTAAATGACGCCGTTTTGGTGCCGACTTACGGGAACGCCCGCGAGGATGCGGTCGCTTGCGGGATTATTGGAGATCTGTTCCCGCAAAAAAAAGTTTGCGGGCTTGATTCTCGGATCATTCTTATTGAGGGAGGTTCGTTCCATTGCCTTTCGCAGCAGATGCCGGAATAAGATGGAGGCGCAAGAACTTTTTAAAATTTTGGGGAACGAGTTGCGTTTGCGTCTCGTTTGTCTTTTGCGGGACCGTGTTTTGAGAGTCGGTGAAATTTGCGAGATTGTGCAGGCACCGATGTCTCTTGTGTCCAAAGAGCTTATGCATTTGCGCAAGGAAAAAATCGTGGTGGCGCAACGCAGCGGAGTGGCAATCCGTTATTCTGTCCCTAAAAACAATGACTCGGATCTTCTTTCGGCGATTTTGGATGTGGCTCACGGTTTGATGCCGGCGAATGTCTATGCGGACGCCGCTCGCGCCCGCGCTCATGATGCGCGCGCGATGGAGACCGCTATTGGCGGGAACGCCAAAGGGACGGAGCAAAAGAAAAAATCTCCAAACGGGCGCCGTTCCCGCGCTTGAAAGAATTTTGTTGAGATTTTATAATATTCCTTAAATGAAAATCTTTCGGCAAATTCTTGTCGTAATCGCTTTGGTGACAGTGATTGTTTTGTCGCCCTTGCTTTTAAATATTTCATTGGAGACATGGCAGAATATTCATAATGCTTTTGCCGCCAAGGAATTGAATTTGCCGGCATGGATCGATTACGCAGCCGTTTGTGTGTTTTCAATTTTGGGGACAATGACGGCGCGTGTGAAAGGTTATGATTTTGTCGGAGCCTTTGTCTTGGCGGGTGTGACAGCGATGGGCGGCGCACTTTTGCGCGACGGGCTTTGTCTCCAAGGGGAAATCTCCCCGCTTTTTACGGACAGCGGCTATGTCTTGTCTCTGACGGCAGCATGGTTTTGCGCGATTTATTTTGGCGAATATTTGATGCGCTTTGACAACTTTATGGTTCTTTGTGACGCGATCGGTCTGGGGCTTTATGCTGTTTTTGGAACCAACAAGTCGTTGATGTGCGGATTGAGCGTTCCCGTCGCGATCGGGATCGGAACGCTTAATGCCGTCGGCGGCGGACTTTTGAGGGATGTTATTTCCGGCGAACAGGCGCAAATCTTCAAGCCGGGACAGTTTTATACGGGAATTGCCGTTTTGAGTGCGGCTTTGTATGTCTTGTTGATTGATTTTTTGCCGCCGACGATCGCCGCGTTTATAGTCGTCGTGCTGACAATTGTCGCGCGCTTTGCGGTTATTCGTTATAATATCCATTCGGAGACCATCGCAGACAAGCAGAACTCCGTTAAAAGAATTATTGAAATCATCCACGACAAAACTCATCACAAAAAAAAATAAAATGACCGAGACAAAAACTCCAAAATACAAACGAATTGTTCTTAAGATTTCGGGAGAAGCCCTCAAAAATAATAAGACGGGCAATCCGTTTGATCCTGAAATTTTGAACAATTTGGCACAGCAAATGAAAACACTGCAGGATTTGAAGGTGCAAGTTTGTCTCGTTGTCGGCGGAGGAAATATTTTTAGAGGGCTCGCAGGAGCAAAAAATAACGGGACCGATCGCACGACCGGCGACAATATGGGGATGCTCGCGACAACGATCAATGCGCTGGCGATTATGGATTGTCTCGAAAAAAATGGAATCGATGTGCGCGTTCAAACTGCGATTCCGATGGATAAGATCGCAGAGCCTTTTATTTTGCGTCGCGCCTTGCGACATTTGGAAAAGGGCAGAGTGGTGATTTTTGCGGCGGGAACGGGAAATCCTTTTTGCACCACCGATTACGCCGCGGCACTGCGCGCAAACGAGGTTCACGCCGATATTATTTTTAAAGCGACAAAAGTGGATGGCATTTATACCGCCGATCCGATGAAGGACAGCACGGCGACGCGTTATGAGTCTTTGACCTATGAGGAAGCGCTGATGCAGCACCTCGGGGTGATGGACGCAACGGCGTTCGCGCTTTGCCAGGAAAACAAAATGCCGATTCTTGTTTTTTCAATGAACGAAAAAGATTCCATCGAACGCGCTATTTTAGGAGATCCGAGTGTCGGAACAATCGTCAAGTAGCCTTACTATTTAACACTAATAAAAAATACCTATGATAAAAGATATTCTTAATACAGCGGAAGCTGCGATGAAAAAAACACTCGCCCACACAGAGCACGAGTTCTCAACAATTAATACAGGGAAAGCCCAGCCTTCCATGGTTGAGAGTGTTATGGTCGAGGCATACGGTTCAATGATGCCGCTCAAAAATTGTGCAACAACGACGACGCCGGACGCTCGTTCGATTGTAATCACTCCGTTTGATAAAGGACTTCTTAAGGCAATTGAACGTGCGATTCTCGGCGCGAATATCGGGCTGAATCCCGCCGTTCAAGGCGCAATCGTGCGTTGCCCGATTCCGGAATTGACAGGTGAGCGCCGGGCCGAGTTGGTTAAAGTCGCCAATCGCTATGCAGAAGCCGGACGCGTGCAGATTCGCAACAATCGTCGAGACGCTCTCGAAGGCGTGAAAAAAATTCAAAAAGACAAAACAGCTTCAGAGGATGAATGCAAACGCGCGGAAAAAGATGTGCAGACCCTCACCGATAAGTATATCGGGTTCATCGATGCCGCTCTCAAGGCGAAGGAATCCGAACTTCGCGGATAATTAACGTTTTGCGATTCTTGAAAATCCGTTCCCGCTTGATGCGGGAACGGATTTTTTTTATCGCCCGCCGTTTAGAATGTTGAACGTTTTGGGGAATAGATATTTTATACAAGCACAAAAGAGAAGTGTAATTGTGAGCAAGGAAATAAAGGAGCCGACATAGGCGAGTATCCCGATATAAAAATTTTCAGGGAATTTTGGAAGTATAATTTTGTGGACAATAGAGGTTATAATTTTTGAAAATACCATATGTGAACAATAGACAAAAAAGGAGACTTTACTGAGAGAAACAATCCAGGAAGGAAGAGAATATTTTTTTAACAGCAAATAAGAAGTGGAAACCATTGTGACACTGCCTGCCAAAATTATTATAACTATAAGTGTATTTCTAATAATGCAGATTTCTCTAAGTTGAACAAAAATAAAAAGGGTTGGAACAAGCAGATATAGTGGGAGACAAATTTTTATTAAAAGTTTTGGATTTGCGGACATTAAAATTTCTTTGTGAATTCCCACATAAGCTCCTAAAGAAAACCAGAAAATAGGTTCACCTCCGCCCAAATCTGTAGTGACCGGTTTGAGCGCCCAAATAAAAAGTAAAATTGGGAGGAAAATTTTGGGAGCAAATTTGACAAAAAAACAAATGAATGGTGAGAAGATAAAACAGAGTAATAAATCTCGAACAAACCAAAGGGGCCCGTTGACGGGGTAAGGGATGCCCAATAGCGTTTTTAGCCAATATAAAGGCGTTTTGTTAAAAAGATTTTCAAAGGTAAAATTGTCATTTAAAAAGTAAGATTTTAAAAAACCTCCTAAAAAACAGAGGATTAAAACAGCGAAGATATTCCATAGAAGATAGGGAATTACAAGAGTCTTGATGCGTTTTTTTAGTTTTTTTGTATAGATAGAGAATTTGAAATCTTTTTTCCAAAACAGCAGGAATCCAGAGATGGCAAAGAATAGTGGGACGGCAACATTCATTAAATGTCTAATATAACGATAACATTCTGCTACAAGAGCATATTGGGGCGGGACTGTATGGATGAGAATAATAAAGAGACAAAGAATTGCTCGTAGCCATATTATCGTTTGCGATATTTCGCGCTCTTTATCCGTGAGTTTTTGATAAATTTCCATAAAGTCAAATTATCAAAAAAAAAAACGAAAGTCAACGGAAGTGGTTTTTATTTTCAGGCTTTTTGTAGTGAAGATTATGGAGCATTTGTTGGTTTGTTATTTTCTGTTGTTTTGTTTGTGTTATTTATTTTTTACGCATTTTGTTTTTGGACTTGGTTTTAGTTTTAGGTTTTTGTTTTTTTTGTGGGTATTGTTTTGTTTATTTGTTTGTTTGAGAGTGCTTGTTTTATGGGTGTTTTAATTGTTTTTTA
>JAILGB010000018.1 GCA_024697185.1 Opitutales bacterium | reverse complement strand
GTTCCCGCCGCCTGTCGTTCCCGCTTTTTGGGGTTTGTTGCAAAAAATAGTTTTCTCGTCAGCGTTCCCGTGACGCTTTATAATTAAGAATAGATTTTTTACCAGGAGAAAAAGATTATGGAATATGATTATGTGACAAAGGTGGCGGACTGTTCGCCGTCGGTTCGTGCGGAGTTTTATCGTCGCACTTATAGTTTGGTGGCGTTGAGTTGTGCCGGTTTCGGTGCGGTTTTGGCGTTGATTTTGTCTTCTGATGCTTTGTGTGAGTGGATTACGCGGCTTTTTTGGGGGACGGGATTTCTTGGGATTTTGCTGATTATGGCTGGTTTTTGGGCTGCTTCTGCCTTATCGACGCGTTTGGCGTTTGGCGGGGCGACGCGTTCCGCCCAGTTGGCGGGTCTTGGGATCTATATTTTGTTGGAGGCGTTTTTGTTTACGCCGTTGCTGACGGTTTGTTTTGCGTTGTTTGGGGTTGAGGAGGCTTTGAGTACGATTGTCGTTCCCGCGGCTGTTTCGACATTTTTGTTGGCGGGCGGTCTGATGGCGACGGTGTTTATGAGCAAGCGTGATTTTTCGTTTTTGCGTTCCTTTGTCGTTGTCGGGTCTTTTGTCGCTTTGGCGGCGATTGTGGTTTTGGCGATTGCGGGGGCGGGCGTTCCCGCCTGGTTTATTATCGCGATGATCGCGCTGATGGCGGGAACGATCCTTTATGAGACGTGGGCGATTCGCACGCAGTTCAGTTCCAATCAGTATGTCGGGGCGGCGTTGTTGATTTTTTCGAGTGTGATAACGCTGTTCTATTACATGATTCTCTTGTTCCTCAAACGTCGCGAGTAGGGTGAAGCGGTTTTTGTCGGTTTTGGTGATTTTGGCGGGAACGTCGTTGGGCGTTTTTGGCAAGGCGCTTTGTTTGGACAACGAGCTCAAGGCTCTCGGCGGCGGCGCCAATGCGAGCAGTTCGCAAAATGCGGGCCGCTGGCGGGTCAAGGGGATGACTTTGGAGGCGACCGCCAAGAAGCCCTATGTTGTCTTTAACGGCAGCAATATTTACACGGGAACGGCGCTTTCGGTGTCGGGTCAAAAGTTTTTTATCCAGGAGCACGACTGGCGCAAGCATGTTTTGCCGATCGTCAATCCGCAGATTTTGCCGCAGTATCGCAAGCCGATCAAGACGATTGCGATCGATGCCGGTCACGGCGGCAAGGATCCGGGCTTTATCAGTGCGACGGGTATGCGTGAAAAAACCTATGCGCTCGATGTCTGCAACCGTCTCAAGGCGCAGCTGACGGCTCGCGGCTTCAATGTGGTGATGACGCGTTCCAAGGATGTTTTTGTCGAGCTCAAGGACCGTCCCGCCAAGGCGAACGCAGCAAAGGCCGATTTGTTTGTCTCGGTGCATTTTAACGCTGCGGCGAGCAAGGCGGCGCGCGGTTTGGAGACTTGGATGCTGACGCCGGTCGGCGAGGCGTCGTTTGGGACAAAAAATCTGAAAAAAGAGGCGGATCCCGCCAATGTCAACGACGGCGCCAATCTGCTGCTCGCCTATCATGTCCAGCGCGCGCTCTGCGGCAAGATCGATATTGAGGACCGCGGCGTCAAGTGTGCCAATTTTGCGGTTTTGCGGACGCTCAACTGTCCGGGTGTTTTGGTCGAATGCGGATTTTTTAGCAATCCGGCGGAGGCGGCGCTGACGGCGACGGGTCACCGTCGGGACCAGTTGGCGTCGGGGATCGCGGAGGCGGTGCAGCAGTATGCCCGCGCGCTCCGGGCTCCCGTTCCCGAGTCCGGCAGGCCGACGCGCGAGGATATTCGCCGTCATCGGATTTTTAAGCACTGACGGCAAATCTTGCGACGATGAGCGGACGCGATTACAAACATATGTTGGTGACGGCGGCGGGAACGTCGGGTTCGCGAATCCTGGGCATGGTGCGCGATTTGCTGATTGCGGCGTTTTTTGGGACGAGCGGTGTGGCGGCGGCTTTTTTGCTGGCGTTCCAGTTGCCCAATCTTTTTAGAAGGCTCTTGGGCGAGGGCGCGCTGACGACGGCGCTGGTCCCGCCGATCACGGAGGAACTCAAGGCGGGCGGCAAGCCGGCGGCGTTCGCTTTTTTCAATCTGGTCGTCAGAAGGATTTTGCCGTGGATGCTCGGGATCGTCGTTTTGATCGCGGCGTTGGCGTTGGGCGTTTCGTTTTTGAGTGATGCGGGGCTGACGGCGCTGGCGGATTTTTTGGGCGCGGCGGACGATGCGGAGCGCAACCGGCTTTCCTTGCAGATGATCGCTTTTACGATCCCGTATATGCCGTTGATCTGTCTGGCGGCGATTTTTTCGGCGGGATTAAATGTTTTGGGCAAGTTTAACGCGACTTCGCTGACGGCGGTCTGGCTCAATCTGACGATGATCGCGGCTTTGGTTTTGTCGGGCTATGTTTTCGGGTGCTCGCAGGAGGCTTGCGCGTGGTGGCTGTGTGTAGGGATTTTGGCGGGCGGCGTTTTGCAGCTCGGCGTTCCCGCGGCGGCGATCGCCACGGAGGGCTGGCGTCCGTCGGCGACAGCGGGTTCGGCGACGGGCGAACGTTCGTGGGATTTGCTCAAGTCGATGTTTTTCCCGGCGCTGATCGGTGCGGGGATTACGCAGTTCAACATTTTTTTCACGCGCCTTATCGCCTTTGGCGTCGATGATCAGGCGCTCTCGGTTTATCATTATGCCAACCGTCTGGTGGAGATCCCGACAGGAATTTTTTCGGCGTCGATTTTTACGGTGGTTTATCCGCTTTTTGCGGCGTTTGCGGCGCGGCGGGATTTTGAGGGTTTGCGCTCGGAATTTTTTCATGGGGTCCGTTTGATTTTTGCGATCATCGTTCCCGCGATTGTCGGGATTGTTTTGCTGGCGCAGCCGTTGGTGGAGATTTTTTTCCAACACGGGCGCTTTAATGCGGCGGACACGGCGGCGACCGTTCCCGTGGTTTGCATTTTTACCTTGGCGGTGCTTTTTTATTCCTTGTCGGGCATGGAGCTCAAATGTCTCAATGCGATGGGGGACACGCGTCCGCAACGCAATTCCGCCGCGGTGGCGTTTGTCGCCAACTGTGTTTTTGTCGTCGCGTTTACAATGTGCTTGGGCTGGGGCGTCTGCGGGCTGGCGCTGGCAAATCTGCTTTCGTCTGTCGCGCAAACGCTTTATCTGACGTTTTGCCTGTGGCGGCGGGAACGCGCTTTTTTGTCGGCAAAACTGATTTTGCCCTTTGTCAAATCCTGTCTGGCGGGAACGCTGATGGGCGTTTGGGTTTATTTCGGATGGAGATTTTTTTACGGGACCTGGCTTTGCGATCCCGCGGTTTCGGACCATTGGTTTGAGATCTTGTGCGGACTCGCCGTTGTCGTTCCCGCGGCTTGCGTCATCTACGCGCTCGCGATGATCGCTTTGCGCTACGAGGAGGTCGCGGAACTTTATAATCTTGTAAAAATTAAAATATTCCGTTTAAAATAAAATCGTGAATACCCATCCCCAGAAATATCATCTTATCATTGCCATACTCGCCATTTGGGCGACGGCTGCGACGCTTGCGCTCATCGTCAGCAAAACAGATCCGGATGTCGTCTGGACCGCCGAACAGGAATCTGTCGTCACAGAGCCGGCAAACGCCTTCCCGGAGGAAAGCGCGGAAGCTGCCGAGCTTGTCTCGTCTCAGGCTGCTTCGCCGGCGGGAACGGCGGAGACGGTTGCGACAGCCGGCGTTCCCGCAAAAGCGGAGCCGGAACCGCGCCTCGCGTCCAAAAAAGCCAAGCAGCCGCGTCCGCCGCTCGCGACTTTTCATGATGTCGGCGAAATCTGCATTGACGCGCAAACAGGCGATTTTCTTACGGGAACGGCACCGGACGCGCCTTGTCCGCCCGCCTCGGTGACCAAGGTCATGACGCTTTATTTGGTGTTTGACGCTCTCGACCGCGGACAGATTTCCCTCGATGACATCGTTACCGTTTCCAAGCGCGCCGAAGACATGGGAGGAACGCAGCTTTATCTGTCGGCGGGCGAGCAGGCGAGCGTGCGCGACCTGATTTTCGGGCTGATGTTGCAGTCCGCCAACGACGGCGCTGTGGCGCTCGCGGAACACGTCAGCGGGAACGTCGAAGCCTTTGTGCAAAAAATGAATGAGACGGCGCGGGAACTCGGAATGACGAAAACGCATTTTGTCACCCCGCACGGTCTGCCGCCCTCGCGAAAACTCAAAAATGCCGACAAGGATCTCACTACGGCGCGCGATCTGGCGACTTTGACTTGTCACTTGCTCCGGCGTTTTCCTGATGCGCTCGAATACAGTTCGACGCGCACGCGCGAATTTCCCGCCAACGCCAAGCGTTCCAAGCCGATGCCGATGTCCAATCACAACAAACTGCTGATCTATTTTGAAGGCTGTGACGGTTTTAAGACCGGCTGGACCAATGACGGTGCGAGCATTGTCACGACGGCTTCGCGCGGCAACAAGCGCGTTATCGCGGTCGTCCTCGGCGGACTTGTCAAAAACCGTCGCGGCGAGATTGACGCCAAGACTTCGCAAGTCGAACGCAACCAGCGCGCGGCGGAACTCATGTATCGGGGATTTGAGATGCTCGATGTCCTCAAATACGAAGCCACACCCTATTCCTCCGCAAAATAATGAAAGACGCCCTTAAAAAACTCGCGCTCGTTCCCGTCGTCGCCTCGGCTGCCGTCGCCGTTCCCGCTGTTGCCGATGACGAGTTGGCGGGAACGCGCCCCAATGTCATTTTTATCCTCGTCGATGATATGGGATGGGGCGATATGGACTGCAACTGGCAGTGGGCGAAGACTTATAAGAACGGAGACCGCGCCAACGCCTTCAAGACGCCGGAACTCAACAAAATGGCGCAGGACGGCATTTTGATGACGCGGCATTATTCGGCTTGTCCCGTCTCCGCTCCCGCGCGCGCGTCGCTGATTACGGGTGTTCACCAGGGACACGCGCGACAGGTGCGCGACAACACCTTTGACACACCGATCGAAGACGCCCACACCCTCGGCTCCGTCATGCGGGGAGCCGGCTATGCGACCGCCGTCATCGGCAAATGGGGACTCGGCGGGATCGGCGACGGCTCGACCGCGGCAACAGCCGGCGCACGCCCGCGGGAACGCGGATTCGATTATTTTTACGGCATTTTTGACCACATGGCGGGGCATTTTCACTATCCCGCCAACAGCGGACGCTATGTCTGGGAAAACGAAACGGACGTGACCGCAAGCCTCAAAGCTTCGGGAACGCCGTATTCGACCGACCTCTTTACCGCCGCCGCAAAACAATGGATCAAAAAACAGGCGGCCAAGAAAAAGCCGTTTTTCCTCTATCTCTCCTATCCCGCGCCGCACGGCTCGCTGCGCCTGCCCAATGCACCCTATCCCAAGGGCGGAGGTTTGCACGGCGGCGTGCAGTGGGTAAAGGACAGCGTCAACACGGCAGCCGCGGGAACGCCCGACACTTATGTGCACCCGGACAATCTCAAGTTTTCGTCTGATGCCGCCCGCCGTCACGCGACGATGATCCGGCGCGTCGATGAGTCGATCGGCGATTTGAGGGCGCTTTTGAGAGATCTCAAAATCGCCGACGACACCCTCATCGTCTTTACCTCCGACAACGGACCGCACAACGAGCCCGGCAATGACAGCGGGAACGGGATTTTCGGACACACGTCACCGGCACAGGATCCGTCGTTTTTCAAATCCTACGGGATGATGGACGGCATCAAGCGCGACTGCTGGGAAGGCGGCATGCGCGAACCGACCGTTCTCGTCTGGGGCAAAAAACTGACCCGTAAAAAAGGGAAGGGCGTCATCTCCGAGCCGACACAGTTTCAGGACTGGATGGCGACGCTCGCCGATCTCGCCGGAGTCGAAGTCCCCGCGCGCAGTGACGGCGTGTCGATCGTCCCGCTCCTCACAAACGGCAAACGGGAACTCCCGAGCCGGATTTACGTTGAATATTCCTTTGGCGGGACAACGGCAAAATACAAGGATTTTTCACAAAAACACATCCAAAGCCGCAAAAACCAAATCGTTATCGGCTTGCAGGACGAAGAGGGAAAATGGTTTAAGGGCATCTCGCACGGCGAAAATCTCGATTTTGAAATCTACGACACGCTCGAAGATCCGCAGGAACTGAAAAATCTCGCGGGAATGTCCGATAAATTTAAAAAAATGCAAAAGGAAATGCGGGCGAAAGTTTTGCGTTCCCGCCGCGCGTTTGACGGCGACAGGAGCGATCTCCGCCGCTTTGATTTCAGCGACAAAAACTTTTTGGCGGAAATTCCCGTTCCCGCGCTGGAAAAACGCGGTGCGGCTCCCGGGCTCAAAAAAACCTATTATTGCAAAAAGAAGGCGTTCGACTGGGTGCCGGATTTCCGGCAGTCCCGTCTCGCCGTCACTGAAAAACCCAAGACACCGGTCAAAGGTTTCGGCATGCATTGCGAAGGTTTTGTCGATGTTCCCGCGACGGGCGACTATGTTTTTGCTCTCAAAACCAAGGGCAAGGCTTTTGTCCGCCTCCACGACATGCAATTGATCGACGCCGACAAACTTTATGTTCCCGGGACGGAGGCGACTTCCTACATGAATGTCGGCACCGAGGCGAAGCAGGGCATCAAAAAAGTGAAACTTGAAAAAGGCACGCACGCGATCCGCATCGATTATATCGCCGCCGATGCTAAGGATGACGATTTGCAGCTTTTTTGGATTTTGCCCGACGGCAAAAAAGAAGCGATCCCCGAAGCGGCGTTTTCCCACTAATCTATGAAAGTTTTGATTACGGCGGGCGCAACGCGGGAATTTTTTGATCCCGTTCGCTATATTTCCAATCCCTCGACGGGCAAAATGGGTTACGCGCTCGCGCAGGCCGCCGTCGAGGCGGGTTGCGAAGTGACCGTCATCGCCGCCAATGTCGCGCTCGCGGCGCCGGCGGGAGCGACTGTCGTTCCCGTGACGACAGGTGATGAAATGCTCGCAGCCGCCCTCAAAGCGTTCCCGCAATGCGACCTGCTTTTTAAAACCGCCGCCGTCTGCGATTTCAAGCCCGCCGTTTACAATGAGCACAAGCTGAAAAAAGACGGGAACGGAATGACGGTCGATTTTGTCCCCACGACGGACATTCTCAAAACGCTTTCGCGGGAACGCCGCCCGGAGCAAATCCTCGTCGGTTTTGCCGCGGAGACGCGAGATATCGAGACTTACGCCGCCAAAAAACTCAAGGAAAAAAATCTCGATTTTGTCTGTGCAAACCTTGTCGGCCGCGGGAACGTCGGCGCCTTCGGCAGTGATGACAACACGATCGTTCTTCTCGGCAGAGACGGCTCCCGCAGGATTTTCGGACCGGCGGACAAAGTCAGCGTCGCCCGGGCTCTTGTCGCGACAATTCTCAAGAAATGAGCGAAGAGGCAGTTCCCGCGACGGGAACGCGCTTTTTAAAGTTCTTGAAGGCAAAAAATCTTTGTTTTAATATAAAATTATGAAAATGATTCTCTCCGTTTTACGGTCGTTTATCGCGTTTTTGTTTTTCTTGATCGTGGTCGATGTCGCCATTTATTTTTTCCTGCCGAAACTGGGTTTTGCCGTCGTCAAAACTGATGTGGACGGCAATATTCCCGTCGTCAACTCCCTGGCTCTGGACGGCAATATTCGCGCCGGCGGGATCGACGCGGACCGCGCGATTGTGATCAATCCCAATACTGTGAGCGTCTATATCCGCTTTTCGCAGTCCGTCAACGAAGAACTGATCCTGAAAGGTTACGACCGCTCCGGACTCGAAATCGCTCGCGCCCGCCAAAAAGTCGTCGGGAGCGCCGATGACGCCGCCAATGTGGAATTTGCCTTCGCTCCCGCGATGTCGCTCGAACAGGCGCGTTCATTCCAACTTTCAATCGCGACGGGAAATTTCGTTCCCGTCAATGAAGACGTTTCTGAGAGCGTTCCCGCGGAAAATCCGGCGGAAGAGCCTGTCGTCGTGGAGGAAAAGCAATAATGAACCTGACGGCGGAACAAACGGCAAAAGTCGCGCAATGGGTCAAGGACGGCGCGACACTGGCGCTCGTCCAGGCAAAGATCGCCGAGGATTTCGGCATCAAGATGACCTACATGGACGTGCGTTTTTTGGTTGACGATCTGGATTTGACTTTGGCGACGCCGGCGGCGGAAAAAAGCGTTCCCGCGCCGGAGCCCGTCGCGGAGCCGGAACCCGTTCCCGCTGCGGGAATGGTGACGGTGACCGTCGATCCCGTGCAACGCGCCGGCGTGCTTGTCGGCGGAGCGGTGACTTTTTCTGACGGCAAAAGCGGCCAGTGGATGATCGACGGGCAGGGGCGTCTCGGACTCGACGGGCTTGACGAAGGCTATCGCCCGTCCGCGGAAGATTTGCAGCAGTTTCAGATACTGCTCAAGCAGGAACTCGCAAAGTTGGGCTACCAATAAGGCGAAATGACGCTGTTTCTCGCGCCGATGGCTGGGTTTACGGATATCGCGTTTCGCGATATTTGTCGCAACTTTGGCGCGGATGTCGTCGAGACGGAATTTGTGCAGAGTGAAGCCCTCGTGCGCGATCGCGAGCGCACATGGAAAATGATCGAATATTCCCGCGAACAACGTCCCGTCGGCGTGCAGATTTTTGGTGCGGTTCCGGAATCCATGGCGAAGGCGGCGTCTTTGGTCGCGGAGCGCTTGAACCCGGATTTTATCGACCTCAATTTTGGCTGTCCCGCTCCAAAAGTCGTCGGGACTAACGCCGGCTCGGGACTCTTGAAGGATTTGCCGCTGCTCGAAAAAGTCGCGAGTGCTGTCGTCAAGGCTGTTCCCGAGATGCCCGTGACCGCAAAAATCCGCTTGGGCTGGGATCGCGAACATCTCGTTCACCTCGAAGTTGCCAAACGGCTCGAAGATGCAGGTGTTCGCCGTATCACCGTGCACGGCAGAACTCGCGCACAGGGATATTCCGGCAACGCAGATTGGGACGCCATCGCCCAAGTCGTCCAAACCGTCAGCGTTCCCGTCATCGGCAACGGCGACATCAAAGACGCCGGCACCGCCCGCCGCCGGGCCGACGAATCGGGAGTGGCGGGACTGATGATCGGACGAGGAGCCCTCGGCAGACCGTGGATTTTTAGAGAAATCAAAGCAGCACTCGCGGGAACGCCCATTCCCCCGGAACCCGATTTTAAAAGCGTCCTGAAAATCCTCATCGCCTACGCAGAAGCCATTTGTGGTGATGCCGAATACGGATTGCGAGCCAATATCGGACGCCTTTTGCCCTTTATCCGCGGCGTGCCGGGCAGCCGACCCCTCCGCGCCCAAGTCGCACAGGCAAAGACTTTAGGAGAGTTTAAAAATATTTTGGAAAAAAGTATTGACTCAAAAGAAGATTTTTGCGATAATAATTTTCAACGCTAAAACGTAAGTTGCCCTTATCGTCTAGCCCGGTCAGGACATCTCCCTTTCACGGAGGTAACTTGAGTTCGAATCTCAATAAGGGCGCCACTTTTAAAACCTCGCAAACGCGAGGTTTTTTTATTGCCGGGAACACGGGAACGCGGCAGGAACGATTTTTTAGGATCCACAGATTTTAGGATTTAAGGTTTTTTGTTTGGGATTGCGGGAACGCGATGCGGGAACAAAATTTTAACACAGAGACATAAAGACACAGAGACGTGTATTTTGTGCTTTAAGTTTTTTGGGGAAGCGTGGCAAACCCTCAAGAATCTTTGTGTTTCTGTGTTAAAAAACAAAAGCCCGCCGTTCCCGTGTTCCCGCTGTGCCGTTCCCGCCGATTCAAAAATCTTCAAATCCTTTAATCTGTGGATAATGTGTTCCCGTCCTTCGCGTTTTTAGGGTTTAAATTTTTAAGAAATTTGGATTTTTTGTTGTAAATAAAAAAAATCTTGCGTTTTTTTTTTTCTGTTACATTATAATCATCGAGGGGAGATGGTCTCCCTAAGATATTAACCCTAAATTCTATACGATTGTTATGAAAAAATATATTATCTCTTCTGTGGCTCTTGTCATTGCGGGAACTGCATTTCTCAACGCGGAAATTCTTTCCGAAGAGGAGTTGCTCCCCGTCAACTCTTATGTGCCGCCTGTCCAAAGTTCTTATGTGACGATGGAGGCTTTTTATGCCGGCGCATCAAAGGATATCGATAAAGACTTTGGCGAAGAAGTCAATATCGGCGGTCTTTGGAGCACGTTCGGCAAAAAGATTTCCGGGACACAGCCTGGTTTGTCGCTTGATTTTGCCGGAATCTTGGCGATTGGCGGCGGCTCTACTGAAGTCGATTGGCATGGCATAGGAACGTATGTTGAGGAAAAATATTCTCAATTTGACATCTTTGCCGGCGGGCAGGTGGCGCTGACTTATGAGTTTTGCGAATCTTTTTCGCTGACTGGCGGTGTGATGGCGGGTGTTGATATCCGCTCGATGGAATATGAGGTCAAAGGTACGACCGGTTTAGGATATATAGACACGGACGATGACGATGTGGCTTGCGGGCTTTTTTACGGCGCTTTTGTCCGTGCGGATACGCGCCTGACAAATCGTTGGTCTCTGACGGCGTCCTTGCGCTATATGGGAACGACGACAGAAAACGAATTTAGCATTCCCGTCGCAGGTGTTTCGGAATCGTGGAAAACAGAAAAAGTCGGTTATGGCGTTTTCACCCTCGGCGCAAAATTCTCGTTCTAAATCCGAAATATAGAAAAGGAGCGTTCCCGTGAGATTTGCGGGAACGCTTTTTTTTTGCCTGAGGGAACGGGAAATAGTTTTTGCCTTGTCGGGAAGGCGAGATTAGAATAGTTGTGTTATGACAAAAGCAGAAATTTCTTCGAGAATTACCCTGATTGAAAATTCTTCCGGTCTGACGGACGCTTCCGGTTTCAGACTTGCGGGAACGCCCTGCGATATTCGCGGGAACGGCGATTTGAACCGTTTGGACCTCGCGTTGATTTTTTCCAAGACGCCTTGCACGGCTGCGGGAACGTTTACGACGAACGATGTCAAGTCGGCGCCGGTCTTGCATTGTATCAAGAGTCTCCAATCACATGCCGCCGGCAAGCATCCGATGCACGGGATTGTCGCCAATAGCGGTTGCGCAAACGCCTGCACAGGCGAAGAGGGTATGCTCAACGCGGGAAGAATGTGCTGGTTTGCCGCCAATTTGCTGGGCGTGAACGAAGAGGAGTTTTTTGTCTGTTCGACCGGACGCATCGGAGTCAATATGCCGATCGAAAAAGTTGAAACGGGCATTCGCGAATCCGTCAAACGTTTGTCAAACAGCAAGGAGGAAAGCCTGCGCGCCGCCGATGCGATTATCACGACGGACACCCATCGCAAGACCTGCACGGTAAAATTTAATCTCGGCGGACTCAAAGGCGTCGGAGGGACCACGGTGACGATTGCCGGCATGGCAAAGGGCGCCGGCATGATTGAGCCCAATATGGCGACAATGTTCGGACTCTTGGCGACCGATGCAAAAATTTCCCAGGATTTGCTCCAAAAATGCCTTTGGCATGCCGTCGGACAGTCCTTCAACTGCATTTCCGTTGACGGCGACATGTCCACCAACGATACGGTGCTCTGCTTGGCAAACGGCGAAAGCGGCGCAACGGTCAGCGAGGAAGATCCCGATTCTGTCGAACTCTTTAAGGCGGCGCTCGAAATGCTCTGTTTTTACCTCGCAAAACAAATCGTCTCGGACGGCGAAAAGATTTCCCGCGTCATCACCCTCCACGTCAACGGCGCCAAAACGGCGGCGGACGCCAACAAGATTGCCCGCTCGATCGGCAATTCGATGCTGGTGAAATCGGCGTGGTGCGGCGGCGATCCCAACTGGGGACGTATTCTCTGCGCCGCCGGCTATGCCAAGTGCGGGATCGATCAAAAATCGCTCGATCTGTATTACGACGACGTTCCCGTGTTCTTGAAGGGACAGCTCCAGGCGGACAACGAAGAGCGCTGGCGCGAGGTTGTGGGGAAAAAGGAATTTGAAGTCAATCTCTTCCTCAACCAGGGCACTCACGATTATCGCTTGATCTCGACGGATCTGACGGAGGCGTATGTGAAATTCAATATGGGAGAATAAAAATTTATGGCTACGAAAAAAACAGTAAAAAAAGAAGAGGCGGCGGGAACGATCCCCGCGTTTTTGAAGGAACTCTGTGATGCGAAAGCGCCGACGGGGCATGAGTTTGAGGCTCAGGCGGTTGTTGACAAATACATGAAGCCTGTCGCGCACGAATATCGCAAGGACGTCTTGGGCAATCGCATCGCGACCCTCAATCCCGCCCAAAAAACTTCCGTAATGTATGCCGGCCACATTGATGAACTCGGCTTGCAGATTTCGTATATTGATGAAAAAGGCTTTTTGTATTTTTACACGCTCGGCGGACATGATTTGGTGATCCCGAGCGGCCGCCGCGTTTTGATTTTGACCAAAAACGGTATCGTGCGCGGTGTCACGGGAAAACGCGCCGTTCACCTGATGTCCGCAAAGGAACGCGGTCAGGCGCCGGAAGTTCACGACATGTGGATCGATATCGGCGTGAGTTCCCGCAAAGAGGCGGAAGCCTTGGTTGCGATCGGCGATCCCGCCGTTTATGATGTTTCGATCGAAAAACTGAACGGCTCCGTCGCGGCGGCACGCGCTTTTGACGATCGCGCGGGTTGCTACATCATCATGGAGGCAATGCGCCGTCTGGCAAAGGACAAAGCACTCAAGGTTCGCCTTGACGCTGTGGCGACGACACAAGAGGAAATCGGCACGCGCGGCGCACAAGTCGCAGCGCAGGGACTTGTCCCCACTGTCGGTATCGCCGTCGATGTGACACACGCGACAGACCATCCGGACGCGGACAACCGCAAGTTCGGCAGAATGACTCTGTCGGGCGGTCCCGCCATTTGCCGCGGACCCAATATCACGCCGGCTGTCTTTGATCTCTTGGTCAAGGCGGCACAAAAAGCCGGAGTGCCTTATCAGATCGAAGCCGATCCGCGACCCACGGGAACGGACGCGCGCGTCATCCAGATGGCAAACGCCGGCGTAGCGACCGGATTGGTCTCGCTCCCGTTGCGCTATATGCATACCCCGGGAGAAGTCGTCGATCTCCAAGTCGTCGAACAATGCGTAAAACTCCTCGTCGAGTTCGCAAAACT
>JAILGB010000029.1 GCA_024697185.1 Opitutales bacterium | reverse complement strand
TCACGCATACCGGCTTTCCCTGCAAATCGGGGTTATCTTTCCGCTCGCAAGAAACGAAAAAGCAGTCACAATCAACCAAAGCTATAACGTGCTGGCGCATTTTACCTCTTAAATGTTCTATTTATGTTCTAATATTAGCGCGGAAATTTTCGGAGTCAATAAATTTGGTGTGATAATCCCACTTATAATTAAGGTTACATTTACCGGTATCTCTTTTCTGATTTGTTCAAGAGTGGCGAGGATATAGGATACGAACTTGGCAGGTCAGAGGCTAGTATTATCAGGGCAAAATGGTCTGAGTGAGCTCAATCCAAAAGTATCTATTTTGGTGCGGCGGGCGGTATCCTGGCAAAAATTATCAAAAGTGACAGCTTGGTCGCATCAAACGAATCTTTTGCAAACACCCGCAAACATTGGGCTTTCTTGCCCCCTTTAAAACAAGAAAAAAGAGGAAGTATATCTTTCCTCTTTTTTTACTGGTGGGCCCAGCAGGGTTCGAACCTGCGACCAAGGAATTATGAGTTCCCTGCTCTAACCGCTGAGCTATAGGCCCTTTTGTTTTTTTTAAAGCGTAATCGTTGTCTCCGGATAGCGCGCAGTGTTGTTGACGTTGCGCTTGGAAATAAAGGACGCGAAAAATAGCAACACACCTATTCTACCAATAAACATGGCAAAAATTAAGCATAATTTGGCGATCCAGCAAAGTTTTGCCGTGATCCCGCAAGAAAGCCCGACTGTTCCCACTGCGGAAACCGACTCGAACATGACCTCGATCGCGCGGATTTCGGGGTGAAGCGCGCAGACGACGATTGCGACGAGCGCAAAGAGTCCGAGCGTCAGCAAAACAATCGCTAACGCCTGATTAGCGATATCGCTATCGAGACGACGCCCGAAAATCTCCAGATCCCGTCTGCCCAAAAGATATTGTTTGAGCGCCAAAATCGCAATGGCGAAAGTCGTCACCTTGATGCCGCCCGCCGTCGAAAAAGGCGCGCCGCCAATGAGCATCAACACCATCATCACAAACAAGGACGCATTTGAAAGCGTCGCCGTATCCGTTACGGCAAAACCCGCCGTTCGCGACGCAAATGCCGAAAAAAGCGCGGAAAAGAAATCGCCCTGCTCCGTCAGCCACAAAATCAGCGTTCCCGCAACGGAAACAATCAGTGTCGTCACCATCACGACGCGCGTGTGCGTCATCATTTTTTGCGGCAGCTGATCGACCAACGGGAACATCCTACGGCGCAAATGCGTCCAGGCGGACAAAGTCAAATCGCGAACCACCGGGAAACCCAGAGCTCCGAAAACCGTCAAAATCCCGATCGCCGACAAAACGGCGGTATTTTGCACAAATTCGGGATTGCACAAGCCGTCGGGAACGATCGAGAATCCCGCATTGCAAAATGCCATTATCGAATGGAAGATCGAAAAATAAACGGGCGAATCGACCGCCGGCGTTCCCGCGACAGAAAAATAAATCGCCACCGCGCCGAGCGTCTCCACAATCGCCGTAAAAAGCACAACCGTAAAAAGCGTGACACCGATTGTTGAGACATTGCGTTCGTTAAAAAGATCGCCGAAAGCGAAGCGGTTTCGAATCGACAAACCGCCGTCGAAGAAAAAGGCAAAAAAGTAGGTGATCGTCATCACTCCCAAACCGCCCAACTGACAAAGCACCAGCAAAATCATCTGTCCCGTCGTCGAAAGCGTCTCCGGCATACTCTCCACGGGAACAAGCCCCGTCACACAAACCGCGCTCGTCGCAAAAAACGCCGCGTCAACAAAACCGAGTCCCTCCTCGCCGACCGTAGCGTTGGGCATCAACAACAAAATCGTCCCGATCGATATCAAAACGGCAAAACTCAAAATAAAAATCAAACCGGGCGACAAGGAAATGTTTTGCAGAAAACGAATGCCGCGCAACAAGCCAAAAACCAACACAATGCAGTGCATCGCAATCTCCGGGAACGTCAAAGACGCCTCAATATTGATCGCCCCGCCGTCCAAAAAAGGCATCAGGGAACCCGCAACCGGCAAGAGCAACATCGCCAGCAAGAGCACAAAATCAAATTTGTGCTCAAACAAATACGGGAACAAAGGCTTGCGCGTCAAATGAATGCGAATTACTTCCTGCAACCAAAACAAAAGGACGCAAAGAGCCGAGATCGAACGCGCATAAATCGCAAAAACGCTGTCGTCGAGACTGTAACCGACCGTCGTCGCCAACTCTGCTGCCGACAAAAAAACGCACAGAGCCATCAGCGTCGAAGTCCAAAAAGACGGACGGTCCGCAAGAGCCCGGCTCCAAAAACGTCGGGGCGAAAATCTTCGTTTTGACGATGACGGCATAAAAAAAAACTTCCGCGCTTTTAATAGGAAAAGCCCGCGTTCCCGCGAGCTTAACCGATAATCAAACTATTATGAAAAAAATCCAAAAAGAACTTTTAGCCCTTAATCTCACGATGAAGTGTGCGACGGCGGAGCGACGGGTTGTATTTCATCTTCTCAACCTTCTCCTGCATCGTCTTTTTGTTGCGGGTGGTCATATAGCGTGAAGGATTTTTACCTTCCTTGCGAGCTTCTGTGCATTCGATAATAACGGTTTCGCGTGGCATAATTTTTAAAAAATAAATGGTTATTTGAAATTGTTATTCTATTCTGCCACCGGGACAGAGCGAAAGCAAGCAAAAAATCTTCGCGCCCTGTTTTTATTTTTGGATTTCAAAGCGTTTTTTTAAAAAGACAACGAGCAGCGCAAGCGCGGCGACCAGGGCGATCGCGAGTCCGATCGGCTTGCTGTAAGACTCCACCATCGGGACCAGGTCTTCATATGCGACGACGGAGTGCAAGGCATAGCCGATCACTGCCAAAACAATATTCCACGCTCCCGCGCCGAGTGTCGTGTATATCAAAAATTTTCCTACGGGCATTTTTGAGAGCCCGGCGGGAATGGAGATAAACTGCCGGACAACGGGAACGAGCCGTCCCGTCATCGTTGCGACCGCGCCGTATTTTCTGAAAAACAGTTCGGCGCGCGCGATTTTTTCCTCGTTGAGCAGGCAGAGCCGCCCGAGTTTGGATTGGGCAAAACGATAAACGAAATCGCGCCCGAAGTAGCGCGCTATGTAATAGTTGAAAAGAGCGCCGAGATCTGCGCCGACGGTCGCCACGATGACAACCCAGATGAGAGAGAGTTCGCCTGCCGCCGCCTTATACGCGCCGGGAGGGACGACCACTTCCGACGGGAACGGGACAAAGGAACTCTCGACCGCCATAAAAATCGCGACCGTCCAATAATTGATATGGGTCAAAAGCCAGGCGACAAGCGCAGCCATTTGGATAAAAACGGAAATTAGCCTTCAAGAAAGCGTCCCGCCTCAATACCGGCGCGGGCGCCCGTTCCCGCCGCTGTAATCGCCTGACGATAATGACGGTCCGCGCAATCGCCCGCGACAAAAACTCCCGGGATTGCCGTCTTGACGCCGGTCTCGCCCTCCGTGCGCAATGTGCCGTCATCATCCATCGGCAACGCGCCTTTCAAAAACTTTGTGTCCGGCTCGTGACCGATCGCGACAAAAATTCCCGACAGGGCAATCTCGCGTTCTTCGCCGCTAAGCTTATCCTTGACGACAAGCGCGCGGACTTTACCGTTGTCGCCGCCGAGGATCCGCTCCACGACAGCATTGAGGACGGGAACGATCTTGGGATTGTTCATGACGCGGGAAACCATGATTTCTGACGCGCGCAATTTGTCGCGACGGTGCACCAAATAAACTTTGGACGCAAAACGCGTCAAAAACTGCGCCTCTTCCGCCGCCGTATCTCCGCCGCCGATAACGGCAATCTCCTTGTCCTTGTAAAACGCGCCGTCACAAGTCGCACAAGTCGAAACGCCGTTCCCGCCAAAAAATTCCTTTTCCCCGGGAACGCCCAAAAAACGTGGCGTCGCACCGGTTGCGACAATAACCGCTTTCGCTTCGAGCGTCTTTCCCGAGATTAAATTCAGTTTTTTTACCGTTCCCGAAAAATCCACCGAATCGACCGCATCAAACTCGAAACGCGCGCCAAATTTTTCTGCCTGCTGATGCATTGAATATGTCAGCGAAAAACCGTCAACGCCGTCCGGAAAGCCCGGGAAATTTTCGACGACCGACGTCGTTGTAATCTGACCGCCGGGAACATTGCCTTCGAGCACCAAAGGCGAAAAGCCGGCGCGCGCCGCATAGATCGCCGCTGTCGCACCCGCGCAGCCGCTACCGATAATTACAAGATTCTCCACGAGAAAGCCTTTTTATTTTTTCTTAAAAACCAGCTGGAGCGCAAAACCCAAAACAACACCCCAGACAACAGATGTCGCGAGCATGCAGAGCCAAAAAGAAAGCGGCCATTGGGGATTGGCGCCTCCTGTCGCGAACGCGCCGATGGTCGCCAGGGAGCCTTCCGCCGTTCCCCAGCCATACCAGCCCATAGCATTGGCAACCCAAATGCCCGGCTGACCGATAACCTTAAAAACGATCGACGGAAGATGCCCCGTATATTGCACAAGGACCAAAATAAAATGAATCAAGGTAAGAACAATTGTCGATAATGCGATTTTCATAATGAAATCATTATATAGGCATCGTTAGGGGACATAAACAAAAAAACTTAAAATCGCGATCCGTGATTTTAAGATTAAAAAAAGTGGTGCGGCTAGTCAGACTCGAACTGACCTTACCACTTTGGAAGAGTGGAGTCCTACCACTGAACGATAGCCGCTTAAATGGTGGGAGTAGCAGAAGTCGAATCTGCGACCTTTTGCGTGTCATGCAAACGCTCTAACCAACTGAGCTATACCCCCGTCAAATGTAAAGTCAATTATGAACGAAAAAAAATAAAAATGCAAGTCATTTTTTTTTGAAGCCGCCACAAACAGCGTTCCCGCGAGGAAACTCCTCACGGGAACAAAAATTTTCAGACCGGGAATTTACGAAAAGCCGACTTATTTTTCGTTCGGGAACGTAATCGTAATTTTCAACTTGGACTTTATCGCCTTTGAAACCTCTTTTTGAAAAGCGTTCCAACTGCGGCCGGCGAGCAGGCGCTCCTCAGCTTTTTCTGGCGTTTCGCCTTCTTGCAGGGCTTTGATATAAGATTTCAGCTTTGCAGCGTCGCGCTTGCCGTCACAGTGGCAAAAATAATAGAAAAGTGCCATCGACATACCGTAGTTGAACTGAACATTGTCCCTCGACATGAATTCGCCGTCCGACTGCCGCATAAACGCTTTTAATGTCATCGGCGCCATAAAAACTTTTTGTCCGCTCAAACGGTTGCTCAATTGCGCCGCGAGACCTTTCACATTGTTTTTAAAATTAATGCGTCCGTTATTGTAAGGTGAGCAACCGACATATTCGGCATAACCCTCCTTATACCAAAGCGGCGCAGGAATCGTCCACGAGCCTAAGGTCATATGGTGTGTAATCTCGTGAACGAGCGTCTTGGAATCGACCTTGCGACCGCCGCGAACATATTTTTTGCCGGCTTTTTCAAGCCCCAGCGACTGGAACGGAACATGTGTTTTGCCGGCGCTCAAATCCCCGTTCCCGCGGTAATAACCCGCCGAACCGTCTGGAGCTCCGCTTGCCTTGTATTGCTCCATTGTTTCATAGAGTTGCGCCTGATACTTTCCGCTTTCCGCCACTTGATAATAATTGCACGGCGCATTCAACGGCAATGAGAGATTTGCGACATATGTCCCCTCAAAAATCGTCGCGATCTGTTTGATCGTGCTGATGGCAATCGGCGCGTTGGAGTGGAACTGGAAATGTTTGGTTTCATAAACCCACTCGTCCGGTCCGTCCTTGACGGTTTTCGCCGGCAATTTTTCCGCCAACTTCGTTTCTGTCGGCCACGAATTCAAAAAATTATCGCCCGGCAATTCTTCGATAACATCTTCAAACGCGTCATCCGCATCGTCATCTGGCGCGGAAACACCTTTTTTGGGAGCGGCCAAAGCCAAGACGCTCGCAAACAAAAAACTAAAGAGATAGATAAAAAACCGGCTCATAATTTTTAGGATTTTAAAGTTTATTCAATAATGGCGATTTCTGCGACGGAGATGCCGTCACTGCCGATAGAGCGCGTTCCCGTAAAGCGGAAATAGCGCGCGTTTTTAGGCGAAAAACTTACAGTCTGCTCAATAGGATTCGCCACCAGATTGCCAAATTCGCCTTCTGCGACTTTTTCCCATTTTTTGCCGTCGGCGGAGACTTCAAAACTATAACAGTCTGTCAGAGCTTTGCTGTTCCCGTCCTGTCTCGGCAGATAGGCAAACGCGCTAAATTTGCGCATTGTTCCCATATCGACAGAAAAACTTTGCGGTGCCGCTCCCGCCGTCCAGATTGTTTTCGCGTTCCCGTCAATGGCGGCTTTTGCACTCGCGGGAACGACGGTCCATTTCGACTTGTCGATCCCGGCGCTCATCACGGATCCCGCGGAGGCTTTTTTCAAATCCAATCCTGCCGGCAGGGCAAAAAGTGAGAGTTCCGAGATGCACGGGCTCGCCTTGGCGTCCATAATGCGCAGGCGGACACGGCGCGCATTTTGCATTTCCGGCAAAACGAGCATCGCCTGATTGCCGATCGTCTCGCCCGCCAGAACCTGCTGCCAGGCTTCATTTTTATAAACATCCAGCGCCCAAGCCTTCACGCGCTGCCCGAGGCGGATTTCCTCCCGGACGCGAACGACATTAAATGCCGCCGGTTTTTTAAGGTCAAATTCCACCGAAGCCGTTTTCACATTATCGTCCGTGCACCAAAACGTATCGGGATCGCCGTCGAAAAGTGCGGCGGCGCCAAAAAGTTTCGGTTTGTTTTTGCGCACATTGGAAATCTTTGTAGGCGTCGCTCCGCGCGCAAAATCTTTCTGGTAAAGTTCATCGCGCAATTTTTTAAAGCCCATCAAGGATTTCACATCCTCGGGATCGAGCCTTCCCGTCTTGTCGGGTGCCAGGTTTAAGATCAGATTTGCACCGCGTCCGACGCAGTCAAACCAAACCTGCATCAGCTGCTGCGGGCTTTTGGGACGTCCTCCCTGATGCCAAAACCATCCGCTGTTGTTGATCGGAGTGTCGCCTTCTGCCGGCACCCAGCGCTTGCCGTCCTCGAGCCCGTGGGCAGAGACGATATGGCGGCAATTTTCCTTGCAAGATGCGGGATGCATGACTTGGGTTTTTTCGGGGTTGGACTCTCCGACGGTATGCCAATGCGGATAGGCGACATTACCGCGTTCCGAGCCGCCCCAACGCGCATCCCCGTAATGTGAAGCTCCCCAAATAATGCAATTAGGCTGCAATTTCCGGATATTTTTTACGATTTGTTCAAAATTATAATAGTTGTCCGCGCCGCCGGGAGCCGAACGTTTTTCACAAGCTCCGCCGTAATAGCCGTCACCGCCGTTTGCGCCGTCAAACCAGATTTCAAAAATGTCCCCGTAACGTCGCAACAGTTCTTCGATTTGACCGTAATAGGCTTTGATATAGCCGGCGCGGGCATATTCCGGATGGTTGCGGTCCCACGGGCTGAGATAGACGCCAAACTTGATCCCGTGACGTTTGCAGGCGTCGGAAAATTCCCTCACGACATCGCCGCGCCCTTTTTTCCAGGGCGATTTTTTAATATTGTGCTCTGTCGTTTTTGTCGGCCAGGCACACCAGCCGTCATGGTGTTTTGCGGTATAGATCATTCCCGTCATACCGCCGTCCTTAAAAGCTTTAACAATGCTGTCGGCGTCAAAATTTTGAGGATTGAAAATCTCCGGGCTTTCGTTCCCGTAGCCCCATTCTTTTCCGGTATAAGTATTCAAGCCGAAGTGGACAAAGGCATAATATTCCATCCGTTGCCATTGCACTTGCGCTTCTGTCGGAGTCGCTCCGTAGGGCTTGGGCGCGAGCGGATTCGTCGCCGGCAAAGTCGCCGGATCTTTTTTCACGGGAACGATGTTATTTTTGGCGGCAAATCCGTCAGCCGCCACCAACGGAAGGAGCGCAGCAACGAGAAAGTATTTTATAAGTCGGTTCATCTCTTTTTTACATTGTTCCCGTAAGCCAAGCGCTACAACAACTGTGCAAGCAGCAACGCCGCTATGAGCGTTCCCACCAGCAAGGAAAGCGTCGTGCGCTCGGTTCCGGAAAGTTTAAACATGAGTTTCAAAAAAACGGTCAACTTGCGCTTTGACAAAAGCCGCCAGGCGCTTCAAACTCTGTGTCGCCAAATCGTCGGAATCGCCCGAATCGATCGCGGCGACGGCCTCGGCGACAGAATCGTTAAAATAGGCGCGGGAACGCTCAAAAACACCTTCGGCGCGCATTGTCGCGACGACTTCCTCGATCGTCATGGCTTTTGCCGCAATACGCGCAAAAATTTCCGCGCGCTCCGAAGCCATTTTTTTATCGAGCCAAAGAATCAGCGGCAAGGTGTATTTTCCACTTGCCAAATCTGTCCCGAGCGTCTTGCCGATTTCTTTTTCTGTTCCCAAAAAATCGACCAAATCGTCAAAAATTTGATACGCGCGTCCCAGCAGGCGGGCGTATTTGGCGCAAGCCTGCGCGCGCTCGACGCCCTGCCCTCCGATACTTGCTCCAAGAAAGGCGGAGATCTCAAAAAGCTCCCCGGTTTTCATCTGGATGATTTTAAAATAATCGTCAAGCGACAAATCGGCGTTCCCGCGCTCCGCCGTCTGCCAGACTTCGCCGTCGCAAATTTCCCTCACCGCCTTGGCTGTCGCACGGCAAAATTCGATGCTGTCGTATTGCGTCATCAGGATTGTCGCCTGCGACAGGATCGCGTCTCCCAGAAGCACCGAAGTGTGAGAGCCGTATTTTGCAAAAAGCGTCGGAGAACCGTGGCGCAACTGGGCGTCGTCGAGAATATCGTCGTGCACCAATGTCGAAAGATGAATCATCTCCACGATCGCCGCCGCACGCACCAGATCCGGATCGACACGGTTAAAATCGCCGCCGCAAAAAAACACCAGAGCGGGACGCAAGCGCTTGCCGCGATGTTCCAAAGTATAGCGCACCAGCGATCGGGTCACTTTGGAAAACTGATCGACTTGGGCGTCCAAAAAGTCGTCCAAAACCTTAAAGTGCTGTGCGAGCGGATCAAAAACGCCGCTCGCGCTCAACGTGGCGTTCAATGTCGGCTCCGTATTCTTTTTTTTATCCACGGCTTCAAATCTGCAATTTTTTATCGTTCCCGCGAACTATTTTTTCTTGGGCAAAAGCATTTTGAGCGGCATCAGACGCATGCTGTCCGGGATTGAAAATTTTTTCCCGGTCTTCTCCGCGACCATTTCAAAAATCCCGCTCAACCACGGGCGCGATGCCGTGACGGTTTCAAAATAAATATTCATTTTGCCGTCCTCGACGCGATAGGCGATGTTGCTGATCGTCAATTCGAGGGGGAGTTTTTCTTCGCCTTTGAGCTCGATCGTCAAGGCGAGATTGCCGCCGGAAAAATCAAAGCGTGTGACATTGCCGACTTTGTCTCCGATCATATTGTTGATCGCCGGCATCAACTGTTTACCGATATCAAAACCAAACATATTATATAAGCGTTACAGGTTAATATTTTTGTTAAATTATTTTTTTGCGGGAACGACAAAATTCAAGTCGCTGCCGCCTGAAATTTTGATTTTAGGACGCGAAACCTGAGTTGTTTTTTGCCCGAGTCCGACAAGTTTTTCAGCGGCTGCGAACGTTTTTATTTCGCGAGTTTTTGTATTGTAGATAAAGCGGTCGTCGCCCGGCGTCACCGATATGCCGCGGTCGTCGATCAACTGTGCCGATCCCGAGAGCACCGCCAAATCTTCTTGCGGGAACAGTTCCAGCAAATTGCCCTTTGCCAAAGAGCTCCCGTAATCCAAAAGCACGTTCCCGCGAGCGACGACCCGTTCGAGTTCGAGACGTTTTTCCGTTCCCTTCGGCAGGCAAAGCCCTTCGACGGTGTGACATCTTCCCTGCGCGTCTTCCGTCATCAGGCGCACATCGTTGCGCAGCCAAAAACGCACGCGCGACGCTTCGAGCAAAACTTCCAAATGGTCGCCTTCGATGTAAGCACCCGTTCCCGCGGCGGTTTTTTCGCCCGTCATAAAAAATCGCGGGCGCGTTGTCTGCGGCATCGCGGGATCCGCCTCAACAGCAATGCGCACCGGACGCTCACCTTGTCCGCCCTTGTCCGAATCGAGCCATTCCGTGACTTCGAGATTGTTGTCGATCGTCGCTATGCCACCGGTCATGCGTCCGCTTGTGTTTTCCAAATTTATGTTCCCGAAAACCGCCACACGCTGAATGCTCGGATCCAAATAATCCTTGCGGACCTGACGGGGAATGTCGTCCTTTGAGTCTTTGACAAAAACCACCACTCGGTCCGCCGACGCCTTAAACTCGGGATCCGAAATCTCGATCCCGTCCAAAATATCGACAACGACCAAATCGCCATTGTGCGTAAGTTCCAAATTTTTGCCCGTCGCCGACATCCGTTGCACCTCCGTTAGCGCTTCCAATTGATGTCTTCTTTGTTCCTTCATCGCCGGCAACCAAGCCTTCACCGGCACACCTTTCGCCTCGTCGCCAAGAACCTGCAGCCGTTCTTCGTCATAAAAAACATTTGCGCGGTCGCCTGTCAGATACGCTTCGCCTTCCTGAATCTTAAGTCTTCCCCTGAGTTCCGCCTTTTGTTGGCGCGGGAAAAGTTGCGCCTCGTCACAATGCAAAGATTGTGTGCCGTTCGACACCTCCACAAAACCGCGAAGCGTCAGCGATTTTACCGCCAAGAGATTGTTGTCGCCCACGTTCCCGTCAGAGACTTCGCCTTCGATGTCAAAATCGCGATCGAGACGGGCGCAAAGCCAATTCGCGCGAACGTTCCACTCTTCATCATACAAACGGACGTTCCCGTCAAGCGTCAGCACATTTTCGTCCTCCAAGAGGTCGATCAACAATTTTTGTCCCGTCAAATGCGCGCGCGCCAGAGGATTCGCCTGCCAGTTTTTGTTCCGTCGCATCGCCAGGCTCGGCATCTCGATTTTGACAGCGGGAACGCCATCGGCGCCGGAGATTCCGTCGAGTTCAAAATGTTTTGTTTTTATATCCCCGCTTCCTTCGGCGCCGCGCACGACGACATCGCCGTTTTTGCTTTCAAACTCAAATCTGGCGTTCCCGCGAACATAGACTTTTTCCTCCGCGGGCACAAACTCGACCGCGTCGCCAAAAGCCCGGTGTTCCCGCGCGTGCAAAACCGCATTGCCTTTGCCGCAAATGCTCGAGACGGCGGACAGTCCTTTGAACGGTGCGCGGCTTGTCCCCAAGTCCGAGCTGACGGATTTGCCGAACGGCAGCTGAATCTCCAAGCGGTCCGCATTCATCAGCATTTCCCCGTAAAGCACGGTCACCTCGCCGGAAAAACTCATTGTCGTTCCCGCGTCATCGGTCACAATTTTCATCTTTTGAGCCGTGACAACCGCTTTTTCAACTTCAGCATTTTTGCCAGCGGGGACGCCGTCTTCTTCCGTCTTGGGACGCAAAATCGTCACAACGACACCCTGCATAATCTCAATGCTGTTTTCGTTGTTGCCGTTTGCCCAGCGCCAACCTTTGCCGTTGACACTAAAAAAATCACCGCTTACAAAAACGGAAGATTCGCTCGAAGCTGTTTTTTCCCGCGGGAAAAAACGCGCCGACTCGCTTTTCATCTCAACGCTTTTTTCCCCATCGGCAAAAAACGCGAGGCGAAGTTCCCGCACGTCCCAAATTCCGTTTTTCGTGGGATTTTTGATATTCTTGGATTCGTCTGCCAAATCTGCCGACTTCGCCTCAATCGTCCACTGCAAAAGATTGTTTTTGGCATAGCCTGAAAGTTGCAAGCCCGACAAATCCTTTACTGCGACATCGTTCGCCGCAGGACAGACAAGCGGTTGAAGCGCCAAAAAAACAAGAAAAATTTTTAAAGTTCTCATCCTTACTTTTCTCCTAAAACCACGATGTCACATGACCCTCCGCGAGTTTGATGAAAAACACCGCCAAATTTTTTGCCAAGTGCGCGGCAATCGGCACCAAAATCGAATGTGCGGGATTAAATCTGAAAAAGCGAACAAAATAAAACCAAAGCGAGCCTGCGAAAATGAATGCCGTTGTCCAAGCCGCCTTTAATGTAAAATGAAATTGCGTTCCCGCCAAAGCGCGTTCCCAAATCGACAGCGCGTCCGCATCGGGCGGGTTTTCAAAAGTCCAAAAATACGGGTGCAACAAAGCGAAAACGACCGAAAAGACGACGATTGACAACCATTTGAGCGTCTCACCACGCGTTTCCACCACCAGATAGGCTCTAAAAACCAGTTCCTCGACAATCGCGCCCGAAACAAACGCCAGCAGGGCGATCGCGCTCACATCCGTCTGCTGGTCTGCGATCCCGAGACAAAGTTCCCCGACAGTCTCTGCCGCCAGCAAAAGCAGCGTTCCCGCCACCGCGATCAAATAAGGCGCGAGGGATTTGCAGGCTGTCGCTCCCGGCTGCCCGCCCTTCGCGCCCGAACGAATATCCCTCCACCAGATGCTCGCCAGCCAAAGGGTCAGCACAAAATAAAAAATATTGCCGAACGGATCGTTCATCCCTCAAAAAACCTTCTACTTCTTTACAATTTTTTCCTCGCCCGCCAACTGAATTTTTGTGAATCCCGCAGCCTTTGCCGCATCGACGATTTCAAAAAGCCCCTGCACCGTTACCGCGCGGTCGATTTTTACGAGAAGAGCGCCGCGGTCGATGGTCGTTCCCGCCGCCTGTGGCGGAAGCGCCGCCTGGACTGAACTGAAAATTTGCCCGTCATACAAAAACTGATGATCGTTGCGCATCGTAAAAACACCGCCAACGGGAACGCCCGGCAAAGGACCTTCGCCGACCGGCAAAACATAAGACGAGTTTTCCTGCGACGCCTCCAAGTCCAATGTCAAGCCCGGCGCAAAGATATACGTCGAACTCATCGTATAAAGCATTGCCGCCGCCAAAAAAACACTCAACATGGAAAAAACATCCACCAATGAAACATTCGGTTTCTTTAACCGCGCTCGCAAATTCAGGGGACTTAGCAAGGAAGTTTTCATCCCTTTTATCATAATCTCCCGCAAAGCTTTTAGCGAGAGAAAAACAAAGGGAAATGCCGTTCCCGCCACTTTTCGGGAACGGGATCGGGCTTAAAAATCCGTAATGAGATTTTTCAATGTGTTTATGTCAAAACGGACAAACGCCCGGTGCGGGAGCGCGGCAAGAAATTTTTTTCCGTAGGGCTTGGAAACGACCCGAGAATCCGTAACGATGAGCCGCCCCCGATCGTCTGCCTTGCGAATCAGTCTTCCGATCCCCTGGCGAAACTGCAAAACGGCTTCGGGAACGCTCATATCCCGAAAAGGATTTCCGCCGTTCAATTTAATCCATTCGCTGCGCGCTTCGACGATGGGATCGCGCGGATTGGCAAAGGGGAGACGCGGGATGATGACTTGCGAAAGCGCCGCTCCGGGGACATCGACACCCGTCCAAAAACTTTGATTGCCGATCAAAACGGCGTTCCCGCAAACGAGAAATTGTTCCAAAAGCGCCTTTCTCGCAAGAGATTCGCCCTGAATGAAAATTTCCCGGTCGGGCAAAAGTTTTCGCAGGCACAAGCCCAATTTGTTGGCAAAATCAAAACTTGTGACCAAAATGAGAGTCCCGCCGCCCGGCATTGTCTTTATGGCGTGCGCGGCGACGGTGGCGTTGTAGGCGATATTGGCGGCGTCGTCGGGAACGCCGTCTTTGTCGCGTCCTTCTTCGGGAGCGTCTGTCGCGACAAAAATTTTCATCTGATGCAAATAATCAAACGGGGAGGCTTCGACGCGGTCGAGGACATTTTCTCCGTCAAAAAGATCGGCACCGCAACGGGAACGAAAACGCTTCATCGAATGGTCGGCGTCATCTGCCAATGTCGCGCTCGAAAGAACAGCGCTTGTCCCGCGCGTAAAAAGCACTTCTGCCAAGGATTTGGCCACATCGATCGGAGCTCCCGCGAGACGGACGGAACGGCGTTTTTTGCCGGAAAACTCCGCCCAATACACAAAATCGGGCTCCCGCCGCAAGGTTACGCAGTCACGCAAATCGTTGCGAATCGACAGGAGACGGTCGACAAAATCGCTGATCTCGTCTTTCACATTTTCCTTAATCGCCAAATCGGCAAGTTGGCGAAGCATTTTTTCGAGACGAGCGAACGGGATTTCACAGAGATTTTCGATCCAGTCTTTTTGACGCAAACGAATAATGGATTTCTTGCCGAGAACACGAAATCTCACATCTGTAAAAAAAGTGTCCGCCGCCTCTTTCGCATTGGCGATGAGGGAACGCTGCTCGCGAATCTCGCTGTTTTTTTTGCCCTCCTGTTGTGCCAAAACGCCGCCTTTTTTGTAAGCGCGATCGATTTGCGACAACAATTTTAAGACGGCAGTCGATACGACTTCGCAGCCGAAATAATTTGTCGCCACATCGGGAACGCGGTGCGCCTCGTCAAGCACGACAAAATCGTTGGCATAGAGGATTCCCTTCGCGTCATCATTTTTTGTCTGATTGCCGCCGATGTTGCCGCCAGGAGTGAGTCCGGCGTCAATATAGGAAAAAAGCAAGCTGTGATTGACGACGACGATGTCCGCCTTTTCGAGAGCCGCCTGAGCGCGGCGACGCGCGCAATTTTTGGGCGTGCAATGTTTGCGGGAACACGCGCGGGAGTCGCCGTTGACAAGTTCCCACGTTTCGTCACTCACCGCCTGCGGAAGATGTTCGCGGATCCCGCTGCAATTTTCCTGCGCCCACCAGTTTTTTATGATTTTCAATTCGTGGGCGACATCGGACCCGTCGGAGCCGTCAAAAAGCCCTTCATGCCGACGCAAAGCCTCCGCCAAGCGTGTGCCGCAAAGATAATTGCCCTTGCCGATCATCAGCACGGTATTAAATTTTGAAAACAAATTTAACTCGGGAACGCGGCTAAAAAGCATACGGCAAATGGGCAAATCATTATGAATGATCTGTTCCTGCAGCGGGATCGTGTGGGTCGAGACCACAAATTTTTTGTGTTCCGTCAGCGCATAAATCAAGCCGGGAACGAGATAAGCGAGACTTTTCCCGACGCCCGTTCCCGCCTCAAAAAGCAGAGACTCGCCCGACAACAACGTTTGCGCCACCTGTTGTGCCATCGCCGCTTGTTGGGGGCGGCACTCCATCCCCATATATTTTTGCAGCCAACCGTTTTCGGCAAAAATTTTTGCCGTATAAACAATCAATGGCTCCGCCGTGCTCATTTTCCCAAAAACGCGAAGACAACAAGACTAAAATGCCATGCGCGCGCCGATTGTCAATTGGATTTCATCCGATTTTTTACGCTTCGTTCCCGTAATGCCGCCGAAGACGGAAAAATTCTCATTGATTTGCCAATCGCCCGACAAATTTAACTGCCACGCGAAATTTTCATATTTGCGTCCCAGCAATCGCACATCGGAAACCGTATCGACATCGTAGGCGCTGATGCCGTTTTGACGACTGCCAAAATCATAAATAAGGCGAAAATCGCAGGAAATCTGAACCGGATCGACCGGCAGCCAGGCGTAAGTCGTTCCCAACGATGCCCGGGACACCCAAGCGTGTGCGGATTCGACACTCAGCGCACCTGCCGTTCCCGACTCTTCAAAACTGTCGCTATGGGAATAAACCGTCTTCAAGCCCATATGCATCCGCCAAAGAGATGTCACCGACGGCATGAATCCCATACTCAAATCCATCAGCGCGCCCATTTGCCAGGAGTCAAAATCCGCCCCGACGCTCCCGCGCGTCGAATCCGTCGAAGCGTTCCCGCCAAAAAATGCGAATGTCGCGCTGTCGCCTTCCCGATCACTGTAACGCAAATACGCCAAACCTTGATAAAAATCCGTTTCCAGTTTGTGAGAAAGCGGCTCGCCTAAAGTTTTGAGCGTCTGACGCGTGCTGGACAAAGTCAAGCCCGAAGACCATGTCTCCGAAAACGGCAAATCGGTGCCGAGCAAGACCGATCGCGCATCCATTTCATATTTCAAAAAATCGCTTTTGCGTTCCCGTGTCGAGTTCGCCGTCGTTCCCGCAATCCAGGCATGCGCCAGGGCTTTTTCAAATCGCTTTGCATAATCTCCGGGATTTTCTTCCTCCACGGGAACGATTTCCGGCTTGTTTTCACTGCGATCAAAACGACGGGAACGCTCCAAATAACCGCGCATATAGTGTGAGGTTTTGCGGGTTGCGCCAAAAAGCGGCTTTCTCACCGAGGCTGCTTCAATCTGTCCCACGACCGTCTCCGCAAAACGGAAAGTCTGCAAAGCCTGTTCCCGCAAAAACTCCGGATAAATCGTTGTTTTGACAACACGACCGTCCAAACCCAAAAAAATCCAAGTGCTGCCGCTCCAAGAAAACCGGCCGTCGAGCGAAGCGCCCGAAGTTGACCGCAAATTTACACCGCCAAAGGAAGTCGAAGTCAATCCGGCAATCGCGTCAAAAGTGTCATTGCTCGCCATCTGCGAAACATCGATTACAAGCGTGCTGCCAGTCGCGAAGGTGACCGCCGTTCCCACGAGATCCGCACCGGCATTTATCTGCAGCGTTCCCGTGTTGTTGATGCCGTTTGCGACAAAAGTCGAGCCGTTGACAATAAGTGTTCCGGAATTGTTCAAAGCACCGCCGGCAATCGTCAGTGTCGCCAGATTGTTCGCCAAATCCACAACACCCGTATTGGTCCAGGTCCCCGTAACGCTAAGGTTCGCGGCATTGACCGTCTTTTTTGAAGTGCCCGAAGAAATCACATTGCCGTCAACTGAAGCGATTCCGAGCGTTCCCGCCGTAAGATTCAAATCGCCCTTTAGCGTTCCCGCCCCATCCAAAACTGCATTGACGCGCGTCAGACTCATCGTCGCATCCAAAGTGCTGCCGGAAGTGATCGTGAGCGTGCCCATCGGATTGACCTGGTTGCTGACCGAGATCATCGAAGAACTGTCGATAACGGATGCTCCGCTGACATCGAGATCGGTAACCGTCGCCGGCTGATTGGCGCCAAGCGTTCCCGACGTCAGATTGATTTTTGTAATCGTCGCCGGCGTATCCAAAATTAATTTCGTATCGGGCGCGACATTCAATGTCTGTCCGCTGACATCGGCAGCCAAAACAAAACCGCCACCCGAAGCAATCGACAAAAAAGTCAGCGTATTGCCACTGCCCGACAAGGTTCCCGCGCCACCGACCGTCAGCACCCCCGCTGTCGAAACAAGAACGTTGCTATAATAGGAAACCGCATTGCTGATCTGCAACTGCTTACCTGATGCGATGGTAAGCATCGCTGTGGATTCGCCTGCAAGCAATGACGAAACCGTAATATTCCCGCCAAGCGCCGTATCCGCCAAAACAGAAACATTCCCCAAAGTCAAATCCTCGCCTGCCAAATCCCCGCCGTTCAGCAAAACTGTCGCCGACGACAAATCCGTCGCCGAGGCAAAAGTGGAAACACCCGATGCAAAATCAAGCGTTCCCGCCGCCGGAGCAATCGCCACCGAAGAAGTCCCCAAGGTCGCGTTCCCCAAAAACTTGACCGACGAACTGTCTGACAAAGTCAACGCGGACAGCGTTCCCGAAAAAGCAGAATTTAAAACAAGAGCCGAATTCTCTGCAAGGACAAATGCAAAATTGCCGCTCGCGGCACCAATCGCATTGGCGGTTCCCGACAAATTAAATGTCGCCGTTCCCGCACCGGAAGCGACATCGATATTGCCACCAAACTGAGCATCGTTGAGGGTGAAAGTCGTGCCGTCGGCAACGCTGAGATTCCCGGTAACCGCAAGCGTTCCCGTATTCGTAAACGTTCCCGCCGTAATCGTGACATCGTGTGAAATCGTCGCATTGGAAAGCGAAAGCGTTCCCGCGACAATATCAATATTCTCTGTCGAAACCCAACCGGACCCTTTTTCCGTATTCTCAGAAATCGTCTCCGCCGCGGAAATGGCAGTTCCCGCAGCAAACAAAAATAAAAATGGAATCGCAACGCGCATTACCCTCAATTTTATAGTCATATTCAAACGGGCGCGAGAAAGAATTGCTCGCCGGCGGCAAAAGACAAATCAAATAATGCCGCAAACAAAAAACCGTTCCCGAAACTTTGACGGGAACGGTTTTTAAATTTCAAAACCTGCAGTTTATTTTCTGCTCTTACCGCGAGATTTGAACAATTTTTTGATGGATGCCACCGCGTAGTCGCGATTCATCTTAGCGATGAAATCAAGCGTCTGTCCTTTGGGGCAAACGGCCTGGCACTCGCCCAAGTTGGAGCAGTTGCCGAATCCGGCATCGTCCATTGCCTTGACCATTGCGAGCACACGACGGTCTTTTTCCGGCTGTCCCTGCGGGAGCGTATTGAGCTGGGTGACTTTAGACGAGACAAAAAGCATCGCCGATGCATTTTTGCAAGCCGCAACGCAAGCGCCGCAACCGATGCATTCCGCCGCGTCCATCGCGAGGTCCGCCGTCTCCTTGGCAATGGGGATAATGTTGGCGTCAATCGCCGAGCCCGTGCGCACGGAAACAAAACCGCCAGCCTGAATGATCTTGTCAAATGCCGTGCGATCGACAATAAGGTCTTTGATCACCGGGAACGGCTTCGCGCGCCACGGCTCAATCGTAATCGTCTCGCCGTCGCGGAAATTGCGCATGTGCAACTGGCAAGTCGTCACGCCCGGCAAGGGACCGTGAGGCATACCGTTGATTGTCATCGAGCACATGCCGCAAATGCCTTCGCGGCAATCGTGGTCAAACGCGATCGGCTCCTTGCCTTGCGCCACGAGATCTTCGTTAAGAATGTCCAGCATCTCAAGGAAAGAGGAGCCGGTCGAAACATTCGAAACTTTGTAAGTTTCAAAATGACCTTTCGCATCCGCTTTGGATTGACGCCAAACTTTAAGTGTAAGGGAAAGTGTTTTTTCTTCAGACATGTTTTAAAAAGGTTTGAAGGTTAGCTTATTTATACGAACGGGTCGCCAAGTGAACATTTTCATACACGAGCGGTTCTTGCACGCGCACAAAATCGTCGTCCCCCTTGTATTCCCAAACGCCGACATGGTGGAACTTTTCGTCAACACGCAAAGCTTCACCCTCTTCCGTCTGGAACTCCGCACGGAAATGTCCGCCGCAAGATTCGCGACGTTCGAGAGCGTCCTTGCAGAGAAGGATTGCGAAATCAAGGAAGTCCGCCACACGGGCGGCACGTTCGAGCTCGATATTGAGCGAATCCGCCGTGCCGACGATTTTGACATTTTTCCAAAATTCCTCGCGCAAGGCCTTGATTTCCTCAATCGCGGATTTCAAACCTTCCTCTGTGCGCGCCATACCGCATTTTTCCCAGATGATTTTTCCGAGTTCGTGGTGAATGGCTCGCGGAGATTTGTTGCCGTGAACTGACATCAATTTCTCGATGCGTTCCCGAACCGCCGCTTCCGCAGCCGCATATTCGGGATGATCCTCCTTCTTGGGGGCGCCTTTGAGGCCGCATTTCGCCAAATAGTTGGGAACAGATGCCGGCAAAACAAAGTAGCCGTCCGAAAGTCCCTGCATCAACGCCGAAGCTCCAAGGCGGTTTGCGCCGTGGTCGGAGAAGTTGGCCTCGCCGCCGACAAAAAGACCGGGGATTGTGGACATCAAGTTGTAATCGACCCAAAGGCCGCCCATCGTATAGTGCGAAGCGGGATAAATCTGCATCGGATTCTTATACGGATTGACGCCTGTGATATTTTCATACATATCAAAAAGGTTTCCGTAGCGATCCCGGATCACATCTTCACCCAAACGGTTGATGGCGTCACGAAAATCGAGGAACACGCCGCGACCCGTCGAAGCGACACCGCGCTCATCGTCACAAGCCTCCTTCGCCGCACGCGAAGAAATATCGCGCGGAGCCAAGTTGCCGAACGACGGATATTTGCGTTCGAGATAATAGTCGCGATCTTCTTCCGCAACATCGTTGGGGTTGAGTTTGCCCTCGCGGATCGCTTTTGCCTGTTCGCGTGTCTTCGGCACCCAAACGCGTCCGTCGTTACGCAACGACTCGGACATCAGTGTCAATTTGGACTGCTGGTCTCCATGGACGGGAATGCAAGTCGGATGAATCTGCGTGTAGCAGGGATTCGCAAAACCGGCGCCGTGTTTGAAAGCGCGGAACGCAGCCGTCACATTGCAACCTTGAGCGTTTGTGGAAAGATAGAAAACGTTCCCGTAGCCGCCCGTGCAGAGCACCACGCAGTCAGCATTCCAAGACTTGATTTCGCCCGTGATCATATTGCGCGTGACGATGCCCTTGGCCTCGCCGTTGACAATCACGAGATCCATCATCTCATGGCGATTGTACATTTTAACCGTGCCGAGACCGATCTGCTTGGACAATGCGGAATAGGCGCCGAGCAAAAGCTGCTGTCCCGTTTGTCCGCGAGCATAAAAAGTGCGGGAAACCTGTGCGCCGCCGAACGAACGGTTCGCCAAAGTTCCTCCGTATTCGCGGGCAAAAGGAACACCTTGCGCCACGCATTGGTCGATAATCGAGTTGGAGACCTCCGCCAAACGATAAACATTGCCTTCACGAGCGCGGAAATCGCCGCCCTTGATCGTATCGTAGAAAAGGCGATAGACGGAGTCGCCGTCGTTTTGGTAGCACTTGGCTGCATTGATACCGCCCTGCGCCGCAATCGAGTGGGCACGACGGGGGCTGTCCTGATAACAGAAACAGCTGACATTAAAACCCATCTCGCCCAATGAGGCCGCGCAAGCGCCGCCCGCGAGTCCGGAGCCGACAACGATCACATGAAATTTGCGACGGTTGGCGGGATTGACAAGCTTGTATTCAAACTTGCGCTTACTCCATTTTTCCGCAAGCGGTCCGTCCGGGATTAAGGAAATCGTCTTGGCAAAATCATTGGGATCTGTTGCGGATTTCCACTTTTCTGAAAAAGAAATTTCGGGATTTGACATAATCTTAAAGACTTTCTATCGCGTTATTGTTGAATAGTGACGATGACTTCGGGTTCCGTTGCAGGCACATTGTTCTCCGGCGTTGCGTCACAGGCGCAACAGGCCGTTTTGTGAACTGTCGGGAAAAGTCCCGTATCGACATGCTGGTCGAGTTGGATTGCCGCGGGAACGGCGAGCAGACCGCCGCAGACTACGACCGCATAAACGACTGCGACACCGCGAAGAATCGGACGGAGCGTCTCGTTGCGCCATCCGATCGACTGGAACATTGAATGTGCACCATGCGAAAGGTGCGACAACAGCGCCAACATCGCGATGACATACGCTCCGGCAATCCAAGGGCAGGAGAAGCCGGCATAAACCATGCCGTAAACGTCAAAAACCTTATAGGTGATCGCGCCGCCTTCTGCCGGACCGTGCGTGCCAAGATAGCCGAAAAGACCGTGATCGCCAAACGCGGTGATCGTCGCGGCGTCTTTAAACTGCGCCAGGCAGTCCGCACCGGCCTCTTTTAAGATTGTAAAATGAATAATATGTCCGAAGACAAACAGCAGAACGATGATGCCGGAAATGACCATCATACGGGCGGACCATGCGGCATAGCGCGTCGATTTGGTCAAATAGCCTTCGGGACCGCGCGCGTTCAAATTTTCAATCTTCAACTTGATCGCGATGCCGAAGTGCACTACGAAGCACAGCAAGATGAAAGCCCGGAAGCCCCAAAGGCAGACGGGAGGCAAGCTATGCAACAAATGGGCATAGGTATTGATGTGAGAAGGGTCTTGGAACATCTGAAGGTTGCCGACAACATGCACCAACAGGAACAAGACCAAAACAAGGCCCGTCACAGCCATCAGGTATTTTTTTACCAACGATGGAATATGAAAGCCACAACAGCAGCATTTATCGCTCATAATAGGAGTAGGTTTCGTTAATTAAAAAGTATCAATATTCTAAAGCCGGGAATACGGGAACGCAATTATAAAAACGCAGAACGCGACAAAATCGTTCCCGCCTTTTGTCGCGTTCCCGCCAAACGCAAAAACTATTTCCACTTGAAAACCAGGGAAGTGTAATAATAGCTGTCGAGTTTTTTAGGATACTCCCGCGTGGAATCGTAATCATGCCTCATCCCGAGACGGATATACATATTTTGAAAACTCGGAAGCTCCGCCTGATAATAGCTTTCGCATGTGGCGACATAGTGATCGCGATAACTGTCGAAAGACGGCGAATATTTCAACTCGGTTACAACTTTGCTCTGCGACCACTTATACTCATGGGAAACGGCGACATCAAGACCGGCAACACTCGTGTTGTCATACTTTTTGCCGACTTCCCAAGTGTTCATATAGTCGTGCAAATCATCATAGCGATAGGAAAGACCCATTCGAAAAATCAAGGAATGCTTGTCTTCTTTTATAATGTTCACACCGAGACCGAGTGCCGAATAATCGCTAAAACGCTGATTGAGCGTATGATCATAGCCGTTTTCCGTCAAAATATACCAAAGGACGGGATCGTAAAAATCATCGCGCCACTCGATGCCCGCCAAAAACTTATCATTCGACTTCGTCCACCTGTCGTTATAGCTGCGAACCTTGCCGTAGAGATATTTTGAATAAATTTTAAGTTGTTTTTTATCGTTTTTTGTCACCAGATCAAAATGCAGGCCGCCATTCAAGGATTCCGTATTGCCCTGTTGCGCGTTGAGCCTCAAGCCCAATTCGATTTCGGTTTTAAAACGCTGCCGCTCTGCCGCCTCGATCAACAGCTGCTGTGCGTCTTTGGTAAAGACTTCGCGAATGTCCTCGACAAAAATCTCCTTCCCGCCGACGATCAAAAAACCGTCCGTCGTCGAAGCGTCGAGAGGGCCGACAAGGCGTTCCCCGTTTTTGAGCACCACCTCACAAGAATGCTCGATAACAATCGTCGCCACCTCACTTTGCTTGATCCGCAGTTCTTTATTGTTGGTGATATTCGTTTCCAAAACGACAAAATCACCATTGATCGAAAGAACACGCCCGCGCAAAACAGAACCGTTTTCCATCCAAACATCATCGGCAAAAAGCGTTGACGCTCCCGCCAACAGCGAGAGGATGAAAAAGATGTTCCGGCACCAAAACATTTATCGTTTATTCAAAATCTTCAAGTGATTCTTTGGCCATCGCCTCACAAGAAGTCGGCACAAGGTTTTGATCGACAAATTCTTCTTCAAACGCCTGCCCCTCTTCCGTTCCCGCGGATACGATTTCTTCGTTCCCGCCGATGGCTTCCGCTGTCCAGCCGCCACCGAGCGCCTTATAAAAACGAATCTTGTTGCAAACCCGCTCAAAGCGTGTCGCAAGCGCCGATTGCTGTGCGCCAAAATATGCCTGATGCGCCAAAATCACATCTAATGACGAGGCGTTCCCGCAATCGTAATTGTCGCGGACAATCTCATAACGGCGTTTTTCCGACTTCAAATAAATATCCTGGGCGGCAACGCGCTGCTCGATCGTGTTAGCGACGGCAAATTCATCGGAAACTTCCTTAAAAGCCGCCTGAATCGCCTTTTCATAATTGGCGATCTCGACCTCGCGCTCAAGTTTCGCAACATCAAGCTCCGCCGCCAGACGACCGCCGTTAAAAATAGGAAGATTGACAGACGGGGAAATCTGCCATGTCCGGGCGTTGCGATGAAGCAGTTCATTGTGCTCGCCGGCAGCCCAACCGGCGGAAGCCGTCAATGTCACCGACGGGAAAAATGCGGCGCGCGCCGCCCCGATATTCGCATTTGCCGCTTTGAGGGCGTGCTCCGCCGCCAAAATATCAGGCCGCGCCGTCAAAAGTTCGGAAGGCAGACCGGCCGGCAAATCCGCCACGAGAGCCTCATCCGTCAAACTTTTGCCGGGAACGAGCGTCTCCGGCAATTGCGAACCGACCAAAAGTTGCAGAGCGTTGTAAGCCTGCGCCTTGGCTGCCTTGAGCTGCTCCACTGAGTCCACCGTTTGCTGATACTGCGCTTCCGCCATCGAAAAATCAAGTTCTGAAACCAAACCGGAATTGTAATTTTCAGAAACGATATCGCGATATTCTTTCGCCAACGCGAGCATTTTTTGAGAAATCTCCAACTGCTCTGTCGCCAAAGAATAGGCATAATACTGTTGGGCGATCGAAGCCGCGAGCGTAATGCGCACCGTCCGCTCCACTTCCGCCGCTCTCAAATAATTTTCATAAGCAGCATCGTTCAAAGACTTGATCCGTCCCCAAATATCCAATTCGTATGAAATCAAACCGACCGCCTGGGAATTGTTTGTTCTCAATGCCGATCCCGTGACGTTGGAGGGAACGGTTTCCGGCGTTCGCGTGCGGGTCCACGAAGCGTTTCCGTTGACAGACGGGAAAAAGAGGGAGCGGTTGATCCGATAGGCGGCGGCGAGTTTTTCAATATTGAGCACCGCCACACGCAAGTCACGATTGTTTTCAAGCCCCTGTTGCATCAGACGGCACAGCGTCTCATCCTTGTAAAAATGTCTCCATCCCAAAAACGCCGCGTGCCCGGCACCCAACTCGACTTGCGTTCCCGCGCCGTTAAACCGGTCGTTCCCGACAGGACTTTGAGGGCGTTCGTAATCGGGAGCCATCGTCCAACAGCCGCCGAGAGCGAGCGCAAAAAGAGATATGTAAAAAGATGATTTTTTCATACGATAAAATTCGCTAAATTTTAAAACCCGTTGTTTTCGTTGTAAGTGTTGCGGATTGCCACCGACGCGTCATTGCTGACGGAATTCGGCTTGCGGTCAAACTTGCCCTTGAAAATCTTTCTTACCACCACAAAGAAACAAGGAATCAAGAAGACACCGAAAATCGTTGCCGCCAACATGCCGCCGATAACGCCGACACCGATGGAGTTTTGAGCCGCCGACGACGCACCGTTGGCAGTGGCGAGCGGCACAACGCCCAAAATAAACGCCAAAGACGTCATCAAAATCGGGCGCAAGCGCAAGCGGGCAGCCTCGATTGTCGCATCATAGAGCGTGCGTCCGTGAGACTGCAAATCCCGGGCGAACTCGATGATCAAAATAGAATTTTTGGCGGACAAACCGATAATGACAAGGAATCCGACCTTAAAATAAACGTCATTGTAAAGCCCCGCCCACATCGTCGCGGCAACCGAACCCAAAATTCCGACGGGAACGATCAGCATAACCGCAAACGGAATCGACCAGCTCTCATAAAGAGCCGACAGGCAGAGAAAAACAATGATGAACGAAAGCGCGTAAAGAATAGGCGCCTGATTTCCGGATTCGCTTTCTTGAAGCGACTGGCCGACCCATTCATAACCGAAGCCGGAAAATCCTTTTTTAGGCAATTCCTCTGAAATGATGCGGTCGATCTCCTTCATGCACTCGCCTGTCGAATGGCCCGGTTTGGGAGCGCCGACAATGTTAATCGAAGAGTTACCGTTATACTTTTGACGGGCGGGAGACCCGAATCCCCATTCAAATTTTACCAGCTCCGCCAACGGCACCATTGTCCCGTAAATCGTGCGGACATAACTTTGTTTGACGGACTCGACGCAATCGCGATCTTTGCCGCCGAGCTGCACATAGACGCGCTGCACACGATTGCCCTGGACAAAGTTGTTGACATAAACGGACGCCATCGCCACCTGGATCGCATTGTTGAGCGACGCCGTCGGCACGCCCAAAGTTTCCGCCTTTTCGCGATCGACATACATTTGAAACTGCGCCTGGTCCTCCAAACCTTGACGACGCACCTGTGTCATCGGACTCGACGGATCGTTCGCGCGCTGCAAAATATAGGCAAATGCCTCCTCAAGCCGCGCGTGACCGTTGCCCGAGAGATCTTCAAACTGCAATTCAAAACCTTCCGCATTGCCCAATTCGGGAATCGGCGGAAGATTGAAACTCAAAACAAGCCCCTTGCCATAAGCGCCGAACTGACTGATGACGCGATTGGCGATCGAGCCGGCATCCTGCCCCTCGCCCTGACGCTCACTCCAGTCCGCAAGCTTCATAAACGACAAGCCGACATTGGTACCTTGACCGTTAAACGAAAAACCCTGAATCGACATCGTCGCCGTCACTTCCGGTTGCCGGACGGAAAACGAATCAAAATCGCGAATCACACCGACGGTGCGTTCCTGAGACGCCAACGGCGGCAACTGCACCATGCCGACTGCCGCACCCTGATCCTCCGTCGGCAAAAATGCCGTCGGCAAAATCATATAACCCCAAAGCGCGCCCGCGGCGATGAGCAAAAACGATCCGGCGCCAAACCACGAATGGCGAATCAGTTTGCCGACAACCGCCGTGTAAACATGCACCATCCCGTTAAAACATTTGTTGAACCAACGCGCCCAAAAAATTTCCTTACCCGATGCCCTCACCTCGAGAATCGCCGCACAAAGTGCCGGCGTCAAGGTAAACGCCAAGAAAAGCGAAAAAAGCATTGAGGCGATCAAGGTCAATGAAAACTGGCGATAAATAACACCCACCGATCCCGCAAAAAACGCCATCGGGATAAAGACCGCCGTCAAAACCGTCGTAATGCCGATCAGCGCACCGGAAATCTGATCCATCGCCTTTCGTGTCGCTTCGCGGGCCTTCAAGCCTTCCGTCTTCATGATACGCTCGACATTTTCAATCACGACAATGGCGTCGTCCACCAAAATGCCGATCGCGAGCACCATGCCGAACATCGTGAGCACATTAATCGTAAAGCCCATCGCATAGAGCGCAAGCACCGTTCCCATCAAAGCGATCGGAACGACAATCGTAGGAATAAAGGTCGCTCGGATATTTTGAAGGAAAAGGTAAATGACGATAAAAACAAGAACAATCGCTTCAACCAACGTTTTGAGCACTTCGTGAATCGAAGCCTCCACAAACACCGTCGTATCATACGGGAACGCCGCCTTGACGCCGACAGGGAAATATTGCTCGTGGGATTTGAGAAAATCCTTAACCGCCTGCACCGTCTTCAATGCGTTGGCACCCGTCGCCAGTTTGACCGCAAAACCCGCAGCCTCGTGACCGTTGTAAAAGCCCGAAAAAGAATTTTCCTGCTGACCGATCTCAATATCCGCGATATCGCCGAGATAAACACGCGAACCGTCCTCCGAAACCTTCAAAAGGATTTTCTTGAATTCCTCCGGCGTATTCAACGTTCCCGGTCCCTGGATTGAAACCGTAATCAACGTTCCTTCCGGTGCGGGATCGGCATTGAAAGAACCGGTCGCCAATTGCGTATTCTGCGCCGACACCGCAGCGACAATATCCGGTCCCGTCAAACCGTATTGGTTCATTTTTTCGGCATCCAGCCAAATGCGCATCGCGTTTTCCGAACCGAAAAACATAACTTCACCGACACCGTCGATACGGCGCACGGGATCGAGAAGCTGCGACGCCACAAAGTTGCAGATCTCCGCACGCTTCATATTGTCGTTTTCGTCGTAAATCGCGACGGCTGCCGTGATGTTTTTAGACGATTTTTGAACAACGACACCTGTCTGCTGCACCACTTGCGGGAGCATCGGCAAAGCCATGGAAACCTTGTTTTGCACCTGGACTTGCGCGATGTCCGGATTCGTTCCCGTGTTAAAGTAAACTTCAATCATCGAGACACCCTTCGACAGAGAGGTCGAAGTCATATAAAGCAAGTTGTCAACGCCGCTGATCTGCTGCTCGATAACCGTCGTCACCGTCTTCTCAACCGTCTCCGAAGACGCTCCCGGATAAGTCGCCGTCACCGAAATCGACGGCGGCGCAATCGTCGGATATTGCGCAATCGGCAACTGCGTCAACGAAATCCCACCAAGCAAAATGATCAGCAGGGACAAAACCCATGCAAAAACCGGGCGGTCAATAAAAAATCGTGCCATAATCTTCTTTTAAAAATTCTGAATTTTCAATGCCTTACAAAAAACGTTCCCGTCTTTAGGACTATTTTTCAGCACCCGCGGGAACGGCGTTTTCCTCCGCTGCGCCTTCCGGCGGCAACGGAATGATCGTCACCGGTCCCGAACGGAGCATCATACCGATTTGAATCAATCCGTCCGCGACAAGACGGTCGCCGGGCTTCAAGCCGCTTTTGACAGAAAATTTGTTGCCGACCATCTCGCCGATGAGCACCTGCCGCACCTGCACGATATTGTTTTCCCCAAGAACAAACGCCATCGCCTTGCCGGCGGAACCGACAATCAGCATTTCCTGAGGAATAAGAATCGCCTCCTTGTCAACACCTTGACAAATGCGGGCGCGAGCGAACATTCCCGGCAAAAGAATATGCTCCGGATTTTCAAACTCCGCACGCAGCTTATACATTCCCGTCGTGCGATCGATCGTCACTTCCGAAAATTTCAATTTCCCCTTATACGGATAAACGCTGCCGTCGGCAAGCACGAGCTCCACGGGAACGCTGTTTTCGTCAACCTGCTCGACACGCCCGGATTTGATCGCCGCACGAAGTTCGAGCTGGTCTGTCGCCGACTGGGTAAAATCAAAATAAATCGGATCCATCTGCTGGATAACCGCCAACGGGCTCTGCATCGCGGGGCCGACCAGCGCGCCTTCCGTCACCTGTGCTGCGCCGACAATCCCGGAAATCGGCGCCACCACTTCCGTATATCCAAGATTGATATTAATCGTCTGCAACGCGGCTTGAGCCTGCAAAACCCCTGCCTTGGCTGTCGCGACCGCGATGCGCGCATTGTCATAATCCTGTTGCGAGACGCCACCCTTGCCGATCACTTTTTGAAAACGCTCAAAGACAAGCTGGGCGCTCTCCAGATTTGCCGACGCGGCAGCCAACTGCGCCTCCGCAGCCGCCTTGCTCGCCAAAATCTCCGCGGGATCGATCAAAAACAGAGACTGTCCCTTTTGAACCTGTTTGCCTTCCTCAAAACGACGCTCAAGCAAAACTCCCTGAACACGCGCCCGAACATCCGCACAACGCACCGCATCCACGCGACCCGGCAGATTTTGAGTCAAGTCGCGCTCCGAAAAACGCACCTCGTAAATATGCGCGGGGAAGACCTGCTGCTTTGCCTCGGCGGCAAGCGGAGCCGCCGCTTCATCACCCGAAACAAGGGATTTAACCTTGTCGCAAGCGGCAAAGGTCAAAACAAGCGCTGCACACGCGACAAGAAGGAATGTTTTCTTAATCGTTTTCATATTCTTTTTTTTATTATTAAATTTACTTTTTAAAATTTTGAGGCGCCACAAACGCAGCCGTAAAATAAGCCATAATCATCTTTTTATAATCGTCCGCAGGAACGTCTTTCGGGAAATCGTCGCTGACATGGCGGGCGATTCCGACCAAACCGCAAAGCGCCGCATTCAACAACGTCAGGCGAACTTTCAACTCAAGCTCCGTAAAATCGGGCATCGCTTCACACAAGAGCGCCAAAAACTTCTGATCCTGCCGCAAACCCAACTCGCGATATTCCTTGACATCCGCCTCCTCGCCCGTGATCACATAAGAAAAAAGCGCCGACAACAAATGCCGCGACGAAGAATCCTTTATCTCAAACAAACGCGGCGCCGCATAGGCATGGACAATCGCTTCGCACGAAAGTTTCCCGCCAGGAGCACGTTCCCGCGCAAGCTCCAAAAGCTCGTCTTGGCGAGCCATAACATTTTTAATCCGCTCCAAAATAATCGCACGGTGCAAATCCTGCTTGGAGGAAAAATAATAGTAAACGTTTGAAACGCGAATCCCCGCCACCTCCGCGACCTTGCGCTGCGTCGTCGCGGGAACGCCGATTTCCCCAAACAGCCGTTCTGCCGTCTCGAGAATCCGCATCCGCGTCTCCAAAGATTTCGCCGTGTCGCGCTTTTTCATAAAGATGTTTTTTTAATTTTAGAACGCTTGTTCAAAAAAATCAAATTTTTTCTCCCATTTTGATTTTTAATTTTCAATCCCCTATAATGTCGTTTATGATCAGTAGCCAAATCAAAGTCGTCGTGCGCTTTGCCGAAACCGATGCCATGGGCGTCGTCTATCACGCCAACTATCTCCCCTGGTTTGAAATCGCCCGGACGGCTCTCATCGCCCAAATCGGCCTGCCCTACACAAAACTTCAAAGCCAAGGCTATCACCTGCCCGTCCTCGAAGCCAACGTAAAATACAAATTGCCGGCAAAATACGACGACGAACTGCTCGTCACCGCCACGATCAAAGAAATGCCCGCCCTGCGAATCCGCATCGAATACACCGTTCACCGCGGGAACGAAATGCTCACGACGGGAACGACGACGCACGTCTTCATGAATAACGAAGGACACGCCATTCGCCCGCCCGAATTCGTCATCGAGACTTTCAAAAAATATTTCTAATGCCGTTCCCGTCGGACAAAGACGAACTGAGAAAGCGATTTCGACGGCTGCGAAGACAAATCCTTCCCGCCGACGCAAAAACGCAGGCGGAAAAAATCATCGAAATCCTTTTTAACTGGCAACCATTTTCCGCCGCTGACCGCATCGCCTGCTATGTTTCGTTTGGCGACGAACTCGACACGAGAGCCCTCATCGACAAAATGATCGGCGCCTCAAAAACCGTTTGCGTGCCCAAAGTTGCCGGCACGGAAATTGTTTTAAAACAAATCCGCGTTCCCGAGCAAGACCTCGTTCCCGGATTTTTTAATATTCCGGAGCCCGCCCAAAACTGCCAGACCGTCGATCCCGCGTTCCCGCAAATCCACATCGTTCCCGCACTCGCTTTTGACCGCCACGGCAACCGCCTCGGCTACGGGAGAGGATTTTACGACCGTTTTCTCAAACAAATCGATCCAAACGCCCGCGCCGTCGTCATCGGCTACGACTGCCAGTTTTGCGATTCCGTTCCCGCCGACGAAAACGACTGCCCGCTACAATTTTTTGCGACGCCCTCACGCGGCATCGTTCCCGCCGCTAATCCTGCGCTCCGCGGATTTCGATCATCACCGATGAAGGATTAATATCGAACGCTCGGCAAAGCTCTGCACCATACTTGCGCGCATCTTTTTCCGAAAGGTTCGCCTCGACAAAATACGGCGTTCCCGGGATTTCAAGATCTCTTGTCAACAAGGAACGGTCTGTTGTTATGATAGGATCCGGCCGTCCTTCAATTTTTTTAGAACGCTCCTTGTGAATCTGATTGCGCTCAACGATTTCTTTAAACTTTTCCGGATCCCGCTCGGATAAAAATTCGCCAAGCTCAACGAGCAAACGATTCCAAGATTTGCATTCAAACTCCTCTTCGGAATCTTGAAAATAAAATGATTTCGGCTTTGTATGCGGATGCGGCTTGGAATCGTCAAGGACAATGCAAGTTTCCGGGACTTCCGGGCGGCTGGGCAATTCGCGTTTCCGCGGGTCCGGTCCCGAAACCGCCTTACAAATCTGCCCGACAATTTCACCTTCCCGTCTTTTTATATCATCCTCGCGCCAGTCTTTATATTCATCTTCCGAAAGCCGTTTTGAGATTTTAAAACTCGAATGCTTTAAACGCTTTCTTTTTTGCGCCCACGAATCTTTTTCATCCAATTTGCTCTCTTCCGACAAAGCGTAATTCACGATACGGTCCACATACTTCTCTTGAACTTTTTCCATTTCTTCTTTTCCCTTATAATAGGCGATCCATTCGGATGTCATCTTTTGAGGTAAGAGTCGGGAACAATAAAACCGCTTACTTACACGCAAACCGTCGCCGCTGACATCGGCTTCCACTTTTAACAAAATCGCCAGCGCATAATTTGAAGGAAGAGGGTTTTCTTTAAGGGCTTTCTTAAATTCCTCATCGTAACGAAAACGCGTTCTTTCCGTCCGACTATTGGAAAATTCATAACGGATATGTTTGTAATAGTCAAACGGCTCCGCACCTTCCGCGCCTTCAAATGATTTAATTAACGCAATAACAAGCTCGGGCAAAACATCCTTTGCCTCCGGCTCGCAAACGCGAAAACGGATGGTAAAATCCAAAATCAAATCGAAAATCTTTTTTAAAGCTTCGCGGTCGCTATCAAACAATTTCTCAAACAGATAGAGATAAAGCGGCAAAAGCGCATCTGCATCGAGTTTGTTGTGAAGCCAAATCAAATTTGAAATCTCTTTATCTTCCGGACAGTCCTCATGTTTAAAACATCTATAAAATCTCGCATACTTGAGCATCTCTTTCAACGCATCTTCCTTGGCAATTCCCTGACCTTCCAGATAATTCCTCTTAAACGACATATAAACATCCGTATTTTTTATCTGATTCTGTATTTTCATCATCAAAAAATATTTCGAAAAATCGGAAACATTTTCCGGATCGACATATTTGTCTTCAAGCGGGATCCAATAAGTCTTATAAAGCCGTTCCTGCTCCTCCACCGAAGATGTCATCAACAAAAGATTTCGGATCAAATCCGACTGCTCCAGTTTTTTGCCCGTTGAATTTATTTTTTCAAAAATCGTTTGAATCGTCCGGAGATCATCGTTTTTAACTTGTAAATCGATCTTAACGATCTCAAGTTTTTCAATCGTCTTATAAATTCTTTCTACATCATATTCGCGAGCTTCCAGCTTGGATTTAAAAAACTTATAGTTCTTCAACAAATATTTTGTCCTATCTTTTGCTTTTTCCTCAAGATCTCCGGAAATAATTCTTTTAAAACTGTCCGCATCGCTCGCCGTCTGCTTCAGTTTCACTTTTTCAGAACTTTCGTCGCCGTCAAGTAGCAAATAATCCTTTGTGATCTTTTCGGACAATTCTTTGTTGTCGTATTTCACAAAATCCCGAATTGCCGTCAGCAAAAGCAGAACGGTCGTCACCCGCTGCTGACCGTCAACCAAAACATATTCTTGGAGCTCCGAAGACGGACCTTTGTAATAAATGATATTCCCCAAATAGTGCGTCCTTCTATTTTCAAGAGCATAAGCAATGTCCTCCCACAGTTCATTGCATTGGGATTTTTCCCAGGCATAATTGCGTTGAAAAGGAGGAATGACAAATCTTTTTTTACCGCCATTCAAAAAAGCGGAAATCTTCGAATTTCTAGCTCTCATAATTTCGTCGGAGTAATCAAATAACGCGTTAATTCTAAAATGTAAAAAAAAAACGCAATATTTTCTAAAAATATTTTCTAAAAAATATTTCACATTGTGATTCGCGCACAAAAAATGCCGCCCGGTGACCGGACGGCATTAAAAATGTTTTTTTCGGGAACGCCTACATTTTTTCGGCGATTTTTTCAAGCTGCTGCCAGCATTGCCACATGCCGCGCGGGACGTGGAAGCAACCCTTCCACTTGCCGCCTTTGAGCGAAAGCAAGGGCTCGCCTTCGCGTGTGAGGTAGCCGAACCATTCCGGATATTTGGGATCTTTGAAATGCTCCCAAGCATATTCGTGAACGCGTTCGAACCATTCCCAGCACTTGGGATTTCCCGTCAGGCGATAGCCTTTGAGCAAGGCGATCAGGGTTTCGATATGCACCCACCAAAGTTTTTGGTTCCACTCAAGCTGCTGCAGGGGGAAACCTTTGCGATCCATAAAATAGAAGATTCCCTTGCATTTGTCGTCCCAGCCGTAACCCAAGGCGTTCAAGCAGATCTCAACAGCCTTGTCGATGAGCGCGCGGTCGTTCATGCGTTCGCCGAGATCCATCATAAACCATGTGGATTCGATCATGTGGCCGGGATTCAGGAGGCGTCCGTCCATGTTGTCGGCGAGCGTGCCGTCGGCGTTGAGGTGTTCAACGATGAGGCCGGGACCGACTTCGGGACGATAAAATTCCTCCGTGACAAGCTTCACGCAAGTATCGATCGTCTTTTGCAAAAACGCGGGATCGATCAAAGGCTCGATCTCCAATGCGAGATTGCAGACAATCATCGGCAACGCAAACGCCTTCATCGGGCGCGCCTGCGGAGAAGCCTTGCTCCAGCGTCCCTTGGGATTGTCAAAACGCGCGATAACGCGATCAAAGGCTTTTTTGGAAATCTCCGCATATTCCTTGTTGCCCGTTGCAATCGACAATTGGCCGAACGCCATACAGGCGAATGTGTTGGAGAAAATATTATAGGGCTCGACCTGCGGAGTGCCGTCGCGTTGGGTCGAAAAATAAAAATTATATTCGCCGTCATGGCATTTCTTCAAAAACTCGGCGCCCTGAATCGCGGCATCGAGCCACTCCTGTTTCTTTTCACAATGATTGTAGAGATACGCGAGCATCCAGACTTCGCGACCTTGCAACCAAATAAATTTGTCGGTGTCAAAAACCGTTCCGTCGCGCTCGAGGCAGGTAAAATAACCGCCGCATTCCTTGTCGATGGAATGCTCCATCCAAAACGGCATGACGTTATCGAGAAGCTCGCTCTTGTATTGACGGGCGAGTTGTTGAACTTGTTCTTTTGTCGGGGTCATAGTGTTTTAATTATAAATATTTTAAAAATATCTGACAAAAATTATTTTCGTTCCCGCGACGCCTTCAAAGCATCTCGCAAGGAAAATTCGCAACCGCAATAGCGCTGGCGATAAAGCTCCAACGCGCGCGCAATCGCATTCGTATTTTTGAAACCGTCCTTTTTTTTGAAATCTTCCTCCAAAAACGCGTTCCCGCCAAGCGATTTGCCGACGGCAAAAATCATCGGGGAATTTTTGTGCGGAGACACCGTCAATGTCGTCGTAAACGCGTCAAAACCGTGTTCCCGCGCAAAATTTGCCGTTCGCGCCAGCGAATATCCAAAACAGCGCGGGCAGCGGGCTCCGCGTTCCGGCTCGTTTTCAAAACCCTTGGCGACCTGCTCCAACCACTCGCCGTGATCGGGACGGTCCACAATCACGGGAACGCCAAAATGCTCCGCCAAACGTTGCAGAGCCGCCAGACGTTTTTCAAACTCTTCATGCGGCGCGATGTTGGCGTTGCTGTAAAACAAGGTCACCGAATGCCCCTGGGCGAGCAAAGTCGAAACACAATGCCCCGCGCAAATACCGCAACAGGCGTGAAGCAAAATTTTCATAAGAGTCAAAAAATCGCGGGAACGGCTATTTTCTTGCGGGAACGGCAATGCTGGCGATGCCGCTTTTCATGACAAAAGAGCGCAAGACGGGATTATACATAAAAGGATTTTTCAAAATTTTGGACAAAAGCTTGAGACGCAACTTCAATGTCGATTTTTTGTAATCCTCAAACAAATCCGCGTTCTCGCGCAAGAGCGTTCCCGCCAGAATTTCCGCCGAATCAAGCGCATAACTCATCCCCTCAAGCGAACTGGGAGAAATAAATCCCGCCGCCTCCCCTATCAAAAAAACGCCGTCGTCATTCCCTAAAACAAAATCGTCCATCCGCTCCGGGCGCAAAACCTGGCAGGCTTCCGTCGCCAACGGCTCGCCCAAGGAAAATCCGGCTTCGCGGGCCCGCGCCAGGAGCGTGTCATAGGCTTGTTTTGAATTTTTGGGCGGGAACGCCGCGCCAAAAACGACGCGTCCGTCTTTTGAGACCGCCCAACCGTAGCAATCGCTCAAACGCTCGTCAAAAAAACAGGCGTAAAGTCCGCGGGCGCTTTCGTCCTTAAACCACTGCTGCACCGCATTGTAACTGCGGATTTTGTGATCCGGGGCGATCGTGCGGCGCACCAGGGACGCGGCGCCGTCCGCTCCGACGATATAACGCGCCTCAATTGTTTTTTTCTCGCCGTTCTCGTAATAATGGATCCGCCACGCGTCATCGGCGCGTTCAAAAAATTTTACCGTGCAGGCATTGTGAATCTCGACAGTCGCGGGAACGAGCGATTGGAGCCACAAATCAAATTTGTGACGATCCATATTGATATAAAAGCGCCGGTAGCAACGCTCGAGCCGGCGGCACAAATCGAGTGTCCGCACCTCAAAAATCTGAGGATCCGCGAGAACGGATTTCGGCAAGGTCAAGCCCTGTCGCGACAAGGAGCGCTGTGCGTCTTCCGCCAGGAGCCCGCCGCAGGGTTTTCTAAAACCTGCAGCATCGGGATCGGCGGCTTTTTTGTCAAACGCCACGACATCGAGCATTCCCGCGAGCAGGCGAGCCAATGTCGCTCCCGCGGGACCGAGCCCGATAATCGCCACGTCCTTCATTATCGCCTATTTTGCGGGAACGATGCCGTGGAGCACGTTGATCGCGTTCCAATCCGGATCGCGTCCGACAAAATCACGGAAGAGTTCGGATGCGTCTTTCGAATCGCCTTTTTCGAGAATTGTTCTGCGGAAAACCATCCCGCGCGAAAGGTCGAGCGAGCCGTCCGGACGCTTGAAGGTCTGGAACGCGTCCGCCTGCAAAGCCTCAGCCCACTTGTAAGAATAGTAGCCTGACGCATAGGCCACGGGATCGCGGAACAAATGCGTGAAACTGTTCATGTTCGAACGCTGTTCATAGGGAGAAGGCCAGACATAATCCTTAGTCACATCGCGAGCGACCTTGTCGATATCCTGGCCGGCGAGATCCTTTGCGTTCATATGGATATACAAATCACCCTTGGCAAAAGAAAGCTGGCGCATTTGCTGGTATGCGGCCTGGAAATTGCGCGCGCGCACCATCGCATCGACATATGCCTGCGGGATCGGCTCGTTCGTCTGATAATGTTTTGCCCAGCGGGCGAGAATCGCGGGTTCCCAGGTCCAGTTTTCATTGATCTGTGACGGGAGTTCCACAAAGTCCCAAGCGACATTGCTGCCGTTGAGCGGCGACACGGGGACATTGCCCAAGATCTGGTGCAGATTGTGTCCGAACTCATGATAGAGCGTCTCCACATCATAGTGGGACCACAATGCCGGCCCGTTGCCGGTCAGAGCCGTCAAGTTGCCGCAAACCATGGCAAAACTGACTTCGCCCTTGTCGTGGTTGCCCGCCACGAACGGATGCATCCAGGCGCCGCTGCGCTTTTCTTTTCGCGGGAACATATCCATATAGAAAACGCCGATGCGGTAACCGAGCTTGTTGTCGATGATCTCGTAACATTTTACCGTCGGATGCCAGATTTCAACCATTCCCTCCGGCAAAGGCTCCGTCGAGCCCAACGGACGATAGGCGCTCGGGATCTCACGGATCGTCAGATCATAGAGTTCGTCAAAAAACGCGAACATGCCGTTGACGACATTGTTGCTCTCAAAATACGGCTTCAGGAGATTTTCATCAAAATCATATTCCGCCCGGCGATATTTTTCCGCCCAATACGCAAAATCCCACGGCTGGAACGACGGTCTCGACGAAAGCTTAAAAGCCGGATCGACGCTGCTGCGAAACGCGCGCAACTCGTTGTATTCGCGATCAAAAGCCGGTTTTGTCTTCGCCGCCAGGTCATCGACGAACGCCATCGCCGTCTCGCCATTTTTGGCCATGCGGCGTTTCAAGATCAGGTCTGTGAAATTTTTATAGCCGAGGATTTCAGCCTCGCGTTGGCGGAGCGCCAAGATGCGCTTCATCAAGTCCGTATTGTCATAAGGCGTTCCCGGCGCGCAGATATTGTTGCGGGCGAGAAAGATTTCGCGGCGAAGTTCCTCGTCGTCGAGATATTTCATCGCCGGAGAATAGGAGGAAACCTGCGTGGTGAAAAGCCACGCCGGTTTTTCCTCTGTCGCCAATCCTGCCGCGATTGCGGCGGCGAGCGCCTCCTTGCGGTTGGATTCGGGCAATCCGGCGATCTTCGCCTCGTCCGTCACCAGTTTTTTATAGCTGTTATTGGCATCGAGGACGTTTTGCGAAAACTTTTGCGTCAGCGGCACCATCTCCGCCATTACGGCTTTGAGCTCCTCTTTTTTGTCCGCCGGCAAATCCACACCGCCATCGACGAACCCTTCAAGCATTTGCTTCAAATGGCGCGCGCGGATGGGATCGAGCCCCTTCGCTTCCGGTGTTTCCGAATAAGCCTTCAAAACGGCGTAATATTTTTCGTTGAGGCTTTGGGCGGTCCAAAATTCGCTCAACATCGGCTGAACGATTTCGTATTGCTCTCTAAAACCGTCCGTCATGCAAGTGGATTCGCAATGAGAAAGGATGCCTTCAAAATATCCCAAGTCAAAAAAAGCGCTGTCATAGGCGCCGACGACGGAATCGTAGCTCAATTCTTCCGGCTTGAGTTCACAGATCGCATCAATTTTCGCCTGAGTGATCTCAAGGATCAATTTTGTATCGGGAACGATTTTGTCATAGGTCAGCTGCGACCAGGCAACAAAGGGAGTCTTAACCAAAAACGGATGCGCTGCGGTATCGATAAGCGCGGGAACGGCTTTTTTGTCCGCAGGCGCCGTCGCGGGAACAGTTTCCGCGGGAACGCCGGCTTCGGCGGGAGTTTCAACATTGCAGTTACAGGAACAGCCGACCGCCAAAAACGGGGCGACAGCGAGAATGGTTAAGAAGGATATATCTTTCATACTGATTTTCAGTATAAACGAGAATTCCCGTTCCCGCGAGAATACAAATTTAAGGTCTCAAAAAATTTTATTTTGAAAAACCTTTAACAATTCATCAAAAATTGTTCGAGTTCCCGGAAACGTTGTTTTGCGGCGACGGCGGAGAGTCTCGGCAGGGAGTTCCCGACCAAAATTTGGGTGCCGTTGCGACGGAATGCGCTGATTTTTCCGCAATTGGTCTCAAGCCGTGCGATCCCGTGCTGTTCCGCCAGACAACGCAATTTTATAAATTGGCAATATGTTTTTACCTCGCGCGGCAATTTGCCGAAGCGGTCCGCCATAGCCTCTGCGAGTTCGTCGATTTCCTTTTCGTTTTGCGCCATTGCAATTTTTCTGAAAATATCGATGCGGACGCGGGAGTCTTGGATATAGTCGTTGGGGATTGTCACGAGCAGCGTATCGCCGCGATATTTCTCGTTTTGGGCGTCGCGCACGATTTCATAAGTGTTGCGCAGGTCGCGCCCGCGTTCTGTCGGGCTTTCGCCAAAACGGACAAAATCGAGTTGGATCTCCGCTCTGAACAGGGGCATTTTTTGTTCCCCTTTGAGAGAGGCGATGCTTTGTCTCAAGAGTTGGCAATACAGTTCAAATCCGACGCCGGCGATAGGCCCGCTTTGTTTGACACCCAAAATATTGCCGGCACCGCGCAACTCGAGGTCTCGCATCGCGATCCTGAATCCGGCGCCCAACTTTGTATTTTGCGCGAGGGCGGCGAGCCTTTGCCGGGCATCACCCGTAATGTTCCCGCGACGATGCAGGAGCAGATACGCATAGGCCTGACGGTTAAAACGCCCGACTCTGCCGCGCAACTGATAGAGTTGCGACAAGCCGAAGCGGTCGGCTCCGTCGATAATCAGCGTGTTGCAGTTGGGGATGTCGAGTCCCGTTTCGATAATTGTCGTGCAGAGCAAAAGATCGTATTTACCGGCGACAAAATCTGTCATCACGCGCTCCAATTCTTTTTCCCCCATTTGCCCGTGCCCGACCGCGATCTTGATTTCCGGCAGACAGGCTTGCAGGAGGGAACGCACCTCCTCGATCGTCTCAACGCGGTTGTGCAGATAAAAAACCTGCCCGCCCCGCTCGACTTCCGCGCGAACGACGCTTCGGATCAGATCGAGATCAAAATATTTGATAATCGTCTGAATCGGCAGGCGTTCCCGCGGTGCCGTCTCAATGACGCTCAAATCGCGCGCGCCCATAATTGCCAGATAAAGCGTTCGCGGGATCGGCGTCGCGCTCATCGTCAAGACATCGACCTGTTCCCGCATTTGCTTGATGCGCTCTTTTTGCCGGACTCCAAAACGATGTTCCTCGTCGATAACCAAAAGCCCGAGTTTTTTGAAAACCACCTTGTCTGACAACAGCGCGTGCGTGCCGATCACAATGTCCAGTTCGCCCGACTGGATTTGACGGTAAATATTTTGACATTGCTTCGCCGTCCTGAAGCGGGAAAGCATTTCGATCGCCACCGGATACTGGGCGAAGCGATCCTTGAAAGTGTTGAAATGCTGCTGCACCAAAACCGTCGTCGGCGCCAAGATCGCCACCTGATAGCCGCTCAAAACAGCCTTGAACGCCGCACGAATGGCGACTTCCGTCTTGCCGAATCCCACATCGCCGCAAATCAGGCGGTCCATCGGAGCGCCACTTTCCTGGTCGCGCTTGGTCTCGTCAATCGCTTTTTGCTGGTCCGGAGTCTCCGTAAACGGGAACGCTTTTTCAAACGCGCCCAACCACGGAATTTTTTCATCGGGCGACATCTCAAAACCTCCAAAACTTTTTCGTCTCGCCTGCAAAGAGAGCATTTCGGAAGCGAAATCCCGCGTTGCTTCAATCGCCTCACGGCAAGTTTTGTGCCATTTTGCATTTCCCGCTTTTCCGAGCTTTGCGATTTTGGGCGTTTTTTTGCTCAAGCCGATATAGCGCGAGAGCAGATGCGCGTCGCGAAAGGGCACATAAAGTCTGGATTTTTCCTCAAACTCAAGCACCAGCATATCCTCCTTGATGCCTTTTTCGGGATTGGCGGGAAAAATCCCCCTGTAAATGCAAACGCCGTGTTCAAGATGGACGATATAATCGCCGTTGACCAGTTCGTTAAAATCAAGCAGCTGTTCGACGGTCGAATGGGCGGCGATTTTGCGGGAACGCAATCCCGAAAGCCGTTTGCGCTTGCGGCCAAAGATCTCGTCTTCGCCGACCAGCGTCACCTGTTCGAGTTCATCCTCGTCCGTGGCGACGCTAAAACTGCAACTGATCCTGCCTTCGATGATTTCGGGAACAAAATGTTCGTCGAGCGTTCCCGTCGCAATCGTTTCGTCTATAATCTCGTTGAGACGACTGATCGTCGCCGGTGTTTCGCAAACGATAACGACGCGTTCGCCTTCGCGCTGGCGGTCGCTCAAGACTTTTAAAAACTGCCGGCGCGCCTCTTCCGCCTCGATCAAACGCTCCACGCCCAAAGCGCCGCTGTCGATCCCGCCGCTCGTCAAAGCCTCCAAATCTTCCGTTTTCCAAACGCGCAAATTCTGAGCCGGCAGCCACGACGGCGGCTCGGCGACAAGCCCGAAGGCATCGACAACAAATTGCCGCTCCGCAATTTTCGCCAAAATGTCGGTCGGCGGGAACGATTCGAATGTGTCCGCTTCGACAAAAACAAATTGCGTTCCCGCCGGAAAATATTCAAAAATTTTTGCCTGCCGCTCAAGCCGCGCCGTTCCCGCCGCATCGTTCCCGCGACCGATGATGACAAGCCGGTCTATTTTTTGCGTCGAACGTTGCGTCTCGGGATCGAACTCCCGCAAACTTTCGATTTCGTCATCAAAAAAATCAATGCGCACCGGCGCGGACGCGTTCAGCGGATAGACGTCCACCAGTCCGCCGCGTTCGGAATATTGCCCGGGCTGCTCGCAAAGGGCTTCGTTGTCATAATCATATTCCGTCAGCAGCGCCAGCAGGCGCGCTTTGTCAAAACGCTGTCCCGAAGTCAGCACCAGCTCGTTCCCGCGAATCGACTGTGGTGTGGGAACATCCTGTCGCAAGGAATCCGGAGTGCAGGCAAGCCAGATCGTTTCCCCGTCCCGACGATTGGAAAGTCCCGCGAGCACTTTCAGCAAATCGCAATCGCTTACAAATTGACGGTCGCCCGTCTGCCCTTCAATCGGCGCCGCCAACGAAAACAGCTTGGGGCGAACTTTTCGCTCCAAAATGCGCGCATTGTAAAATGCCGCATCCTCCAAAACAAGTTCCGCCGCATGCTGCTGCCGGGCGACAAGCACCACAAGCGGCGCCCGAGGAGACGCCAAATACGCAAACGCCGCCAAAGCCGCGGGAACGTTGACTCCCGTGAGATAGTTTCGGGCAAAAAAATTTTCAGCGTTCCCGTCCTTCATCTTTTTTCTCAAATCTTTTCAATTTTTGAAGGCGTTCCCGCAAAACGTAAACAGCGCGGGAACGGCTTTTGCGGGAACGGTTTTACGCCAGTTTCGCCCGCAAAATCGCATCGACCTGTGCGGGATTCGCCTTGCCTTTGGCAGCCTTCATCACCTGCCCTTTGAGAGCGTTGATCGCACGATCGTTCCCGCCTTTGATAGCTGCGACAAGAGAAATGTTTTTGGCGTCCGCGAGCACAGTGTCGATAATCGCTTCAAGCGCGCCGCTGTCGTTGGACTGTGACAAACCTTTTTCCTCGATGATCGCCGCAGCCGGCTTGCCGCTCGTCCACATCTCGGCAAAAACTTCTTTTGCCTGCTGTTTGGAAATCGTTCCCGCCTCGACAACCTCGACAAGTCCGGCGAGCGCTTCGGGAGCGATTCTGCTTTGTGCGATCGTCGCTTCAGGACCGATAGCGGCGAGTTCCCGCAAGATTTCATTGATCAAAAAATTTGCCGTTTGCTGCGGATTTTTGCCGCAGGCTTTCAGTGACGCTTCAAAATATTCGCACAACTGCAAATCCGGGATCAGGACAGACGTCACCGTGTAAGGCAGCTTGTAATCCGCCATATAACGGCGCTGGCGGTCAAAGGGACGTTCCGGCAAAGTGGCGGCGAGACGTTGCAGCCAGGCGTCGTCAACTTTAACCGGCATCAGATCCGGATCGGGGAAATAGCGATAGTCGTGCGCATTCTCTTTGGAACGCATACTATAAGTGTGCCCCGTTTCGGCGTTCCAGCCGCGCGTCTCCTGGACAATCGTTTCGCCGCGTTCATAAGCCGCCGCCTGACGCTTGATTTCAAAATTGATACAATTGCGGACGCCTGTCAACGAATTGACGTTTTTCATCTCCGTCCGCGTGCGCAATTCCTGCGTTCCCGCCGGCCGCACCGAGACGTTGGTGTCGCAGCGCAACTGACCTTTTTCCATATCGCAATCCGAAAGTCCCGCCGCGCGCAAAATCATAATAATCGCGTTCAAAAGGGCGACCGCCTCTTCCGCGGAATGCATATCCGGCTCGGTGACGATTTCAAGCAGGGTCGTTCCCGCGCGATTGTAATCGACGAGCGAAGTGTTCCCGCCGTGCGTCAGTTTGCCGACATCCTCCTCCAAGTGCGCGTGGTTGATACGAATCTTTTTGTGCTCTCCCATCACATTGCGCGACGGTCCCGGCAACTCGATTTCCACCTCGCCCGGCCCGACGATCGCCTCTTCCGCCAGCTGGGTGATCTGATAGTTTTTAGGGGAGTCCGGATAAAAATAATTTTTGCGCGACCAGCGGGAGATCGTCGGCATCTTGGCATCGATCATCAATCCGAATTTCATCGATTTCTCGACGCTTTCGCGATTGAGCACAGGCAATGCTCCCGGCAACGCCAAAACCGTCGGATCGATCAACAGATTCGGCTCTTCGCCAAAACCTGCCGGCGTTCCCGCAAAAACTTTGCTCTTCGCCTTCAGTTGCACATGAATCTCAAGTCCGATAACCGCTTCGTATTCCATAATAGCAAGTTTAAACTTCTTTTTACGGAGCCGCGACAAAATTTCACGGGAACGCGCCTTTGTCTCCCGCTCAAAAATCCCACAAATCCGACTTTGCGTCCGACGGCATCTGCCAATCGCCGCGCGGGCTCAAGGAAATCTGCAAAACTTTGGGGCCGTCGGGACAGCACGAACGCTTGAACTGCTGGCTGAAAAAGCGTTTTAAGAACACGCGCAGCCACTTGTCAATCGTCTCGCCGTCATAATCGCCCTCAAAAGCATGGCGCGCCAAAAAACGAATTTTGTCGGGAGAAAAACCGTTCCCGCAAAAATGATAAATAAAGAAATCGTGCAATTCGTAAGGTCCGATGAGATCCTCGGTTTTTTGCGCGATGGCGCCCTGTTCGTCCACCGGTTTAAGCTCCGGCGAAATCGGTGTGTCGATGATGTCCGCCAAAATCGCTGCGATCTCCTTGTCTCCGCGCTCCTTCGCCACCCAGGCGATAATGTGCCGGATCAATGTTTTGGGAACGCCGAGATTGACATGATACATCGAAATATGATCGCCGTTGAAGGTGCACCAGCCGAGCGCCGCCTCCGACAAGTCGCCCGTCCCCACGACAAACGCGCCCAAGTCGCTCGCGACATCCATCAAAACCTGCGTGCGTTCCCGCGCCTGCGCATTTTCATAAGTCGCATCAAAGTGCTGCGGGTCGTGACCGATATCCTCAAAATGTTTTAAAACGGCGGGAACGATCGAAATCTCCCGCGCCGTAATGCCGAGCCGCCGCATCAGCCCGAGAGCGTTCCCGCGCGTGCGTTCGGACGTTCCCAAACCCGGCATCGAGATCCCGACGATTTCCTTCGGATCGCGACCCAATTTTTCAAACGCCGCCTTGGCGACCAAAATCGCCAACGTGGAGTCCAAGCCTCCGGAAATCCCCAAAACGACACCCTTGGCGCGCGTATGCTCCACACGTCGCGCCAAACCCGCAACCTGGATTTCAAACGCCTCGCGACAATTCTCCTCCAAAATTTGCGCGTTCCCGTCAATAAACGGCGTTTTTGAAACTTTGCCGAAAATCTTCGCCGGCATCTGATGGTCGCCCGCGAGCGTGAACTTGATCCGGCGGAACGGCTTTTTGACTGCGGGAACGCCGGCGGCACGACGCGCATGAGCCAGCAAATCCACATCAAGCTGCGCCATCGCCATCACGCCGGCAATTGAAAATTTTTCCGTTCCCGCGAGCATCACTCCGTTTTGAGCGATCAGACATTCTCCGCCGTAAACAAGATCTGTCGTGCTTTCGCCCCAACCCGCGCCGGCATAAATGTAGGCTCCGAGCGTGCGCGCGCTCTGCACCCGCACGAGTTCCCGACGGGAACGCGCCTTGCCGACCGTCTCTTCAGTCGCGGAGAGATCAAAAACCATCATCGCGCCCGCTGACGCCAAATCACCCGACAACGGCGTCGCCGACCACAAATCTTCGCCAAACTCGATCCCGAAGGAAATAAACGGATAGCCGGCGGCTTCAAAAATCAAATCGTTCCCGCAAGGGACTTCCGCACCCGCGATTTCGACAAAATCCTGCTGTAAATCCCCCGCCGTTTGAAAAAAGCGACAGCCGGCGGCAAGGCGGGTTTTGGGAACGGCGGCAACAATTTTTCCGCTGCTCAAGACAATCGCACAACTGTAGAGATTTTGCCCGATCGCCAAGGGAGCGCCGACAATCGCCGTCATATCCAGCTCCGCGGACAAACGCGCCAGGCGCGCCAAACCGTCCCGGACCTCCGACAATATTTTTGACTGCAAAAAAATGTTCCCGCACGAAGCTCCCGTCAGCGCCAATTCTGGAAAGACGATAATCGCGCACTGCTCTTGCGACGCGCGATGCATCGCATCACCGACCGCGCGAACATTTTCCGCCACGGACGCCAAATGCACTCTCGGCGAAACCGCCGCCACTTTTACCAAGCCCAGCTCTGCCGCCGGAGCCACACGCATTTCATTTGCCATAAATCCATTATAACGCGAAAACTTCGTTCCCGCGAGAGCCCGACCGCAGATTCCGTTCCCGCGGGAACGTCAAATCTGTTCGTTGGCTTTGTCGAGCAGACGAAAATTGATCGCTTCGGAAATATCCGGAGCTTCGATGGATTCGTGTCCGGCGAGATCGGCGATTGTCCGGGCAACTTTCAAAATCCTGCTATACGCGCGCGCCGAGAGGCCGAAACGCTCCATCGCCATTTGCAACATACGACTTTGCATTTCGCCAAGCTCACAATATTTTTGAATCTGCCGGTTGGTCATGCGCGCATTGCAACGCGTCTTGGGGCCCATAGAGGCGTCCTGCGAAAAACGCTTTTCCTGCACCGCCCGCGCCGCCACGATGCGCGCCCGCATTGTCGCCGAAGATTCGCCGGGTTTCGCCGTCCGCAACTCTTCGATCGACAGTGTCGGTGCGTTGACATGGATGTCGATGCGGTCAAGCAAAGGACCGGAGAGGCGGGAACGATAGCGTTGGATCTGCGTCGGCGTGCAGGTGCAACGATGATGACGGTCCCCATAATAACCGCAGGGACACGGATTCATCGCCGCCACCAGCATAAAATGCGCCGGCAGGGTAATTTTTGCCGAAGCCCGCGAAATCGTCACTTCGCCGTCTTCAAGCGGCTGGCGCAAAACCTCAAGCACCGAACGCTTGAACTCCGGGAACTCGTCCAAAAAAAGAACACCGTTGTGCGCCAAGGAAATTTCCCCGGGACCGGGAACGCTCCCGCCACCGATCAGACCGACATCCGAAATCGTATGATGCGGAGAGCGAAACGGCCGCTGGATTCCGTGCTCATCGCCGACAATCGTCATTCCCGCCGCGGATTGGATTCCCAAAATTTCCAAAAATTCATCCAAATCGGGTTCCGGCAAAATCGTCGGAATGCGCTTGGCAATCATACTTTTCCCGGAACCGGGAGAGCCGATCATCAAAAGGTTGTGAGCCCCGGCCACGGCGATCTCCACCGCGCGACGCAACTGGTATTGCCCCTTGACCTCTGAAAAATCAAGCAGGGACTCCGCGGGAACGCTTTTCGCGAACGAACTCGATTCCGGTGTCAGCGGCACAATCGCCTTTTCGCCTTTCAAAAATTTCAAACATTCCGTCAGGTCCTCAACCGGATAAACATTGACGCCCTCGACTAACGCAGCCTCCTCCGCGCTCACTCGCGGCAAAATGACATCCCGTCCCTGTTTGCGCGCCAAAAGCGCCAGGGAAACGCCGCCCCGGATCGGGCGCACCACACCGTCCAAACCCAATTCGCCCGCGACAACAAAACGTTCCAGACACTCCGGCGGCAATGTTCCGTTGGCGACCAGGAGCGACAAGGCGATCGGCAAATCATAAATCGGTCCCTCCTTGCGAATATCGCCGGGAGCGAGATTGATAATCGTCTTAGAAAACGGCAAGGAAAGTTTGCAACTCGAAAACGCTGCCGTAACGCGATCGCTCGACTCCTTGACCGCAGCGTCCGGCAAACCGACCACAATCATCGCAAAATCGCCCAACATGCCCGATTTCGCCTCAACTTGAACACTGACAGCCTCAACACCCCTAAGAGCTCCGGAATAAACGGTGGAATACATAATTTATAAAAACACTGAAAATTTAAACCTGAATCGAAAAAAAATTATATAAATTTCCAATCGCAGCCTCAATATCTAAGCGACAGGGAACGCGCCTCAAAAAAAATCGTTCCCGCAAATTTTCACGGGAACGACAACAACGCCAACAACAACTTGGCAAAACTGGCGGAGAGGATGAGATTCGAACTCACGATAGGGCTTGAGACCCTATGACGATTTAGCAAACCGTTGCCTTCAGCCACTCGGCCACCTCTCCATATTGGAATTGAATTCAATAATAGCGTTTTTTTTGTAAAAAAGCAATAAAAAATAACGGGTTCCCGCCAAATCCCGACGATAAAAAAACCGTTCCCGCGACTTGCGGAAACGGCTTTTCGGTAGTTCTCCCAAAACTTGGATTAACGTTTCGAGAACTGGAAGTGCTTGCGGGCACCGGGCTGACCGCTTTTCTTACGTTCCTTATCGCGACCGTCGCGAGTGAGGAGACCGGCTTTCTTAAGCACAGCGCGCTTTTCAGAATTGTATTTTTCGATAGCGCGTGCGATGCCGAGCGAAATTGCTCCCGCCTGGCTGGAAACGCCGCCGCCGTTAACGAGAACGGTGATGTCAAGCGATCCTTCGAGCTCCGCGACTGCGATGGGAGCAGTCGCGGTTTTTGCGAGGGCTTCGGTGAAGCAGTATTCGTTCAAAGGTTTGCCGTTAACGGTCATTTTGCCTTTGCCATACGAAAGACGCACACGGGCGCTGGACGTTTTGCGACGACCGACTGCTGTGAAAACTTCTGGAGTGCTCATTGTTTTTCTTTATTAAAGGTTATTTGGTTTCGATAATTTCCACCGGGTTTTGAGCGGCGTGCGGATGTTCCGCGCCGGCATAAACCTTGAGTTTTTTGATCATCGCGTTGGCAAGGCGGTTGTGCGGCAACATACCTTTGACAGCGTGTGTGATCAGGAACTCGGGACGGCGAGCACGCATATCGGCAACGCTGCGATGATATTTGGTTCCCACCCAGCCCGTATAGAACATGTAGGTTTTGCCTGTTTCTTTTGCGCCGCTGACAGCGACTTTGTCCGCATTGATCACGACGACATAGTCGCCGGTATCCGTATTGGGCGTATAAGTCGGCTTGTGACGGCCGCGAAGAATGGCTGCAATCGTAACGGCGAGACGACCGAGCGTCTTGTCCGTAGCGTCAACGAGATACCACTTGCGGTCGGTCTCGTTCGGTTTTTTAGCTAATGTTGTTTTCATTTGATTTTTGTGTTGTTTGGACGCTCTGCAGCTACTGTTCAGATGATCGGGTGGGAGAACTACACTGCCGTTAATCCAAGTTTTTTATTTGAGAATGGACTCTTATTAAACATTATTTGATGCAAAAATGCAAGAAATTTTTGAACAATCCCCCACAGATCCGGCGTTCCCGCGACAAAGCAAACCCCCCGACGGGAAAAGGATAGGAACCATCGGGGGGAAGTCAGCTAGGCCGTACTTTTAAGATATATAGCAGGTTTCCCTGCAACTTTCATTATAGCACGGGCGCGAGACTTTTCAAGTTTTTTGTAGGACAAAATAAAAAATCTTGCGGGAACGCGCGTTCCCGCAAGATTTTTACAAAAAACATTTCTGCCTATTTTCCCTCGTCATCAGCGGGAACGTCGCCGTCTTCACTTGCTTCCGCTTCGGCGGGCGCTTCTTTAACATCGACAATCTCAATATCGAAAACAAGCGTCGATGCGGGCGGAAGCGGGCCTTCGTTGCCGTAAGCCTGTTCCGGCGGGATCACCAAAGTGAGCTTAGCTCCTTTGCCCACCGTCGTCAAAGCCTCGATCCAGCCGGGGATCAACATCTCCAACGCGCACGGGAACTCCGTCACTTCGCCGTCCGGCGAAAAATGAAGCGGTTCGCCCGTCTCGGGATTGCGATCGCTACTGTCAAAAATCGTCCCATCGACAAATGTTCCCGTATAGCGCGCGGAGAGCATGCTCGTCGCCTTTATGGGAACGGCGAGATCGCCGGCCGAAATCACCTTGATCAATGTTCCTCCGGGCAGTTTTTTAAATCCGGGATCCTTCAGGCATTTTTCGATATACGCCTGACCCGCCGCCTGATTTTGCGCGATTTCTTTTTCCATCGCCGCCGTTTGCTCCTCCATCATTTTTGCCTGCACGCGTTCTTGGAGCGAGCCGATGAACATTTGGAATTCGACTTCGTTTTCCTTGATAAAATCCCGATAAGTTTTGGCGGCATCCGGATTTTTAAGACCTTCCGCGAGACCGGTCGCGAACGCGTTGATCTCGGCATCCGTGAGTCCCACGTTGCCCAAACCGATATTGGCGGAAATCAGCGCGCCAAAGACCTTATAATATTCCAAGGTTTTTTCCGCCGGAATTGCAGCCACGAGGCCGGCAGATTCAGATGCCGGAGCGAGCGTGGCTTCCGTCACTTCGGGAACGGCCGTGTCCTGCGCCGCCGCAAAGGGCGCCAACGCGAGAACTGTTAAAATGGGGAATAATTTGTTAAGCATACGGGAAAAATTATAAAGATTGCCCTTCCCGACAACAACTAAAAAAAGAACGCCGTTCCCGCCAATTAAAAATTGCCCGTTCCCGCAACAATTTTTATAATAAGTCCGGATGACGGCGAAATACCGCCGGATGCCGACCAACCCTTTTACGGATAAAAATTTCAGATGATCGCCGCGATAATCGGAGACATTGTGGGCTCGCGTTTCGAATGGAACAATCACAAGTCGAAAGACTTTGATCTGTTTACGCCCCTGTGTTTTTTTACCGACGACTCCATAATGTCGCTCGCCGTATGCGACGCACTGATGGCTTGCAACGGAGATTATCGCGATTTGGGCAGGCAAAGCGTCCGCTCCATGCAAAAAATCGGACGTCCCTATCCCTATTGCGGCTACGGCGGCTCGTTTTACAAATGGATCTACTCCGACAATCCCCAACCCTACAACAGCTACGGGAACGGAGCCGCGATGAGAGTCAGCGCCTGCGCCTATGCCGGGAAAAACATCGATGAGGTCAAACAGCTCTCAAAGGCCGTCACCGAAATAAGCCACAATCATCCGGAAGGCATAAAAGGAGCCGAAGCCACCGCCGTCGCCGTCTTCCTCGCCCGAAGCGGCAAAAGCCCGTCGGCAATACGGGATCACATCTGCCAAAACTACTATCCGATAGACTTCACCCTCGACGACATTCGCGAAAACTACAGATTTGACGAAACCTGCCAAGGCACCGTCCCCCAGGCACTGGAGGCCTTTTTTGAATCGACGGATTTTGAAGACGCCGTAAGAAACGCCATTTCCATCGGCGGCGACAGCGACACTCTCGCCGCCATCACCGCCTCCGTCGCCGGAGCCTGCTACAGCGTGCCGGCTGAGATCCGAAAACAGGCGCTCGGATTCTTAGACGACAGACTTCGCGAGATTCTTCTAAAATTTGAAAAGCGCTATCCGCCAAAATAAACAATGGACGACTACAAAAACAAACGGCTGTTTGAAATAAAAAAACTCGCGGGAACGGGCGATCCCGAAGCGATTTACGAACTCGCCCTGCGTTACCGCGACGGCAGGGGCGGAGCCTTTGAAGACATCGAAACCGCCGAAAAATTTTTCAGACAGGCGGCAGAACAAAATCACGTTCCCGCCCAAATCGCACTCGCGGAAATCGTCGAAACCTACGACGAGGAAGAGGCAGCCGAATGGCGCAAAAAATCAAACGGCGTTCCCGCAAAAAAAATCTTCCTCTTCCTCGTTCCCGTCCTCCTTGTCCTGCTCCTTCTGCTCGCCTTTTATTTTTAAAGAAAAAAAAACACCTATTATGCTGCGCAAAGATTTTATCCGCCTCACAGCCGCCGCATTTGCGGGAACCTGCCTCGCTCCGTCCCTCTTGGCGGGCGGGAACGGCAACGACACTGTCAATCTCGCCGTCTTCGGACTCGGCGGTATGGGATTGGCGGACATGGAGGCGTTTGCAACTTTGCCGGGCGTGCGCATCGTGGCGCTGTGCGACTGCGACGAACGAGCGATAAAACGCGCGCGCGCACGCCTCGCAACACACCGCGTTCCCGCCGACACTGTCGAAGGCTTTGTCGATTATCGGGAAGTTTTTACAAAATGCCGTTCCCGCATCGATGCCGCCGTTGTCGCAACACCCGACCACTCACATTTTGACGTGGCGATGGAAGCCGTGCGACACCGCAAACATCTCTTTGTCGAAAAACCCATTTGCAAAACAATCCCGCAGTTGCGGGAACTCACCGCGGCCGCCGCTGCCGCCGGACTCATCACCCAAGCGGGAAATCAAGGCGCCGTCTCCAACCTCATCCGCGTCGCCAAAGAATGGATCGAAGCGGGCGTGCTCGGCGAAATCACCCGCGTCAGCGCCTGGACCAACCGCCCCATCTGGCCGCAAGGCATGCAGGAAGAACCCGCCGAAGACCCCTGCCCGCCCCAACTGCATTGGGATCTCTGGCTCGGCAACGCCGCCAAACGCCCGTATTCAAAAGCGATCGCACCCTTCAACTGGCGCGGTTGGATCGACTACGGGACGGGAGCGCTCGGTGACATGGCGCAACATGTTTTAAATCCCGCATTTTTTATGCTCGACCTGGAACGCCCGCAAGACCTCATCGCAGAGACACGGGGCAAAAGCAAAATCGCGTTCCCGCAAGGCAGCAAAATCATTTTCAAATTTAAAACCAAATCCGGCAAACCGCTCGACATCACCTGGTTTGACGGCAACTACATCGGCAACGAATTTGTCGTTCCCGCCGAAGGCAGAGAACTCATCGGCGGCAGTATTTTCCACGGGACAAAAAACGATTTGCTCGTCGGCTCTTCCGGCGAAACCATCCGCCTGCTGCGCCCCTACGACAAAGCGCAAATCAAAAAAATCCGTTCCCGCCTCCCGCGCATCAAAGGCAATATTTACCGCAACTGGACCGAATGCCTCCAAGGCAAATCGGCGTTCCCGCCCGTCGCCAACTTTAACGCAATGCAGGCCCTCACGGAAACCGTCCTCATGGGTGTCAACGCCCAAATCGGAAAAAATCCCTGACAGCACCGGAGGGAAATAAAAACAACGCGGCTACTTTATGCCGCCGCGAACGACATCGGCAAGTTGCCGCCAGTAAGCTTCAAAAATCGACGGATCGTAATGTTGCGCCCCTAATGCCAGCATTTCATCAAGCAAGTCCGGTATTTCGTCTGCATTTTCAACAAATTTAACATATGGGAAACGGTCTTTAATCCAAAGCTCCCAAACCCCTTGCACTTTTTTGCTGATGTTGTTGACGGCAATACACGGAGTTCCCGTAATTGTCGCGAAAATCATCCCATGCAAACGATCCGTTATCACCAAGCGGGAACGACGAAATTCGTCAAACTTCTTTTCAACTTCAATCTCGCGCGCAAATGAGGGAACAGCATAGGGCTGCACCGTATCCGTGCGAGAACAGGATTCACCACGGGAACGCAAAATCGCCATTATTTTATCAAGCGTTTCTGCGGGGACGACTTTTTCCTTGTCGGATCTAAAACACAACAAAACTCCTTCACGCTCAAACTTTGGAGACGACCGGTCCAAAGACAAAACAATATCCGGAACCGAATAAACGCGCTCTTTTGCAGTCGGCATAATCTGTTCACGCGTAAAATCAAGCGATTTGTCCCGGATAAAAACATGCAAATCGCGATGCCGCTCATACCCTTCGCGCGAGAGAACGATCTCCTCTTGCCAATCACCCTTTTTTTCAAAGAAAAACGTATTGGGGAACATAACAATACGCTTATCCTTAAAGACTTCATAATAACCTTTTATAACATAGTCCCACGGAATCCACAGGTTCCCGAGCCAACCGCCACCGTGCATAGTAACAACTTCCTTGTTACTATGCACGGTGGCGAAAATTCTTGCCGCCACCGGGCGATCGATATTCTCCGGAATCTCAAGCAGGGCGACATCCGGCAAATAGCGTTTGAAAAATTCACGCTCTGCGACCACAATCGCCTGATCGCCGATATTGCCATGCTCGGGAACAAAAAACAAATACGCGCGCTTATCACCCTCTGTCAATTTGCAATAATGGACAATACGACGAATTCGCCATTCCTTTATAATCTTCGCAATTAAAATTCGAAAGCATGACATCGGATAAACAAAACGCAAAAAACTTAAAGCCTTTGCGGGAAGATATTTTTTAATCAGCGATTTCATATTAGGATTTAATAATTTTGGTGGATGAAAATGTTTTCTTGAATTTATTCAAAAAATATTTGCCCTCCTGTGTCGGTAAAATATAAAAAGCGATAAACACATTTGGCACGATGGCACAGACGACCATTTTTAAAACGAAAGCAAGATACGAATTCTCCAATGAAATATTTTTCGTAATAAAAAACGTTACTGAAAAAACAGCAATCAAAACGCAAAAATCAATAAAATAGACAAAAAAGTAATGAACCGGCGATGTTTTAAAAACCACAGAATAAAGAATTAACGGTTCTTTCCACCAGCCATAGAGCATTTTTGAAATCGCCGTTGCAAAAATAATTCCGTGCAAACCATAATATTTCCCCAAAATAAGCGACAAAAGCAAATTCAATGTTGATGTGACAACCGTTATATGTCGTGTTTGATGAAAAATCCCGGCAGTTTCGCGATATGCCCAAATCGGATGACGAATATTATTGATATAAAAATTTGCAATCACAAGCGCCAAAAGAATTTCATCAAGCACATATTCTTCTCCAAATACAATCGCGATAAAATCTTGCGTTAAACACCCGAAACAAACACATGAAAATCCCGTCAACCAAAATGAGAGTTTTTCCATTGTTTTAAAAACAAAATACGAGTTTTGAGTCGTCGTTTCCGATGCGATAAGGTTCCCAAGACTTGCTTTTGCGCTCCCAAAAATCATTGAAATAACACCGCCGACAACCGATGTGATTAGCAAATAATTGGAATAATAGCCGACCGTAAGCGTTCCCACGAAAATTGAAATCAAAATCACATCGGTATTTGTTTGAATAATCGCCGAAACTTTATAAATAAACAATGACTTTACATTGTCAAAAATCTTCTTTTTTTCAGATTTTTCAAGAACGGATGCAGATTTTTTCAAATACGGGAAATATTTATATGCGACTTGATTGCAAATTAAATTGCTGATAAACATCATCAAAATCGATGTGCACAAATACAGCATATAGTTTTTTGTAAAAATAAGAACAAAAATTTGCAAAACAAAGCTGATTATTCCCAAAAATATATGATATGTTTTCAGCACATATTCTTTTTGGTATGCGACAAAAAGAGATGTTCTGAAAACAAAAAAATAAGACAGAACCGTGCTCAACAAAAACAAAAGATAATAAACATTCAAATGTTCTATCGGCTTGTCAAAATTTACGAGACAATCGAGAAACGGGAAAATCGCCAAACCCAATCCGCCGACCGTTAACGCGATCCAACGGTAAACACTTTTAAAAAAAGCAACCAACGCCGCAATTTTTTCGCTATCGTTTTCTGCAACGGGTTTATAAAAACTATACATCATCGCCGTTCCCAATCCCAATTCTGCAAACGACAAAACTTGTAAAATATTTGTAAACAAACCGCTGATTCCCAAATATTCCGCACTTAAAACCCGAACAAAAATTATACGAGAACAAAACGACAACAACAGCGTAACCCCCTGTGCCGCAAATGCCATTCCCGTATTTACGAGAATTTTTTCAAACCTCGATGCAACAAGCATGATGCCCCGCTGATTATTTCAATTTTAAAACTCGCAAAATTTTCAAGAGCGCGCGACGCGGGAACGTATAAACATCCCTAAATTTTTTGCGGATAAACTTTACGGGATAATGATTGAAATTTTTAATATCAAGCTCCAAAAACCATTTGTAATCCTCCAAAAATTTTTCCGGAGACTGTTTCATCAAAATCTGCGCATCTTCATAATAGCAATAATTAAATTCCGGGAAAATCAACAATCGGTATTTCACAGCCTTTTTGAATGCTTGAATATCTTCTTTATTCCACTCGAAGCCAAAATCATTGGGATCCGCCCCTTCTGCGACAAACTCAATAATAGTTCTGTAGCATTTTTCACACACACCGCAATTTTTACCGCCCGTCGAAATCCAGCAAACACGCGGCGCAATTTTTATTTTGTGTTCCCGCGAAAATTTTACAATGTTATGAACTTTATCCTGCCTATTAAACTCAAATCCGTCATGAATAATCTTGCAACCGCAAAATTTTACAAAATTATCTGTCGTCGGATCGCTTGCACAAGTATATTTTCCCAAGTCCCTAAAACAAAATGTAGAAGCGAAATACACTTGCTTATAGTTGTTTAAAAATGCCAGAGGCGCCGCCTGCCCATGCAAAGAAAGCGCGTGATGAAATCCGTGCCACCAGGCATCTTTCGCGTTCATCGACAAAACAAGACTGCTACATAACCCCTCATCAATACAAAGTCTAAAATTACTTTTTATTACAATCGCATCAGTTCCAAATTTTTCGCTTGTCTCTTTGACGTGGCTGTAAACATTTTTCCAGCCTTCGAAATCAGTCAATTTTACATCACTTCCCCAAACCGTAAGCAAATCAGGATGCTCGTCCGCATGATTCACAAGCGTATTGAATGCATCGACACCGCCAGAAAAAAACGTTGCGCTTTTCGTTCCCGCAGGCTGCAGATTTTTCACAAAACGCGTTCCCGTGACAAAAAAATCTTTACTGAATTTCATCATCGGATACATCTTTTCAAAACCGCCGGCAACCTCCTTCAAACAATTCGCGAAGTCCTCGTCAATCGCCCCAAGTTCAAATCGTCCATCGACAATAGACGCGAGAATCGCAAAATTTGCAATAAATGGAACAATCGCAACATCTTTCGGAACCGCTGAAATATTTTGCGAATATTCTACCCAATATTTGTTCCCTATAAAATATTTTTTCCACTCGCCTTGAACATCGAATTCTACTTCAACTTTATTTTCAGAAATAAAAACATTCGTAATTTTACAGATATTTTTCATAAATTTTTTCGCAATGCGCTTGTTATCGGAGGAAATCGCCATTATTGTTTCCGCTTTTTGAAAATGTGATTGATTGCAAAACCTGCCAGGAAAATCATTTTTTGCGAGAGACAACGCACGCAAAAACCGAGCGGCGCGGGAACGAGACGATGCGGCAAGACATAAAGACGTGTTTTTAAGGGCAGAGAAAAAAGCCGGCGCAGAGGAACACCGTTCCCGCGAACTTCCTTTTTATAAATCTGCCAAGCTGTCGCCCAACCGAATTCAAAAGCCCGCGCAAAAAGCTGTTCCCGCCAGTTTATCAAAAACTTAAAGACATCCGGACAATTTTCAATTTTCCGTTCCCGCGCGAATTCCTCAAAAATATAGGCTGAGCGCACCAGGGCATCAAAATTTTTGCGGGAACGCGACGTCATTATCGAGCCTCCCCTGATGACATAAAGATAAGTCGGCGCCCGAACAATGGCGACGCTCTCCGCGACGCAAGCCAGTTCGAACGACCAGACATTGTCCTCGTGGAGCAAACCTTCGACAAAAGAAATTTTGTTTTTGAGCAGAAAATCCCGTCGCAGCAACCTGTTCCAAGCCATCATCGGCCAGGAGGACGCGATATAAAGCCGACGGATTTTTTCGCTGCCAAAAATCCGACAATCATTGAGTTTGCATCGGACAAAACAGCAGCCGTCGCCGCCGGAGGCGTATTCACCTTGGACAAAATCAAAACGGTGTTCCCGCAAAGGTTTCGCGAGGATCTCGATGCAGTCCGGCGTTATCAGATCGTCGCTGTCCAGATAATAGACATATTCGCCGCTCGCGACATCCGTTCCCGTGTTGCGCGCCGCCGAGAGCCCGCGATTCCGCTCGTGCCTTATGATTTTAAAATCGATCTTCCCGCGATAGCCGGCAAGTCGTTCCCGCACGATTTCCATCGAATTGTCCGTCCCGCAGTCATCGACAAAAATACACTCCAAATGCGGATAAGTTTGCGCGATCACAGATTCGACACAACGCCCGATGAACGCCGCGACATTATAGACGGGAACGATAATCGAAACTGTGACAGGAGGCTCCATTTATTATTTGTGAGGCGCCAAAACCGCCAATTGTTCCCGCGCGAAATCCAAGGCGCGGAGAACGCTGTCAATCTTGCCGAGCGTCTTTTCCGAAGGCTTGGCGAGTTCTGAAGATTTGGCGGGAACGCCGTTTTCCGCGGGAACGGCAAGCGCCTCCGCCTGCTCACGGGATTTTGCAAGCAAGGCGTTCGCGTCCGCGAGCAAGGGTAAATAAATCCCGTAAATCGCCGAGGTCGCAAGTTCGTGGAGCGATTTGTCGATCGAATAGTGTTCCGCCGCCCGCAAGGATTTTTTATGAACCGTCAAAACATTGAAGGAACGCAAAATATTGATCGCATTTTGTGACGAGCCGTGAGAAATGCACAGGGATTTTTCAAGCATCGCCTTTGACATCGGCACAGGAGAAAAATAAATCATGGCGGCAACCTCTCCGACAACCGGCATCAGCCCGATCATTTTTGCCAGCTCCGCAAATGCCGCAATCAGATTGCGCTCCCAGACGGGAACGCTCCTTGTCATTTTTTTCTTACGGTCAATTTTTCTTTTCATTAAAATTATAATGAGGAGAAAAAAAAAACTCGCAAGACTTTTTTGAAAAAAAATATTATTTGAAAAATTTATAAATTTTCCGTTGGCGTTCCCGCTAAAGTTCCGACAAAAATTTTAATGCGAAAATGCGCTTTCGCCGGGTTTTCAAGCGAAAGTAAAAAATCTTGCGGGCTTTCCGTGAAGGCTTTTGAAAGCGGCTTTATTTTCTGCTTTCAAGTTCTTCCCAACGGTCCATCAGGGTGAGCAAATCTTCTTCGATTTGTGCCAAACGTTCGTTTGTCGCTTTGACGGCTGCGGGATCGCGATAAAATTCCGGATCGGCGATTTGCGCCGTCAAGGTTTTTTGTTCGCGTTCGAGCGCATCGATTTTATCAGGCAAAGCCGCCAATTCGTGCGTTTCCTTGTAGGAGAGTTTTTTCTTGTCCGCGGGAACGGCTTTTTTGGCTGCGGGAACGGCTTTTTGCGTTTTGGCGGGAACGGGATTTTCTACGGGAACGCCGTATTCTTTTTTCCAGCTTTCATAATCCCCGACAAATTCGCGCAGTTTCCCGTTCCCTTCAAAAACGATGTAGGAGCTCGTCACATTGTCCAAAAATTCGCGATCGTGGGAAACAAGCAAAACCGTTCCCGCGAACTTTGAGATCAGTTCTTCGAGCAGGTCTAGCGTCTCGAGATCCAAATCGTTTGTCGGTTCGTCGAGCACGAGAACGTTGGCGGTTTTTAGAAAAATTTTTGCGAGCATCAAACGATTTCTCTCGCCGCCGCTGAGCATTGAGACTTTGCTGCGGGCGCGGTCCGGGCTAAAAAGAAAATCGCCGAGATAGCTGATGACATGGCGGCTCTGATGTCCCACAACAACAGTATCCCCGCCGTCTCCCGCGAGATTTTCGATCAATGTTTTGTCTTCCTTGAGTTGGGAACGCAACTGGTCGAAGTAGGCGATTTGCAGATTTGTTCCCGCCGTGACCTTGCCGCTGTCCGGGGTGAGTTGCCCGAGGAGGATTTTGAGCAAGGTCGTTTTGCCGATGCCGTTTTTGCCGATGATGCCGACGCGATCGCCACGCATGATGACGGTCGAAAAATCCTCGATTACGGGAACGCCATTCCAGCGATGGCTGATTTTTTCGGCGCTCAGGACTTTGGCGCCCGATTGTGTCCCTTCGCTGATGGTCGCCTGGACATTGCCGACCGTCTCGCGACGGCGGGCGCGCAGTTCGCGCAGGCGCATCAATTCGCGCACTCTGCCTTCGTTGCGGCAACGGCGCGCCTTGACGCCTTGGCGCAGCCAGGCTTCCTCTCTCGCGAGGAGTTTGTCAAACTCCGCTTCGTTGGCGGCAATGGATTCGTCGAGCGCTTCGCGACGCTGCAGGTAAGTGTCGTAGTCGCAGTCCCACGAAGTGACGATCCCGCGTTCGAGATCGAGAATGCGCGTGGCGACATGACGCAAAAAACGGCGATCGTGCGTTACGAACAAAATCGCCCCGCGCCAGGCGAGCAAAAAGTTTTCCAACCATTCGATCGAGTCGATGTCCAAATGGTTGGTAGGCTCGTCGAGAACGAGAATGTCCGGCTTGGCGACGAGTTCCCGCGCGAGCAAGACTCGACGCTTCATCCCCGCCGAAAGCGACGAAAACGGCAGTTGGGCGTTCCCGCCGATTTTTGAAATCATCGCATCGACTTCGCTCGACAGATGCCAGGCGTGATTTTCCTCAAGCCAGTTAAAAATCGCGTTGAGGTCCGACTCGGTGTATTTTTCGAGATCGTGAGTTTCATAGGCGCGGAGTTTTTCGCCGACCTCGCCCAAGCCCGCGAGAACAACGTCACGCACCGTTCCCGCGAGAGCGGACGGCACTTCTTGCGAAAGATAGGCGGCGCGGGAACCTTTGGCGATCGCGACTTCACCGCTGTCGGCGTTCATCTGCCCGACAATAATTTTCAGCAGGGAACTTTTCCCGACGCCGTTACGGCCGATCAAACAAAGCCTCTCGCCGGATTCGACTTGGAATGTGACATCGTCAAAGAGCGCGGGGCCGCTAAAACGTAAAGAAAGATTGCGAACGGACAAAAGAGGCATCGGGGAACTGTTTGAATTTTAATTTTTTTCGGGAACGATTTTTCTGCGGGAACGATCAATAAAAAACTTTTTCCATCGTCAATCCTCTGGCGGGAGCTGTCGGGACGACGGCGTCGCAAACGCGGGCTTCGCGGTAGGCGAGCAGCGCTTCCGGCGTCATTTTGCCCTGCCCGACCTTGATCAGTCCGCCGACAAGCCGGCGCACCATCTTATAGAGATAACCGCTCGCCTCTGTCGTGACGGTGATTTTTTTGCCGCGCCGGACGACATCCAAGCGCCGCAAGTCCTTAATCGGATTTTCGCGCTCCACGGAGGCGTGCGTCGCACCGAAGGCGGAAAAATCATGTTTGCCCAAAAGCATTTTTGCCGCACGGCTCATGGCTTCGACATCGAGCGTTCCCGCGATCCCGTAGCAAAAACGCTGTTCAAACGGTGTCGGATACCCTTCGACGATTTTGTAGCAATAGCGTTTGCCGCGCGCCGAAAAACGCGCGTGAAAACCGTCTTTTGCAAATGCGGCCTTGCGCACGACGATGCCCGCGGGAATGCCGGAATTGAGCGCGCGCAAAAGCGTTTCCGGCGGATAATGCCAGCGGCAGTCAAAATGAAAACATTGCCCTTTGGCGTGAACGCCGCTGTCGGTGCGCCCGCTCCCGTGAATCCGGACTGTTTCGCGCGTAATCTCTTTGAGCCGGCGCTCGAGATGATCTTGGACGGCGTTCCCGCAAACCTGACTTTGCCAGCCGTGAAAATCGCTTCCGTCGTATTCGACGATGCAACGATAACGCGTCATTCCCGCGGGAATGAGATTTTCATACTTGCCTTTCATTATTCGTATCTGAGTGCTTCGATAGGATCAAGCCGGGCGGCGCGCAATGCCGGAAAAATGCCGGAAACGATCCCGATTGTCACCGAAAAAGCAAAACCGACAAGCATCACGGACGGTTCGATCGTCATCGAAGACGCGATATTGGAGGTCATGCCGGCGCCCGAAGACATCACAAGCATGATCAGGGAAATAATCCCGCCAGAAAGCGCCAGACCAATGAGACCGCCAAGTGTGCTGATCAAAACGGTTTCAATCAAAAATTGCATAAAAATATCGCCGGAAGTCGCACCGACAGCCTTGCGGACGCCGATTTCCCGAATACGCTCGTTGATCGCCGCCAACATCACATTCATAATCCCGATCCCGCCGATAAAAAGGGAGATCAGCGCGACGCCGCCCAAAGAAATCATAAACGACTGCTCCGTCTTTTTAAACTCCTCAAGCATTTCCTCGTTGGTCGAGACGGAAAAATCCTGAAATCCGTTGTGCGACTGCAAGAGCGCCGCGTCCAGCTGACTGACAGCCTCATCCAGTTCGTTGACGCTGCTCACGCGGACATAAAGCGCCGACAGTTTGTCGTTGGACTGATAGTTGCTGATCGCCGTATGCAAAGGAATATAACAGCCGCGATTCATAAAACCGCCCGGACCGCGACGGGAATTTTTAGCGTTTGCGTTAGTGCCCGTCGAATACTGGTTGAGCACGCCGACAACCGTGTACCATTCGCCGCCGATTTTGATCGCTTCGCCGATGGGATCTTCGTTTTCGCCGAAAAGCTCCTCGACGATCAGAGTGCCCAAAACGCAAACTTTCGCGCGCGATATTTCGTCTTCGTCAGAAAGAAATCTGCCTTTTTGCACCGTCCGTTTGTTGACGACGAGCCAATCCGACATCGTTCCCGTCACACGGGCATTAAACTCTTTGCCGTTGCGGGAAAAGCTTGTCCACCTGACGGAAATCTCCGGCGAAATGTGCGATGCGAGCGGCGCCAATTTGCGAATCGCCTCAATGTCCACCACCCGCAAACCCGGAGCCGAATCCTGCAAATGCTCCTGCTCCTTCGGCAAAGATTCCGTGCTGATTGTGATTTTTTCGATCCCGCCCTGCATCTCGATAAAACCGCGAAACTGTCCGACCATCCCCTGCACCACCGAGACCATCGCCACCAGCGCCGCGACGCCCAAAATAATACCGGACATTGAGAGGAGGGAACGCATCTTGTGCGCCCAGATTTCGCTCAAACCGTTAAAAAACGCACTATACATTTTTCAAATCCCCCAAATTTCCCGTTCCCGTAAAATGGCGGCAACTCTGCTGGCGGTAATCGCGGAGCACCTGTCCGTCGCGCATTTCGACAACGCGATCTGCAAATTTTGCGACTTCGAGATCGTGCGTCACCATGAGCACCGGCAAGCCCGAATCGCGCAGCGAGCAAAGCAGATCAAGCGTTCGCTTGACATTTTTGCTGTCAAGATTGCCAGTCGGCTCGTCCGCGAGCAAAATCCCGGGACTGTTGACAATCGCCCGCGCCGTCGCCACACGCTGGCGTTCACCACCGGAAAGTTGTGACGGCAAATGGTCCACACGGTGCGACAAGGCGACGCGCTCCAAAGCCTCGCGGGCACGCCGCTCCGCCTCACGGCGGGCTGTCCTGGCATAAGTCAGCGGCAACATCACATTTTCCAAAACCGTCAGGCGCGGCAAAAGATTGAAGGCCTGAAAAATAAATCCGATACGATGCGCACGATACCAGGCGCGACGACTCGCACCGATATGCGAAACATCGGTCCCTTCAAAAATCATCGTTCCCGAACTCAAAGTGTCCATAAAACCCATCATGTGCATCATCGTCGATTTCCCGCTGCCCGAAGGCCCCAAAATCGCAATAAACTCACCCGAATTAATTTTTAACGAAACACCATCGAGCGCGCGGACATCCTCGTCGCCCATACGATAAATCTTGCGCGCGTCAATCAACTCAATCACCGGCCGCGCAGACAAATCTTTATTTTCCATATTAACTAATTATAAAAGTGGCAAGCGCAATTCTCAATTCATAAGCCCGAAAGCGATTCCACCCAAGATTGAATGTCAAAAAAATAAAAATGTCGCAAAAATATTGACAAGTGGGGCAAAGTGGGGCAAAATGTTTTTCAGATGGGACAAAATCCATCGCTTTAAAGCATGAATCAGGAAGAACAACAATATTTTGTCGGCGAATATCGTCACAAGCTCGATAGTAAGAACCGTCTTACGATCCCGAGCGACTGGCGTTTTGGCGACGGTATTTCGTTCTTGGCGATTCCCGATCCCAACGGCAGTATTACGGTTTTACCTCCTGACGGCATCCGACGCCTGCTCGAAGCGGCAAAAACTCCGACCCTCGGAGATCCGCGCAAATCGGCAGCCTTGCAACGCTTGGCCAGTCTGGCAATCAAAGTCACCTGCGACAAAGCCGGACGCATCAACCTCGACCCCCGACTGCTCGCCCATGCAAAAATCAAAAGCGAAGAAACCGTCCTCGTAGGCGGATTTACAAAATTTCACATCTGGAACCCCAAAAATTACGAAGCCGCCTCCCAGGCTCAAGCTCTCAATCTGGCAGACACCTTTGCCGCGCTAAAAGACCTCGGTCTCTAAGCTCGTGTGAATAAAATCACACTTTTTCACAAAGTTTTGCACTTATTCACAACGTAAAAACTTTTTCACACACTTTTTCACTTGTTCACAATTGTGAGCTCTTCCGTCCACATCCCTGTCTTGTTTGAGGAAACGCTGGCTGTTTTAGCGCCGGAGCGTGGCGGACACTTTTTGGATTGCACCTTTGGCGGCGGCGGTCATTCTCGGGAGATTCTCAATCGCGCTCCTGCGGGAACGCAATTGTCCGCGCTCGACCGCGATCCGGAAGCCGCAGTGAGAGCTGAAGCTTTTAAACGGGACTTCGGCGACGCGTTTCATTTTTACAACTTTAAATTTTCCCGGCTTGACGAAGTTCCCGGAGCGCCGTTTGCCGGGATTTTGATGGACATCGGCGTCTCCTCTTTTCAGTTAGATGATGAGAATCGCGGATTTTCGTTCCGCAAAAATGCTCCGACAGACATGAGAATGGATCCTCGCAACGGGATATCCGCTGCGGACTTTCTCGAGTCTGCGGAGCATTCCCTTCTTGTCGAGGCGGTCAGGGATTTTGGCGAAGAACCTCGCTGGCGGCAGGTCGTCGATGCGATTGTCGGGGCGCGCGGCAGCGGGATCCTCGGTTCTACCGCAACATTTGCAGCCTTGATCGAAAAAACAATCGGACGGAAGCCCGGCTCCAAAATCCATCCCGCCACAAAAACATTTCAGGGCGTCCGCATCGCGGTCAACAACGAATTGGGCGAACTTAGCGCGGCGCTGCCAAAAGCTTTTGATGCTCTCGACCGGGGCGGCGTATTGGCGCTGATCACTTTCCACTCGCTCGAAGATCGCATCGTCAAACAGTTTTTCAACAAAAAATGCGGACGCCCGATCAACCGTTTCGACTCCCGCCCGCAAGACGAACGCGAAGTTTTTGCAGAAATGCTCACACGCAAGGGCGTAACAGCCGGCGCGGCGGAGCTTGCCGTCAATCCGCGTTCCCGCTCGGCAAAACTACGGGCGATTCGCAAACTTTAAAAAAACACAATTTTCAACCTGCCGTTTCCCCATGAAGCCATCTTTCAAATCTTTTTTCCCCTATCTTCCGGCGCTGACGCTGACAGCCCTCTCTCTTATCGTTGCCCTTGTCGGAGGCGTCTTCCTGATTTTTCAAAACAAAACGCTCAACCAAATCGACACGGACATCCGAACGATCTCCTCTGACATCCGAAAGATGGAACAGACGATCAACGAGCGGTCAAAAGTCTACGAAAAAAATAAAGCCCCGACGGCTTGGGAAAGTAACGCCGCCTTAAAAAAAATTACCCCCAATCAAAGGCTCTATGTTAAAGTAAGCCGTCCGGGCAATCGCAATATCCGCTACAGCGCACTTAATCCGAGAGAAGACGTCATCGAATTGTCCAAAACAATCTCAATGCGATAAAAAATTGATGCAAGTCGATTGAAAACAATGCGAAATCTCATCATCGACCGTGTCAAATCAAAGTTTTTTTACAAAAACGGCATCACACGCTTCAACGCTTTTGTCCTCCTGATAGTCACGGCGTTTGTTGCGATCGTTGCTCGCCTGTGGTGGATTCAGATGTATGATTACGAAAATTTCAACTATCTGAAAAACACCGTCTATACAAAATACGATATTCACGCCTGGCGCGGCACGATTACCGATTTTAACGGCGAACTCCTCGCCTACGACATTCCGGAATATGAGATTTGGGTGGATCCCAGAATGCTCGGCGACGGAGAAGAAGAATCTCTTGCGCCCGCTGCCGCAAAAATCTTGAATATTTCCGAAAAAGACCTGACTGAGGCGCTTTGCGATCCCGCAGGGCGTTCCCGCTGCGTCAAAAAAGGCGCGACAAAAGAAGAGACGGACGCGCTCAAAGCCCTGATGCCTTCACGCTATATCATCTCGGGAAAAAAACGTTCCCGCAGTTATTTTCCCATCTACGCCAACCGTGTTTTTTCCAGACGCTATCCCAAAGGCGCTTTTGCAAGCCAGGTGATCGGTTTTGTCAACAAGGAAGGCGTCGCCGTCACCGGAATCGAACACGCATTTGACTCTTTCTTAAAAGGCAAAGACGGCCACATCGAAAGCTACAAAGACAAAAAAGGCGCGGAAATCGTCCACAAACGCATCCGCGAAATCCAGCCCCAAAACGGTTGCAGCATCGAACTGACCCTCGACAGCCGCATTCAAAATTGCGCCGAAGAGGAATGCGCACGAATTGCAGAAAAATTCAAACCGATCAGCGCCTGCATTATCGCCAGCGAAGCCAAAACCGGGCGCATCCTCGCTCTCGCCAACTGGCCGACTTTTGACCTCAACAAATACAATCTCGTCGATAAAGACAGGCAAGACATCCTAAAAAACAAGGCCGTCACCGACGTTTACGAACCCGGCTCGACTTTTAAAATCACAACAATCGCATCCGCCCTCGACGCCGGGATCATCACGCCCAACACAAAATTTGACTGCGCGCTCGAAAAAGCATTTTACAAAGGCAAACCGCTCCGCCTTACCGGCGAATCCCACAGAATGGGAATGCTCGACGTCAAAGGGATCGTGAGAGAGTCCTCCAATCGCGGCTCCGCCCAAATCGGCATGCTTTACGCCGAAAAACTCGGCGAGCAGGCTTTTTGCGATGCCGTCAAAAAGTTTGGATACGGCAGCAAAACGAATCTCGTCGGCGCCCGCGGCGAACAAAAAGGCACCGTCCTTTCGCCCAAGGAATGGGACGGGATAACGATTACGCGTTTTCCGATGGGACACGCCGTCAGCGTAACGCCGCTCCAAACCCACAACGCCATCAGCGTCATCGCCAACGACGGAGATTTTATCGAACCCCAAATCGTATCAAAAATCTGGGCTTCAGACGAAGCCGGCAGGCGTTCGAAACCCATCGTCGTTTACCGCTCCCAGACACGAGGCAAAGTCATCAGCGAAAAAACCGCCAAGACAATGCAAATCCTCATGCGTGGCGTCTGCAACCCCAAAGGAATCCACAGCACCGCAAAAATCGCCGACATCCCCGGCTACAATGTCGCCGGCAAAACGGGAACGACACAAAAAATCAAAAACGGACAGTATTCAAACCGGCACCACGTCGCCTCTTTTTCCGGATTTTTCCCGGCTGAAAAACCGCGATTCATTATTACCGTCGTCGTCGATGAACCCTCCGTCGGCATAGGATACGGAGGCTCCACCGCCGGACCGAGTTTTAAAAGAGTCGCACAAGAAATCATCAGGCAGTTTGAGATCCCGCCGTCCGCCAGCGATTGCGCCGACGAAATCGATGCGCTTTGACAAAAGCATACAATGAAAACCATCGCGCAAATTTTCAAAAATATTCCCGGAACCACAATTTGCGGGAACGAAAATCTCCCCGTCCCCGCCCTCTGCACCGACAGCCGGCGCGCCATCCCCGGCTCCCTCTTTTTTGCCGTTGACGGACTTCATACCGCAGGAACGGACTATATCGCCTCCGCCCTCAAAAACGGAGCCGCAGCCATCGCTGTTTCCAAAAACAGTCTCCACAAAATCGACAAAAACATATCCGCAACTCTCGTCGTCATCGAAGACGTCTTAAAGACAATCCCGATTGCCGCCTCTCAATTTTTTAACGACTCGACCCCCACAGATTTTCCGCTCGTCGGCATCACGGGAACAAACGGCAAAACAAGCATCAGTTCTATCGTCCGCTATCTTATGATGCAACAGACAAAACGCCCTTGGGGCCTGATCGGCACCGTAAGATACGAACTCGGCAAACGCAGCATCCCCAGCTACAAAACAACACCGGAAGCCCTCGATCTGGCACAATATTTCTACGAAATGCGACGGGACAATTGCGCGGGAGCGATTATGGAGGTCAGCTCCCACTCCATCTGCCAAAACCGCGTTTACGGACTAAAATTCGACGTCGTCGCTTTTTCAAATCTCACTCAGGACCATATCGACTACCATGGGGATATGGAAAATTATTTTTTGGCAAAAAAACGCCTTTTTGACGGAAATCAAGGCGCGTTCCCGCAAATCGCCGTCATCAATACCGACGATCCCTACGGCGAACGGCTCAAAAAAGAAATCCGGCAAAACCCCACAAAAGTCGTCAGCGTCGGACAAAATCAAAATTGCGATTTTTGCGCACAAAAAATCCTTTTCAGCGCCGCGGGAACGCGCTTTGTCCTCCGCTGCCCGAGCGGCGAATACGATGTCCGGACCCGGCTCCCGGGACTTTATAATGTCAGCAACGTCCTTTGCGCACTCGCCATCGTCGATGCCTTGGGACTTCAGATCTCAAAGGCGATTGCGGATCTCGAAAAATTCCCCGGCGTTCCCGGAAGAATGGAACGCATAAACGAAAACGACTTCCCGTTTGAAATCTTTGTCGATTACGCCCACACGGACGACGCTCTCTGCAACGCGCTCTCAATGCTAAAATCCATCGCCAAGGCAAAACTGCTCTGCGTTTTCGGATGTGGCGGCAACCGGGATCGGGACAAACGGCCCAAAATGGTGAAGGCTGTTCAAAAATTTGCAGACCACGCTTGGGCGACCGCCGACAACCCCCGAAAAGAATCGCTCGAACAAATTTTTAACGATATGAAAACCGGCGTTCAAAATCCTGAAACAATCACTTTTGAACCCGACCGGCGACGCGCCATCGCGCTCGCCATTGACGCCGCACAAAAAGACGACATCATCCTCATCGCCGGGAAAGGACACGAAAACTATCAGATTTTTGCCAACATAACCCTGCCCTTCGACGACAAAATTGTCGCAAAAGAGCTCCTCGAACTCAAGCGGCACCGAAAAAAATAGCGCGTCCGTTCGACACATTCATAAACGTTCCCTCGGGAACGACACGACTACAAAAATAAAAACGCCGCGACAATCATTAACTTGTTGCGGCGTTTTATCTGGCGGAGAGAGAGGGATTCGAACCCCCGGTACCTTGCGGCACACCTGATTTCGAGTCAGGCACAATCGGCCACTCTGTCATCTCTCCATACAGATTTGTCTTAAAATTTTAGCAAATATCTTGAAATCGGGCAAGTGAAAATTTTATTTTTGCAAAGCAAAATCGCGTGCGTGTATAATTAGGCGAACGAAAAGATTTTTACGATGACAGAAGTAGCGAAAGTTCCTCAAAAACCGATTATTTTAACAGGTGCCCAACCGACGGGCAGGCTCCATTTGGGCAACTATCTTGGCGCCGTCCGTAATTGGAGCATCATGCAAGACGACTATCAGTGCTACTATTTCATTACCAACCAGCACGCGATCACTCTGCCCAAGGTTCCCGCGGAGCTGCGCCAGAACACCTATTCCTGCCTTGCCCAGTATATGGCCTGCGGGATCGATCCCGCCAAATCGACGATTTTTGTCCAAAGCCATGTTATCGGGCACACGGAGCTTGCCTGGGTGCTTTCGTGCCTCTGTCCGCTGGGGCAACTGGAACGCATGACGCAATTTAAGGACAAGGCGAAAAAACAGATTTCCGTCAACGCCGGTCTGCTTTATTATCCTGTTTTGATGGCGGCAGACATCCTGCTCTACAACGCCAATGTCGTTCCCGTCGGCGAAGACCAAAAACAACACCTTGAGCTCACACGCGACCTGGCGGAAAAATTCAACGCGACTTTTTCTCCGACTTTCAATATTCCCGAACCCTTTATCGGCAAGGCGGGCGCCCGCGTCATGTCGCTCCAAAATCCCGCCTCCAAAATGTCCAAAAGCGACCCCAACCAATCGGGAACGATCGAACTGATCGAGCCGGCGGCATCCGTTCGCAAAAAAATCATGTCGGCGGTCACAGACTCGGAATCCTCCGTTCGCGCCGATCCCGTCGCCAAGCCGGGCATCACAAACCTGATGTCGATTTACTCGGCGATCACCGGCAAAAGCAATCAGCAGATCGAAGACGAATTTGCCGGCAAAGGCTACGGCGATTTCAAAAAGACCGTCGCCGACGCCGTCGTTGCCGCGCTCGATCCCGTCCGCACGCGCTATGAGGAACTCATCAAAAACAAGGATTATCTTGACGAAGTTCTCAAAGCCGGATCCGCCGCCGCACAAAAAACAGCTTTTAAGACCCTCGACAAAGTTTACCGCAAAGTGGGATTCCCCAAATAGCGCGTTCCCGCCGTCCTCCCCAACGGCGTTCCCGCAAAAATCCCTCTTCTTGTTTTCCCCTCCTCGTCTTATCTCAAAATCCCTATGCAACGCATCATCCCATTCGCCATCTTCGGGATCGTTGTTCTCGCCGTTCTGATTTACACCGGACAGGCGCAACACGATCTGCAAACCCTGATTTTGCTCTGCGGCGTTTTAGCCGTCGGAGAGATTATCGCCCTTCTCCAACTCCTCAACGAAAGCCGTTATGTCGCCAAAAACAAGCTTGTCGAGGAACTGAAAAACACTTTGAACGAAGCCGGCAACAATGACGGGAACCCTCCCCCAAACGACGGCAAACAAACACTCGAAAGCCTTAAAAAAATCGAAGCGGAACTCGCAAAACTCACAAATCGCGTTCCCGCAGACCTCCCCGACGAAAATACGATTCTTGAAAAATTTAAAGAACTCAACACAAACATCAACGAGCAGTTTGAGGAAATCAACAAACGTTTTGAAGAAATCGAACAGACGCTCCTCAAAAACAAACGTCAAATCCTCAACGCCATCGACGACATCACCGTAATCGAAGAAAGCGAAACGACAGACGATAACGGAACGGACGAAGAAAACAACGACGGGAACGAAGACGAAAGCATCCCCGCAGAACCGGAGCCGGAAGAATCCGACGAAGAAGAAAACATCCCCGAGGAAGAAGCTGCCGTTCCCACAAATCCGGAAGAGCCGAGCGAAGAAAAAACCGTTCCCGAAGAACCGCCCGCCGTTCCCGCCGAAGAATCCCAGCCGGACCTGCCTTACGACGAACCCTTGGATCATCCGCATGCGATTTTGATGCTGACGGCAGCCATCTCAACAACAGAACCGCCCCAGATCGTCGACAATCTCTCAGCGCAAAGTTCCCGCACAACAATGGAATATTCCGGCGGCAACCGTTGGCGGCACGACTTCGGACCGATCACGGAACCGGTCACCTTTACAATTTACAAAAACAACAGCGAAATCGCCCTCGGGGACAAAATTACCATTTATCCCGGCAAACAGCTTAAAGTCAAATGGAATCCCTAAAACAAGCGTCCGCTTTCACTTTTTGCGCCTTCCTCGCGGCGGCGACGCTCGTTTGCGCCGATGACTGGGGACCGATTCGCGGCACCTTAGGACAAAGTTCCGGCGAAGCCGAAAAAACCGTTCCCGCCACAGAGGAAAACCTGGAGCCGGCTCTTCCGGCAATTTCCGCCGAAGACGACGAAAAAATCAAAGAAGCCATCGAAGAACTTCCCCCGCTCTATGAGGCGCAAAGCGATTGCTTTGATGTGTTTTGCGAAGATTTGCCGATGATGCAGCGCGTCAGCGGGATCGCCGAACTCGTCAGCCGGCGCGCCCAGGCGAACGCTATCAAATTTTCAGAAAACAACCGGCGCATCGAAGTCTGGATCTCCCCGCTGAACGAAAACGACACGCCCGTCAGAGTCCTCAAAAAAAATCTGCGCAAGGACTGGCGCTGTGAAATTTGCCGCGATCCGCAAAAACTGAGCGACTACGAAATCGCCTACATTCTCGCCGAAGCCCTCGTGCGACAATACGCCCAAAACGAAAAAATCACGTTCCCGCAAAACAACGCACCCCAATGGCTGATCGCCGCAATCGCCGATGAAGCCCTCATCGCCCAATCAACCGGCAAATTGAGACTGTTCCGCCAAAAAATCGAAAACGCGACACCCGACAATTTTGAAAAAATCATCAACGCAGACGACGATCTGCAAAATTTTGCCGTTCCCGACGAAGATTTCAGAGCCAACGCATTTCTCCTCGGAAGAGCCGTTCGCAAAAAACTTAAAAATTTTATAACCGATCCCGCAGAAACTTTAAAAACACTCTCCAAAATTACAACGACGGACGATTTGCAAATGATTTGGATTTCGCAATTTTACGCGACCAAAGCGCAAATCCCGACGGGAACGGAAAGCCCCGGACAGTCACGGGAACGCTACGAGGAAATGCTGATTTTTTCCGTCGCCGTCAACGGCAAGGAAACAGAAGTCAACGCCGAAAACATTTTACCGCTGATCAGCCAGGAAAACGCAAAACTGATCATCTACCGCCGCCTGGCTGAAATCGCCAACGCCCTGCCCGACACCAATCCCGTCTGGCACAACGCGTTTGCAGAACTGGCAGCCTATTACGAAATGCTCTCCAATCCCGAACCGCGAGCCAAACTCGCCGCGGGAACGCCTTGGGCGCCCAGCAAGCAAAAAGTCCTCAAAAACCACGAACAAAAAATCGCCGAGCAATGGGCAAAAGCCGTCGAAGCGCGTGAAATGGCGGAAAAACAAAGCGCCGAAATCTCAAAAATCATGACACAATGAACGTTCCCGCGACCCAAATAGCCCTTTTTTCCGCCCTGTTTGCCGCAACGGCGTTAGCGGAGCCGTTCCCTTTGTCGTTCCCGCCGCCGGCACTCGTGGGAACACCGCAACCGATAAAAATCGATCCCGAAAAAATCGACAAATCCTCATCGCCGACAACAATCGACGTTCCCGCGGGAACACAAAATCTCGCGCTCGGGAAAGCGGTCAGCGCCAGCGATGACTTGATCGTCGTCGGCGAACTCGACTACATCACCGACGGAGACAAAGACGGCGACGAAGGCTACGAAGTCGAGCTCGCGCCCGGTCTGCAATGGGTACAAATCGATTTGCAACAATCCGCAAAAATCAGCGCCGTCGCCCTTTGGCACTACCACCGGCAAAAACGCGTTTACCACGACGTCGTCATCCAAGCCTCCAACGATCCGGATTTCAAAACCGCAGTCTATACTCTTTTCAACAACGATTTTGACAATTCCGCCGGATTCGGCCACGGGAACGACAAAGTTTATATCGAAACCCACCTCGGCAAAATCATCACTCTCCCGAACGACATTCCCGCAATGCGCTATTGGCGCTTTTACAGCAACGGCAACAGCTCCGATAGCGGCAACCATTATATCGAAATCGAACTTTACGGAATCCCCAAACCCTAAAACCATGAACTTGCACTCCTTACTCGAAACCGCAATCAAAGCGGCGCGCACCACGGGAACGGTCCTGAAAAACGGCGCCGACAGACAGATTTCCCTCTGCGACAAAAACGATGTCAAACTTGCCGCCGACCTCGACTCGGAGCAACTCATCCGCCGGGAACTCGCGGGAACGCAACTGCCCGTCTTCGGCGAAGAACTCGGCGGCGATCCCACACTCTACGAAACGCCGGGCGCCTATTATTGGGTCGTCGATCCGCTCGACGGCACCTTCAACTACCAGCGCGGGCAACCGCTCACCTGCGTCAGCATCGGACTCATGTGCGGCGACAAACCCGTCCTCGGTGTCATCTACAATTTTAACGCGGAAGAACTCTACGCCGGCATCGTCGGTGAAGGGATGACTCTCAACGGGAACGCCGTCGTCCCCGCCTGGGCGAACGAAATCTCCCAAGCCTGCCTTATGACCGGATTTCCCGCGCTCGCCGACAAATCCCCGAGCGCCCTTATGCCGTTTATCGAAGAAGTCGGCAAATTTAAAAAAATCCGAATGATCGGCACCGCCGCGCTCGCCGTCGCCTATGTCGCCTGCGGACGCGCCGATGTCTATAGCGAAAACAACACCAATCTCTGGGACGTCGCCGCCGGCATGGCACTCGTGCTCGCCGCCGGAGGGCACGTCAAACTCACTCCGACCGGCAAACGCGCCCTCAACTTTAATCTTCGCTGTGCTGCAAACGCAGCCTGGCTTTAAAAAACCAAATAACAAAAAACATGAACCTGAACATCCTTAAAAAATACAGCATCCTGCTTTGTCTCGCCCTCATCGGCGTTCCCGCAACACAGGCGCAAGAAACAAACTTGCCCATCATCCCCGTGCCGCAGGAAATCAAACAAATGTCGGGACAACTCAAAGTCTCGCAAATCAATGCCATCTACGCGGACGCGAACAGCAAAAACGCCGCCGATTTTTTGCAAAAGCTTTTCAAAACCCGCTACAAGAAAAATTTGGCGATCCAAAAAGCGCCCGGCGCCGTCATCGTGCCGAACGCCATTGTCATCACCGCCAAGGCCCCGTCCAAAAAAGGCAAAACGGAAGCCTACAAACTTGAAGTCACTTCGCAAGGCGTTAAAATTGAAGGCGCATCGCCAGCCGGAGCCTTTTACGGCGTCTGCACCCTCGACGAACTCTGCATCGATCCGCAAAACGGCGGGAACGCAAAAACAATTCCCGCAGTAAAAATCAAAGACGGCGCACGCTTCGAATACCGGGGGCTGATGATGGACGTCGCCCGCAATTTCCAGCCAGTCGAAAATGTCAAAAAGTTTATCGAACTTATGGCGCGCTACAAATTCAACACTCTCCATCTCCATCTTTCCGACGACCAGGGCTGGCGCATCGAGATCAAAAATCCAAAGTTCAAAAAACTGATGACCGTCGGCGCGCAACCCAACAAACCTGAAGGGACGCGAGGCTACTATACCCAAAAAGAAATGAAGGACATCATTGCCTTCGCCGAACGCCACTATGTCGATATCGTTCCCGAAATCGATATGCCGGGACACAATATGGGCGCCATCACCGCCTATCCCGAACTCACCTGCGAATATGTCCGCCGCGTCAACGCCGATCCCGGACTCCTCAGCCAAAATCCCAAAATGAAAATTGAAATCTGGGATCGCGCCGGCGTTTCCGAAGCCCTTCTCTGCGCAGGCAAAAAAGAAACCTACGAATTCTTTGACACCGTCCTGGCGGAACTCACAAAACTCTTCCCCTCAAAGTATTTTCACCTCGGCGGCGACGAAGCTCCGGCAAAATGCTGGGACAAATGCGCCGACTGCAATGCGTTCATGAAAAAAGAAAAAATCAAGAACACCCAGGAACTGATGGCCTATTTTTTCCAACGCAACTTTGAAGCCATGGCAAAAGCCGGCAAAACCGCGCTTTATTGGTATGAACTCGATGTCCCGAATTATCCCAAAAACGCCATCATGTATTCTTGGCGCATGGGGCTGACACCGCGCACGATCGATCGCGCGATCAAGGAAAATTACAAAGTCATCTGCTGCCCCGGAGAATTCGCCTACCTCGACTATCCGCAAATCAACGGCGATCCCAATCACGGCTGGATGCCCGTCGTCACCCTCGAACGCTGCTACCAGTTTGACCCCGGATACGGCCGCCCGGAAAACGAGCAAAAATTTATCCTCGGCTGCGAAGGCACTCTCTGGTCGGAACATCTCGTGACCCTCGACCAAATCACCTATCAGGCGTTCCCGCGCGCGCTCGCCCTCGCCGAAGCCGGATGGTCTCCGATGAAAAATCGCAACTGGAAAAATTTCGCCCAGCGCGCAAAGCCCCTTCTCCAAAATCTCAAAGACCAAGGCGTCAAAACCTATTGGCCCAAAGAAGTTTACGGAGAATAAAAGTTACGCAAAAAACATTTTGCAATTGTCGGCGACAACCGTTGCCGGCAATTTTTTTAAGTCCCCGTCAGGCGCCACCAGCACTCTGTTGTTCTCGCGCGTCGGCGGGAACGGTCCGTAAAGCTCCGGCGATGTCGGTCCGAAAATTCCCAAGACGGGAACATTCATCGCCGCCGCAATGTGCATCGGTCCGCTGTCATTGGTGACACAAAATTTCGCCCGGGCGATCAAGGCGGGAACATCAAGCAGCTTCGTCTGCCCCATCAGATTTATAAAACGCCCGTCTGTCGCGTAATCCTCCGCGGGAACGAGCGCGCTCTGCCCGACCCAGCAGACGACATTTTGCGGGAACGCCAACAACAAAAGCCGCGTAAGCTCCACAAAATAAGGCCATTCTTTTTCGGCGCGTCGCGAATCCGGGAACAATAGAATCGCCTCGCGGGAACGCAACTTTTTTTCGATCGCCTCCGAAAGGCTCGCGCCTGTAAATTTGACACTGCCGATGAGTTGGCTCGAAAAACCGAGCATGGGCAAAAACTGCGCCAAAATATCAACGGCGTGAGCATGCTTGAAACCGCCCGCGGGAGCCGCCGTCAGTTTGTCCGCACAAAAGCGCGCGCCTTCGCGAGCGTCGCCCCGTCCCAATTTTAGCGGCGCCTTCGCACAAAGTGTCCAAAAACCCGAGCGCGCGAGTCCCTGCATATCCAAAACGATGTCAAAACGTTCCTTCCGCAAGCGCCTGCCGAGTTTCCAAATCCCCAGGAGCCCCTCCTTGCGATTGTAAACAATCGTGCGCTGGACCGTTTCCGTCGCGGCGACCAGAGGCTCGAAGATTTCCCGCACGACCCAGGTGATTTCCACCGTTCCCTCGCCCATACGCTGCCGCAAGCTTTCAACCACTTGCAGGGCATGCAAAATATCTCCCAGCGAAGACGGTTTGATGATCAAAATTTTTGTCATTGCGGGAACGGGATTTTTCGACAGCGAAAACTGCCTATTCCTCGTTAAAGCGGCTTTTGAAAAGCGCCTCGATGTCGTCGAGCATTTTTTCACCGTCCGTCAAATCGCCGCTGACTTCGAAGAGAAGTTTCGAGCCGTGTCCGGCGGCGAGCATCATCAGTCCCATAATCGATTTGCCGTTCACGCGCTCGCCGTCTTTTTCGACTTCAAGCTCCACCGCAGGATGTTTGTTTGCAATCCGCACAATCATCGCCGCCGGGCGAGCATGAATGCCCATTTTGTTTTGAACAACCAATTCTCTTGTGATGCTTTCGACCATATATGAAATTTCTTATTTCTCTAAATTAAAACAAATCTAATTCTGTTTGTAAAAACATTTTTTAAAACAACGCTCCACTTTGCGGGAACGACCTTTTTTGCGGGAGCGGCGAGAAGCTTTTGAGGCGTTCCCGTTCCCGCGAAGATTGTGTTGATTCGCGCGCGCGAGGCAATTATAATGGGAATTATGAAAATCCTGATGCTCTCTCCCGAAATCGCCCCTTTTTCGAAGACCGGAGGTCTTGGAGACGCTGTGGCGGCAATGACAAAATATATGGCGAAACACGGCCATGAGGTCCGCGTTATCACGCCCGCTTACGGCTCCGTCAAGCGCGACAGCACTTGGAAGGCTTATCCCGATCCCGTCCGCGTGGAGCTCGGGCTCGGCATGTTCAGCGAATGTGCCGTTTGGAACGTCCCGTTCCACGGCGCGGAAATCTCCTTTATCGAATACAATCATTTTTTCGGAGCTCCCGAAATCTACTCCAAGCGTCCCGACGACAGCTACCGCTTCGCGTTTTTTTGCAAAGCCGCCATTGATTTTTGCGAACAGAGCAACTGGATTCCCGACATTGTCCATTGTCACGACTGGACGACGGGTCTCGTTCCCGCGATTCTCAACACGCGCGACAATTGGCGCCGCACGGCGCGCGCCGGCATCGTTTTCACGATCCACAATCTCCAGCACCAAGGCTATGCGCCGCGCGGGATCATCGAATATCTCGGCCTCCCCTGGGGACTTTTTTCGCCGGACAACTACGAGTCGCTCGGCGGCCTCAACATGATGAAGGGCGCGCTTTATCACGCGACAAAGATCACGACGGTGTCGCCGACCTATGCATTTGAGATCCAAACGCCGCAATACGGTTTCGGCATCGACGGCGTCCTGCGCCACCGTTCCCGCGATTTGGTCGGCATCATCAACGGCATCGACTACGGAGAATGGTCGCCGCTGATCGACAAACTCGTTCCCGCAAACTTCAACGCGGACGATTTTAGCGGCAAAAACATTTGCAAAGCCGAACTGCAGCGGCAAGCGGGACTGCCCGTCAAAGACAATGTCCCGCTCTTTGGTGTCGTCTCGAGACTGGCGGACCAGAAAGGCCTCGATTTGCTCGCGAGCGTCTTGCCCGACCTTTTGTCGCGTGCATCAATGCAGGTCGTCCTCCTCGGTAGCGGCGATCCCATGCTCGAACATATTTTCAGCAACCTCGCGGGCATGTATCCCGAAAAAATGTCGGTGACGATCGGCTACAACAACAAACTCGCCCACATGATCGAAGCCGGCGCGGACTTCTTCGTGATGCCGTCCAGATTTGAACCCTGCGGCCTCAACCAGATGTATTCCATGGCATACGGCACCCTGCCGATTGTGCGCACGACCGGCGGTCTCGTGGACACCGTCATCCCGTGGGATCCGAGAATGCCCGGACAAGGCACCGGCATCAATTTCCATGACGCCGACCCCAACGCCCTCCGCTGGGCTATCGAGCGCGCGCTCCAACTCTACTACGACTATCCGAGCGAATACCTCTCGGTGAGAGCCAACGGCATGCGAAAAGATTTCAGCTGGGACCGCTCCGTCGAACAATACGAAAAAGTTTATCGCGACGCGATCGAAACCCGCAAAGGCGCGTTCCCGCCGCCGGCAAAGGCAAAACCCGCCAAAAATAAGCCGGCGGCAAAAGCCAAGGATGCTCCCGCCAAAGCGGCTCCCGCAAAAAGCGCCGTTCCCGTAAAGCCGGCGGCAAAGAGCGGAACAACAGCCGCAAAAAAGAAAAAATAATGGCAGACGCCCTAAACGAGCGCCGCCAATTCACGCGGCAGATTATCCGCGAACAAATTCCTTTTTTCCAAAAAAACTTTTCGCATGTCAAAAGTTATTGGAAAGAGGATTGTTCGCGTGTGACCGCCGCGGATCTCGCCTTGTCGAAGACGATTGCCAAAAGCGTTTTGACGGCGTTCCCGCAAGATGATTTTTGCTCGGAGGAGGATTTGCCCGCCGCGGGAACGAGCCGCAAATTTTCCGCACCCTTCGCCTGGGTGCTCGACCCTATCGACGGCACCAACAATTTCGCGCGCGGCATGCCGCAATGCGCCATTTCTCTCGCCATTTTGCAAAACGGCGTTCCCGTCTATGGGATTGTTTATGACAATGCGCAAAATCAGATTCTCGAGGGCGGGAACGACATCGGGCTTTTGAAAAACGGCGCGCCCTTTGTGCCGGAGCCGGCGCAGGCTTATGACGAGCGTTCGATCCTGTCGATGCATTTTCCCGTTCCCGCCAAAATCCTCTCGGCGCTTGAACCCCTGCTGACCGTCAACCCGTTCCGATGCCAGGGCTCCGCCGCCCTCAATCTCGCTTACAACGCCTTCGGCGCCATCGACGGCAGCATCGATTTCAAAACGCGCATTTGGGACATCGCCGCCGCCTATGCGATGCTCATCGCCTCCGGCAGGACGATTCGTTTTGTCAAAAACAATCCGTTCCCGCTCAAAAAAATCGAACACACGATGCCGGAGATCCAATGGTTTGCGGGAACGCCGTCTTTTATGGAAAAAATGGAAACAATCAACTTTTAGACTTATGAAACGCATTTTGATAACCGGATCCAGCCGCGGGATCGGCAAAGCCATCGCCCAAGCCCTTGCCCGCCAGTCGCTCGCCCTCAACGGCGCCTATTCCCTTGTGCTCCACGCCAACAAAAATTTATCGGCGGCACAGGAACTCGCCCAAACGCTGACCGCCGCGGGAACGCCAGCGACCGCCCTTGCCTTTGACGTCTCCGACCGCGAACAGTGCGCCGCTGTCCTCAATGCGGACATTGAAGCCAACGGCGCGTTTTGGGGTGTCGTCTGCAACGCCGGCATTACCGCCGACAACGCGTTCCCGATGCTCTCCGGCGACGAATGGGACCGGGTTTTGCGCACCAACCTGGACGGATTTTACAATGTGCTGCAAACGCTCGTCATGCCGATGGTCCGCCTGCGCGACGGCGGCAGAATCGTCACCCTCTCGTCCGTCAGCGGGATCGTCGGCAATCGCGGACAAGTCAACTACTCCGCCTCAAAAGCCGGCATCATCGGCGCCACCAAGGCGCTCGCCGTCGAGATGGCAAAGCGCAAAATCACCGTCAACTGCGTCGCTCCCGGATTTATCGACACCGACATGACCGCCAATCTCCTGGCGCCCAAGGAGGAAATCTTTAAGGCGATCCCCATGCAACGCGCGGGAACGCCCGAAGAAGTCGCCGCGACAGTCGCCTTCCTTTTCTCTCCGGAAGCCGCCTACATCACACGACAAGTCATCTCCGTCAACGGAGGACTTTGCTAATCCAATTTTTTTACAAATAAAATCTTTTTCAATATGAGACGAGTTGTTATTACAGGAATGTCTGCCATTTCGGCATTGGGCAATGACCGCGAAGCAATGTGGCAGCGAATGCATGTTTTTGAAAATTGTGTCAAAAACAATCCCGACTGGGAACAATACAAAGGTTTGCGTTCCCGCCTGAGCGCACCGATGACGGATTATCAGATGCCGGCATACGACCGCAAGCAGATGCGCACGATGTCGGAAGTCTCCGTGCTCGGCATCGACGCGACGGAAAAAGCGCTCGCGGACGCTGGCATCCCGCAAAACAGCGAAACGCTCTGCGGTGGCAAAATGGGCGTCGCCTACGGTTCCTGCACAGGCTCCCTCGTCGAACACTACACGCTCAGCACGCTTTACGAACAAAAATCCGTCAGTGCCTTCAACTCCGGCACCTATGTCAAAATGATGGGGCATACCGTTCCCGTCAACATCGGACTTTTCTTCAAAACGACAGGCCGCCTGCTCCCGACTTCGACCGCCTGCACCTCCGGCAGTCTCTCCATCGGACTCGCCTACGAGACCATCAAATACGGCTTGCAGGATCTTATGATCGCCGGCGGTTCGGAATCCCTCTCGCTCCCGCAAGTCTGCATTTTTGATGCGCTGTTTGCGACCTCGACAAAAAACGACACGCCCGAAAAATCCATTCGTCCCTTTGACAAGGATCGCGACGGGCTCGTCATCGGCGAAGGCGCGGGAACGCTGATTCTCGAGGAACTCGAACACGCCAAGGCGCGCGGTGCGCATATTTACGCCGAGATCGTCGGCTTCGGCACCAACACCGACGGCACGCACATCACCAATCCCAACGCCAAGACAATGGCGATCGCCTTGCAGCTGGCGCTCGACAGCGCCGGACTCGACGGGAACGCCATCGGCTATGTCAACGCCCACGGCACCGCGACAGGACGCGGCGACATCGCGGAAACAACCGCCACCCGCAACGTCTTCAAACGCGCCGTCCCCATCTCGAGCCTCAAAAGCTATATCGGGCACACGCTCGGCGCCTGCGGAGCTCTCGAAGCCATCGCCTCGATCGATATGATGAACAAAGGCTGGTTTGCCCCGACCCTCAATCTCGAAAATGTCGATCCCGCCTGCGGCGAACTCGACTACATCACCGGCGAAGGCAAAAAAATAGATTGCGAATATGTCATGAGCAACAACTTCGCATTCGGCGGCATCAACACTTCGCTCATTTTCAAAAAATGGCAATAAGTTTTGACATCATCCAAGCCGCCGCCTGGCTGCCGGGCTGCACCGGCGCCGTTCCCGCAACGCCGTTCCCGCTCCGGATTTTTAACGACGACGCGCCCAACACAAAAGGTCTCGCGCTGCCGATCAAACGCAAACTGAGCACCCTCTCAAAAAGCGCCTTGCTGACACTCTCCGCCTGCGGGAACGCCGAAACGCTCGCCGATGTCCCCTTCGTTTTTTCTTCGCGCTGGGGCGAATGGAACCGAGAACTCAATCTGCTTTTCGAACGCGCGGAAACCGGCATGGTCTCCCAGGGCGGCTTTTCCCTCTCCGTCCACAACACCGTCCCGAGCCTTTTTACGCTGATGTATAAAAATCGCCAAAACTACACGGCGATTTCTGCGGGAACGTCAAGTCTCGAAGCTGCCTTCCTGCAAGCCGCCCTCTGGCTCAAACGCTACGAGCGCGTCTTGTTGTGCTACGGCGAAGAGTCTGCGCCGGAACTCCCCGGTGTCGCCGAAAAAATCGACGCGGGAACGCTCTCCGTCCTCATCGGGCGCGGGAACGCCTTCACCCTCGACGCCGTTCCCGCCAAGGAAAATTCCCCGATCGGGATTCCCGCCCTGCTCAAAGCGCTCGCCGCGGGAACGCCTGTCGCGGGAACGACAATCCGGCTGACGCCGCAATAAGATGTTAAAGAAACTTGAAATCGCCCGCCGTTACCTGACCTCGCTTTTTTGCTTTTTGGTCTTTGGTATCGGAGCGCTGGCGATTTCAGGTCTTATTTTCCCGCTCTGCGCCTTCGCCACTCGCGAACCTTATGCACGGCGGAGGCTCTTCGCCAAAATCATCCGTTGGTCCTGGACACTTTTTCTCGGACTTTTTAAGGCGACCTGGCTCTGCAAAATCATCGCGCAGCCGCAAAACGTCCTCAAAACGGTCCGCGGGCATGTCATCGTCGCCAACCATCCGTCTCTCGTCGATATTATTCTCCTCATCGTCGAGACCCGCGACAGCATCTGCATCGCCAAAGAATCCCTGACCCGCAACTTTTTTTGCGCCGGACTCGTCAATAACGCCTATCTCTCAAACGGTGTTCCCTTCGAAAAACTCCTCGAACAAAGCAAAGAACTCCTCGCGCAGGGATTCAATATCATCATTTTCCCGGAACAAACGCGCACGCGCGCCCACACAAAGCCGACCGTCCACTTGGGCGCGTTTCATATCGCCGCCAACGCCGGCGCGCCCGTCTTGCCGGTTTCCATCAATTTTAGCGAACGCGTTCTCGCCAAAGACCAATTTCCCTGCTATCCCGGCACCGGCCGCGTGACAATCCGCGTCGATGCCCATGAAGCCTACGGCGTTCCTGCCGAACTCGCCGACGCTCCGCGGCGCATTCAAGCCCGGGCGCTCGCCGAAAAATTCAAAACGGTCTGCTTCCCCGATTTATAATTTCTCGGGAACGCCGTTTTGCGGGAACGCGATTTCGTTTTTTTGCGGGAACGCGAAAATTAAAATTTCAGCAAGTTCCCCCAATGGTTCAAGCGGCGGTCGTGCTCGGCGGTTTTCGGATCCCAGCGGTTGAGTTGTTCCCAAAACCGTCCGGAATGATTCATATGCAACCGGTGGCAAAGCTCGTGCAGGATTACGTGATTGCGCAGTTTTGCCGGCAACAAAAGCAGAGAATAGTTCAGGCTGATGTTGCCGTTGCGCGCGCACGAACCCCACTGGCTGCTCATATCCTTGATGTTAATATCCCCGACACTGACACCGCAGCGCGCCGCCAATAGCCGCACCTGCTCCGGCAAAACTCTTCCCGCGACAAGGCGCAACTGCGCGCGCAAATCCTCCTCCTCGTGATTTTCGCGCACGCCGACAATCACTTTCTCATCGTTTTTGTCCAGGAGATAAAAGGCTTTTAGCGGGACGGGAACAATCTCGAGGCTTTTTTTATATTCACAGGCGTCGAGCGGCAAATCGATTTGAGGATTGTCGCGAAGATGGTCCCGGAGCGTTCCCGCGGATTTCAAAACAAACTGCCGTTCCCGCGCCTTGCCCAACTGCCGCTCGATCCAAGGGCGGTTGCCGATGACAAAAAGTTCAATTTTTTTGAGCAGATCCTCCGTGACTTTCAGACGTTCATTGACAAGGACGAGCATACGCCCCTTGTCGTATTTGAGCGTCAGCCGGCGACATTTTTTCGAGCCGACGACAGGAATCGTCAAAACGCCGTTCCCGCCAAGCCGTTCGATCGTCAGCGCGCATTTTTGATTTTCAAAATCCTCCCGCACGGGAACGGGCTCACCGACAAAAACTTTTCGGACAAGCGAAACAAACGACGGCGCGAATTTTTCGGGACTTTTGTCCAAGGCCTCAAAAAAATCCGCGACCTCCATCCAGCAAAGCGCGTCGATTTCCTCGCGATTGTAGGCAAAATGCCGCCCTTGCGGAATATAGCAAAGATAAATATTCACGAACTCGAAACCGTTTGTCTCGCTCGGCTCCTGGCGGCCGATTTTAAAAATTTCCTCCGGGTCGAGCGTCAATCCCAGTTCTTCCTGCAGTTCCCGCAAAACGGCGCTCTCGTAATCTTCTCCCGCATCGACATGTCCCGCGCACGCGCTCGACAACAGCCCCGGACAGGAATCTTTCGCCATCGAGCGTTTTTGCAACAGGATCGCGTCGCGCGACGGATTGAGCACCAGCAAATGCACTGCGCGGTGCCGCAGATGTTTTTCGTGGACGACACAACGGCGTTCCCTGCCGACAACGCGATCCCGCTCATCGACAACGTCAAAAATTTCATCCGGATCCTGCGCGCCCATTTCTTATTTTTTCAAAGCTTTGCAGATCGGACAGCGTTCGGGATCGTGCCGCAACGCCGGGCAATATTCCCTGCCGTAATAGATCATTTGCAAATGCAGGCGGTTCCAGCGTTCCCGCGGAAAAATCTTTTTTAGATCCCGCTCCGTCTGCACGACCGATTTGCCGCTTGAAAGTTTCCAACGCGCCGCCAGCCGGTGAATGTGCGTATCGACCGGGAACGCGGGAACGCCGAACGCCTGGCTCATCACGACGCTCGCGGTTTTGTGCCCGACACCCGGCAGCGCTTCCAAATCTTCAAAATTTGCGGGAACGTTCCCGTCGTGTTTTTCAACAAGGATCTTGGAGAGCGCGACGATCGACTGCGCTTTTCTCGGGGAAAGTCCGCAGGGGCGGACGATCGCATCGACTTGCCCGACGGAACATTTTGCCATCGCCTGCGCCGTGTCCGCCAGTTTGAACAATTGGGGCGTCACCTGATTGACGCGCGCGTCCGTGCATTGCGCAGAGAGTACGACGGCGACCAACAGAGTAAACGGATCCCTGTGCTGCAACGGGATCGCGGGAACGCCGTAAAGCTTGTCCAGGCAATCCATAATATACGCCGCACGTTCCTTTTTATTCATTCGCGCCCTGCTCCAATACCGTCTGTTTCACCAAGTCCGCGTGATTGCTCCGCTCATAACGCGCCAAAAACCACAGCAAAAGCGACAAGGCCAAAACCGTCGCCACCGTGTCCGCCACCGGGAACGCCACCCAAACGCCCATCGTGTTCCAAAAACTCGGGAAGACCAATAAGCCGGGAATCAGAAAAAACGCTTGGCGCGTGAACGACAAAATGACGGACAAATGAGCCTTGCCGATCGATTGGAAAAAATGAATGCAAATGATTTGCAATCCCACAATCGGGAGCGCCAAAGTGCCCCAGCGCATCGCCTCCGCGCCCGCATCCAAGAGAGCCGGATCCTGCGTAAAACACGCCGCCACCGTTCGCGGGAACGCGATACAATAGATCCCCAAAACCGTGGACGTTCCCGCACCGAGCACCAAAGCCCAAAAAAGCGTTTTCTTGACGCGCCAAACCTGATTGGCCCCAAAATTGAAACCGATGATCGGCTGCGCGCCCTGGGCGATCCCGACAATACAAAACGCAATAAACATCGCGCAACGGTTAAAAATGCCGTTTGCCGCGACCGCCGTATCGCCACCATGAAGATTCAACTGCCAGTTGATGATGATAATCACCAGACAGCCGACAACATTCATCACCGAAGGCGGCAAGCCCGAAAAACAAATCTGGCGCACCAACGGCCATTCCAGCTTATAGATCCCGCGACAAAAATAAACCGTGTTCTTGTCGTTCAAAAAGTGAAAAAGAATCAGAAACGCTCCGCACAATTGCGCCAGGACCGTCGCCCAGGCGACACCCTGAATCCCCCAGCCCCAATACAAAAATATCGGCGCGAGCACGACATTGATGACCGCGGAAATCATCATCGAGCACATCGCCTTGAACGGATAGCCCGACGCGCGCATCACGTGGTTGAGGTTAAAAAAGAAATAAGTCAGCCCCTGACCGATCAGGAGCGGGAACATAAAATCATAAGCATAGGGCAAAACGGTTTCGCTCGCGCCGAAAAGCCGCAAAATCTCCTCCAGAAACAAAAGCGACAGCCCGCCGACGACAACGCCCGCCAATATGCCTAAAACCAATGTCTGCCCCAAAACCTTGCGCGCGTCAAAAAAGCGTTTTTCGCCCAAAAAAATCGAGGTCGTCACGCCCGCGCCGATCCCGACAAGCGTTCCCACCGCCGCTCCCAGATTCATCACCGGGAACGCCACCGCCGTTCCCGCCAATCCCCCGGGACCGATCCACTGCCCGATATAAATACTGTCGATGATGTTATAAAGCGACGTGACCACCAGCCCGGCGATCGCCGGGAACGAATATTGCAAGAGAAGCGGAAAAATCCTCCCGGACTCCAATTTTTTGATATTGCCGTGCGTTCCCGCCATTTTATGCTCCCATCGGGAAAAGATATTTTTTGTCAACAGCCTGCGCCGCGACAATAATGGTCGCACCGAGAATGTCCTGCACCGACGCGCCGCGGGAAATCTCCGCCACGGGGTTTTTCAAACCCGTCATGATCTGACCGTAACAGGGAACGCCGGAAATCGCCTGGGCGAAACGCGAAGCGATCTTTGCCGACATCAAATCCGGGAAAACCAGAACATTGGCGCAGCCGGCGACGGAACTCTCAATATTCTTGGATGCGGCGGCAAAATGATCCAAGGCGACATCCGCCTGGAAATCGCCGTCAAAATCCGCCTCGATGCCCAATTCCTTCGCCTTCGTCCGCGCGCGCGACACCGCTTCGCGGATTTTCAAAATCTCCAGATTCTCGTTCCCGCCGCTGCGCGTCGTATAAGAGAGAAACGCGACCTTGGGGCGCTCATTGGTCAAATGGTTGCGCAAAATCGCCGTCGTGACGGCAATGTCCGCCAGCTGTTCCGCCGTCGGCTCCTGGAGAACCGTGCAATCGGCAAGAAAAATATTTTGCGCCCCCAAACTTTCCGCCAAAGGCATGTTGGACAAATCCATAATCTGCATCGACGAAACCGTCGAAACGCCCTCCTGCCGCGGGAAGAGCTGGAAGACCGGGCGCAACGCCGACGCCGAGCTCTCCGAAACGCCGCAAACCATCGCGTCCGCCGCACCCATGAGGACCATCATCGCGGAAAAATAACTTGGAGTTTTGACATAATTGTCGATCGCCGCGTCATCAAGTTTGTCGCATTCGAGCATTCCCGCCCGCACAAAACCGCGAAAACGGCGCTTGTATTCGTCAAAATCTTCCGAGCGTTCCGGCTCAACGATGCGAATTCCCTCCAGACGGATCGAAAGCCGCGCGGCGATGATTTTAATGTATTGGCGATTGCCGACCAAAATCGGAATCCCGAGGCGCATTGTCGCAAACTGACGGGCGACCTGTAAGACGCGCGGATCGCTTCCTTCCGGGAAAACCACACGCTTGGGATGGCGCTGCAAACGCGCCGCTAATTCATTTTTCAAAGGCATAATTCAAAATAAGTTTTAGATTTTTTCTGATAATTGCTTCAATTTCTTGTAAAGTTTCGAAAGCTCCGGCAGCGGCAGTCCTGCGGCGTTCCCGCGACGGAGCGGCTCGCCCCAAATCGACTCGACCTCCAAGGCCCGTCCCGCCCGCAAATCGAGCAGCGTCGAGGGCAGATACTGCGCACAATATTTTTTGGTGTAGTCCATTTGTTCTTCCAAGTGTTCCCGCGGGATCGCCACGCCGCAAACCCGCGCCGCCGCCTGCGTCTCCTCCAAAAGTCTCCAGGCGCAAGCTTCGCGTTCGGGATCGGCGAGCATTTCACCGCAGTTCATATTATAAGCGACACAGAGACCGTTAAAGGGGATGTTCCAGCAAAGTTTCTTCCACAAAATCTCATCCAAGGAATCTTTGACACAAGTCGGCAGCCCGGCGTTTTCAAAAATTTTGGCGAGCGCGAAAGTGCGTTCCCGCGGACCGCCCGAGACTTCCGCCAGCCAAAGGTCCGTCCTGCCGAAAGTCTCAATTTCCCCAGGCGCGATGCGCACGAGTGTGCAATAGGTGATCGCCCCGATGATTTTTTCCCTGCCAAAAAGTTTCGCCAGCGCTTCGACATTGCCGAGTCCGTTTTGTGCGGGAACGATCAGGGTGTTCTCGCCGACTAACGGTCGGATCAGGCGTTCGTAATTGTCGTTCGCCGTTGTCTTGAGCGCGACAAAGACCAAATCGCAGCAGCCGATTTCCTCGGGGCTTTTTGCGAGATTGACGGGAACGAGCGTTCGCGGGAGATGATGGAAATGATCGTTGATCCAATAGCCGCCGCGCGCCTTGACGACATCATAGTCGCTGCGCGCCAAGCACCAAAGCTCTTGACCCGACTGCGCTAAGCGGGCGCCGTAAAAAGCGCCGACGCCACCCGTGCCGACAACCGCAATTTTCATACTTAAATTCTACAAACATTGCCCTATGTCCGCAAACTGCGAATTATGAGAAAAAACGACGAATCCGCTCCGCCAAAAATGTCGCGAACGACTCTTTCACGACCCGGCATTTTTCCAGGCGCTTCGCATCGTAGCACAGCGAAAAACGACAATCGCCGCCACTCTCCTTGAATCGTGTGATCGCGGTATAGAGCAACTGGCGGTTCAACAGTTTGGGATGGCAGTCGGCGGGAACGAAGACGGCAAGACGGCTGTATTCCGAGCCCTGCGACTTGTGAATCGTGATCGCATAGGCGGTCTGCCATTCCGGCAAGACATTCAAGGAAAGTTTCCGGCAGACTCCGTGCGCGCCCTTGAAAAGCGCGACAAAGCTCTCTCGCTCCTCATCGCGGACGATCACGCCCGTTTCGCCTTTTTCCAGATTAAAATCCCTGCTTTTCTGCATCAAGATAATCGGCTCGCCGTGAAAACAGCGGCTCTCCTCATCGGCGTTCCCGCGACAGATTTTGCAACAGAGCCTGTTCAAGGATTCATCGCCCATATTGCCGTTGTGCGTCGGCGTCAACACTTTGAAACTCTCCGCAGACTCCAAAATCTCTTCGGGGGAATAAAGCTCCGGATGCTGCAATTTTTCGGGAACGATTTTTTTCAAATATTCCTCCAATTTGGCGGCACTCCTCTGCTCTTTTTCCCCAAACTCAAAAATCTCGCAATATTTTTCCCTGCCGCTTTCGTCGTTCAGCAGTTTTTCAAAAGCATCCCCGTCGCCCTCGAGAAGCGCCTTTGAGAGACGCCCGACAAATTTGTCCGAGCCGAAACGGTTACTTTCGACAAGTTTCGGTTCCGGCAACAAATCGTCCACGCGCGACAGTTCACCGAGCACATGTCCCGCCTCGACGGAGTCCAGCTGGTTTTCGTCGCCCAAGAACACTAAGCGCAGATTCGCGTTCCCGCGAGCCGCCTTAAAAATTTTTGCCGCCAGATCTTGCGAGACCATCGAAAACTCGTCAACGATCAGGACATCCACGCCTTCGAGCGCTTTGGGCTCGACATTTGAATAGTTGAGTCCCAAAAGCCGGTGGACGGTCGTCGGCTGCAAGTCGCGGATTTCGTCGAGAAATTCTTTGCCGTTGCCGTCATAGTTTTGGGCGGAAAGCGACTCCTTCATGCGCGCAGCGGCTTTTCCCGTCGGTGCCGCCAACGCGATTTTCGCCGAGGAGTTTTCGAGTTTGAGACAAATGAGCGCGCGCAGGAGCAAGGTCGTTTTTCCCGTTCCCGGACCTCCGCGCACGACCGTCAGACGATTTTTCAAAATCGCCCGCACGGCATTTTTTTGTTCCTCGCGCAGTTCGAAGGTCCGCTCCGAACGATAGTCGATCGCCTCTTCTTGTTCCTTGCTGATTTTTTTTGTCACCGTCCCGGCGATCGTCGCGATTTCCTTGGCGATCGTCCATTCCTCGACAAAGTGCCGGTTAAAAAACAAAGCGGGGCTCGAGAGGCTGCGGTCAAAGACGAGCGACGCGGGAACGGGTTTTCCGTCTTTGTCCGTCCCGCTGCCAATCAAAGCCGGAGCATCCGCGAGCATTTTTTCCAAAAACGCGATTTCCTCCGCCGTCATTTCTTTCAAGCAGCTGCCGTTCCCGACATAGACGACTTCGCAGAGGCGATACAAGAGACTGTAGGCGGTCTTCCATTCTTCCTGTGACAGGGAGACCGTCTTTTTCGCGAGTTTCTCCGCGAACATTTTCAAAAATTCCTCACAGATGCGCTGCAACAAAAAAGTGTTCGCCCCCTCCTGCAACAAGAGCGTTCCCGCGACGGGATCAAAGACAAAATAAGCGCCGTCAAACTCTTTTCGCTCCTCCGCCGTCATCTTTGACAATCCTTCTTCGCCGGTGGAAAAAAACACCGGCTCGCCCTCCTCCGCTTTGACTTCCAGCCGTTCCCGCAGATTCGCGCTTTGTTCCTCTTCCAATTCGAGCGCCTTACCGGGAACGGCGGACTCGGCGGACTTTTTGTCGCCGTCGAGAGCCAAGGAAAACTTCACCTTAAAAAAATCTTTTCGCAGTTCTTCAACATTCACTTTTTTCATCAAAAAATCCTCCCTACTTTACATTGTAACCGAGCGCCGCTTCGACTTTGTCCAGCAAAGCGTCATCAGGTTCCGCCGCATAGACTGCCTGCCAACGCACAAAAACATAGCGCACGCCGCCCAAGATGCCCGGCTTGTAAACGCCGGACTTTCTCAAAAACGCCCGCAAAGCGACGGCATAAAAAAGCCATTGCAACGCATAGCCGTGCTCGACGATTTCGTCCTCGATGTCGGATTCGCAAATTTCAAACGCATCGCTTCTTACGATATTCGTCTTCCAATCGACGATGTAATAGCGCTCGCCATCTCGCAAAACAGCATCAATCGATCCCGTCAGCAAACCTTCAAGCTTTTTGCAAAACTTCGATTTGTTTTCAAAAAAGCGCCCGTAGGTTTTTTGATAAACGCCGTTCCCGCTGTCCCGCAATGCCGCTCCCATGGATTCAACAAAATTTTCTTGGGATGCGAGCGAGAGATAAAACTCCATTTCGCGGCGCACATCGCGCCGGCAGTCAAAATCGCGGATTCTTTTGTCGCCGGCGATTTTCAGCTCCAATGTTTTTTTAACCATATCGGCGACGATGGCGGCGACTTCCGGCTTGAAACTGCCGTTGGTGTCGCGCCAGGAATCGAGTCCTGTGTCGGGATCGGCAAAATCGATTTTTTCAAAAATCGAATGCACCTCGCTCCCGAATGTCGTTCCCGCGGGAATCTGCTCTGTGTGTTTTTCCCGGCGGTATTTTTTTTCGCCCTTTGTTCCGTTCCCGCGGGAACGGGCGTTCCCGTTGTCGGCGACGGGCGAATCCTCGTGCACGGACGAGAGCGCCTCCTCCTCCGCGGACGCTTCCGCCTCGTGGCTTTTCATAAGACCGCTGTAACTCGACAAGCCCCAACAATCCTTAAAACGCCGCTGGCGCAACGCTTCATTCTGCCGCAAGATTTTGTCATAATCGAACGCTTCCTTCTTGGGCTTTTCGAGCGGGATCGCCGGCAAATGCGCGGCAATCTCATCCACCGTCCCCCAAGCGGACGCGTTCCCGCCAAAAGTCCAGGATTCGCAATCGCCATTTTCCCGCAAACGCTTAGCCAAATCCTTCATATACGACGACTTTTTGTCATCATTTGGAGAATCGTCGAACACGACGCAAAAATATTTGGCGCGCGTTAAGGCGACATAAACGAGGCACGCCGTATCTTGAAGATTGGCGCGGGAAAAAAGATTCTCAAATTCTTTTTCGTTCAAATCTTTGAACAGCAGACTTTCCCGGTCGTCGCTGATTTTAAATTCCGGCTTGTTCTTTTTTGTATATTTGATTTCCGTCAAATCCGGCAGGAAAACGATGTCGTATTCCAAGCCTTTGCTTTTATAGATTGTCGAAAGCTGCACGGCGTCCTTCCCGCCCGACAGACGTATCAGCTGGCTCTCTTCGACGTTCCCGCCGCTTTTATTCCAACCGTTATTGTCTTCAGCGGTGACAGCTTTCTGGACCGACTCTATCGTTTGTTCGATGCCCCAATTGTTTAACGCGATCTCTTTTGCCGTCAGTTCCAAGACTTGTTTGAAATCTGAAACCGCCTGCGGATCTTTTTCCGTCGTTCCCGCGGGTCGCGCCAGATTTTCATAGATGGAATATTTCGCGTCCAAATTTTCGATCGCCTGCAGGATTCCGTTTTTGCTCCAAATCTGCCGCGCCTCCCAAAGCCGTTCCCGGAAATCGTCATCCGCGCCTTCGCCGTCCGCGACTTCGCCGCAAAAAAGTTTTGAGGCATAGACATAATTCAATTCTTCCGCGCCCAAGTCGCCGTTGATTCCTTTCAAAAGATTTAAAAATAACTTCGCCTCCACGGTTGAATACACCGACTCTTCTCCCGTGCAAACGGCGGGAACGCCCTCTTTCATGAGCTCTTTCCGATATTTTCGCAAAGTCTCATTCCCTTTTGCCAAAACCGCGATGCGGCTGGCGGGAACGCCCTTTTCCCGGACCAAGCGGACAATCATCGGGATCAGCTTGCCCTCCGCGTTGATGTCCAGGTAATAAAATGCCTTTTTGCAGTCAAACGGCGCTTCACCTTCCTTGAAACCTTTTTCGCATTTGGGAACGGGAAATTTCCCGTCGTTCCCGCCAAACTCGTTAAATTTTTCAGTGAAAATAGAAGTCTCCGGCTCCGACTCTCCCTTAAAAAGCCGGTTCACGCCGTCGATGATAGCTTGGGTTGAGCGAAAATTTTTGCCGAGAGAAAAAACTTTCGTTCCCGCCGACAAAATCTCCTCCCTCATTTTTTCATAAGACTTCACATCGCCGCCTCTAAAAGAATAAATCGACTGCTTGGGATCGCCGATATAAAAAAGCCGGCTGTTTTTGTTTTCCCAAAAAATGCGTTTGAAAATATCCGCCTGGATATCGTCGGTGTCCTGCGCCTCATCGATGAGCGCGACTTTGTAGCGTTTGGAAATTTCTCGGGCGATCGCCGGATTTTTTTCCAACGCCTCCTGCAAAATTCTCAAAGTCTCATCATGGGAAATCGTCGCGGTCTGGATGATTTGGCGTTTGCGAAAATTCGTCCAAAGTTCAAAACCCTCCCCCATTGCCGTTTCATAATTTTTCTTCGCCGCGCTGTGAACTCCGTCGGCTTTGCCCACCGACAGTTTGCCCAAATGCTTTTCCTGCTCTTTCCAAATTCCCGCCACAAGCTCCGCCGCCGTTTTCCAAAAATCGTCCCCGCCCTGCAAAACTTTCGCGGCGCAATATTTCCCGGCAAAATATTCCCGTTGCGCGGAAATGTCCGTCTCGATTTCAAGCCGGTCCGGCAAACCGCATTCGGTGGAAAATTGTGTTAAGATCTCGTGACAAAATGAATGGATCGTGCTAATGTGCGCTTCGTCAAAGCTCATTGATGCCAGGCGGAGCAGCACGCTGTCTTCTTCGGACAGATTTGCGTTTCCCAACTCTTTTTCGATCCCGCTTTGGATGCGTTCCCGCAACTCCGCCGTCGCCGCGTTGGTAAACGTCACGACCAAAATCTCGCCGACCTTGCAGGGATCAATCTTTTCCGCTTTTTTATCCTCCGCCAAATCCGCCCCATAATATTTTTTCCCGAGGATCAAACTTTTATAAATCTCATTGATGGTCCAAGTCTTTCCCGTTCCCGCAGAAGCTTCGATGACGCCCGACCTGCTCAAGTCTAAAATGTCTTCCATAGTTTAATTATACGATTTTTGGATCAGCTTCATAAACCTTATAAAAAAAGCGCCGCCCTCGGGAGCGACGCTTTTCAAAAACGGCAAAAAACTTATTTCTTCGCACAAGCTTTTTTGCAACCGCAAGCCTTCTTGGCGGGAGCGGCTTTGCAAGCAGCCTTCTTGCACGGAGCCTTCTTCGCCGGAGCAGCTTTTGCGGGAGCGGCTTTCTTAGCCGGAGCAGCCTTCTTGGCGGGAGCGGCCTTCTTAGCCGGAGCAGCCTTCTTGGCGGGAGCAGCTTTCTTAGCCGGAGCAGCTTTCTTGGCGGGAGCGGCTTTCTTAGCAGGAGCAGCTTTTTTCGCCGGAGCAGCCTTCTTGGCGGGAGCAGGTTTTTTTGCCGTAGGTTTTTTAGGTGTTGCCATAATATATATTATAGTTGGTTATTATTAGTTTGAGAAAAAAGGCTTGGGGTATTTCTCGACTATTTCCTGAATCTTTTATTTGTGTTAAATAATTGTCAAAACTTAATTTTTACTTAGTTAACAGCGAGTCTTTCAATAAATAAATTAAAAAACACTCAAACAAATATTGCAAGAGAAATTATAAAATTTTTGCTCAAAAATTTTAAGCCTGAAACAATAACGCAAAACTACAGATTTAATTTATTTTTTTACGAACAAAGCGTAACCCCTTTTTTCAAAATTATATTTCCGTATTTTGCCGTCTCACCGGAGATGACGACCGCGAAAGCTTTTTTTGCGCGTTCGTAAAAAGCGTAGCGTTCCATGCGTTCGATTTTTCCGTCGTAGGCGAGCGCCTTCCGATATTTTTCCTCGACGGCGGGATCGAGCGAATCGCCGGGAACGGCTTCCATCATGATCACGGGAACGGCATAGGCGTCGAGTTCGAACAGCGGCACAATGCCCGCGAGCAGTTTGTCCGCGGGAACGCCGTCGGCGCGCACGACCGTCGGATTGAAGGTGTGCGCCGGGAAATGCGCGTCCGAGATGACGATCTCGTCGCCGTGTCCCATTTGCGCGAGGATCTTAAGGAGATCCGGACTGATAAACGGAGAGATTCCTTTTAACATATTTTCAAAACTTTTAAGTTATTTTCCAGATTTGCCGAGTTTGTATCCGGCATAAGTTTCCATGTTGTAAAGCGGTTGGTTTTCGGGAACGCTATAGCCGATTGATTTGCGAATCGCCAAGAAATCTGCCACGCCTTCGGGACCGACTTGGTTGAGCGGCGCTTTGTGGGCGTCCGCCAGGAGCACCATGCGGCAATAGGCGTCCGCGTTTTCCATAAACCATTCGGCTTCTTCGACATGGCGTGCGCCGGTGATGACGCCGTGGTTTTCCATAAAGACGACCGTCGATTGTTTCGCAGCCTTGGCGACCGCCTCCGCCGTTTCGGGCGAGCCCGGAGTGCCGTAGGGCGCGAGCGCGATGTGTCCGAGAAAGATGTCGGCTTCGGGATTGATGCCCGACGGCGGCACGATACCCGCGAACAAAAACGCGTTGCAGTGCGGCGGGTGCGCGTGAATGCACGAATTGACCCCGACGGACTTCATCATCGCGATATGCGTTTTGACTTCACTCGTCGAAGGACGGATGCCGGCTTTTTGGCGGGCTTCCATATCGACCATACAAATGTCTTCAGGTGTCATAAAGCCCTTGGAACAAAGCGTCGGTGAACACAGCAAAAGATTTTTTGCGACGCGCACGGAAATATTTCCGCCGTTCCCGTCAACATATTCGCGCTGCCACAGGCGGCGTCCCATATCGCACATGCGTTCCTTGATGACGCGGATTTCGGGGCTGTTAAAAAACGCCTCGACTTCCTCGCGTGTTTGCGGGTCGTATTTTTCCCACGGGAACACACGATCCGGGAGTTCGGGTTTGATGGACCAATCGGTTTTTGAATCGCTCATGATATTTGATTTTTTGAATGTTAAAGTTTAGAGGTTTGAATAATCCTGTTTACCGGGAAGATAGGTCGTGTAGCGGATGCCGAAGGCTTCGCGGACGGATTCGGGTGACGGGAACGCGCCGATGCCGGCAAATGCGAACATAGCGGCACCGAGCACGGTGCTTTCCGAGACTTCGGAGACTTTGACGGGGATGCCCAAAATATCCGCGCGGATCTGCGTCCAAATCTTGTTGCGTGCGCCGCCGCCGACGAGGACAAGGCTGTCGCTTTTAAAGCCGCCGACGATCTCAAGCCGCGCCAAACGCGATTTCAGACGCCAGGTCAACGCTTCCATCGCCGCACGATAGATGTGCGCGCGGGAACGCCCGAGCACCAGTCCCGTAATCGCGCCGCCTTCGGGATCGGTCGGCAAAAAGTCGGGAACGAGTTTCACACCGTTGCAACCGGGCGGGATCTGCGCCGCTTCGGCGTCCATCGTGTCATAGGATTCGCCTTTGTAAAAAAGAGCTTTGACCCATTCGATAATGCCCGAACCGAGCCACTGCAAACCGGGATTGCGCAGAGCGGGATCGCCGTCAAGCTCCGCTGTCGCGCCGTCTTTGTAGTCTTCGGCGGAAAGCTGCGCGCCTGAGGAACGCGCCATCAAAATCTCCCACGTTCCCGACGAGAGCACCGGCTCGTCCTTTCCGGCTCCGGAGCCGAAAACCGCAAACTGCGTGTCGTGCCCGGTCGAGACCACGGGCGTTCCCGCGGGAACACCGAGCCGCTCCGCCGCCGCTGCCGTCAGCCCGCCGATAATCTCACCGGCGTTGACCATACGCGGGAACAGGGATTTCTTCAAGCCGAGCGCCGTGAGGATTTTTTCTGAAAAATCCCCGCTTGCCAAATCCGTCAGCTGCGATGTTCCCGCCATCGTCCGGTCTGTCGCCATCACGCCCGTCAGACGATAGGCGAGCAAGTTGGAGATAAAAAGCCACGCGGCTGCCTTGTCCAAAAGCTCCGGGCGGTTTTCCTTGAGCCAGACGAGTTTGTAAATCGTGTTGAACGCAAACGCTCCGACGCCGGAAATGCGGTTGAGTTCCTCTTGGGAAATATATTTGCCAATCGTTTTCATCACCGCCGCCGTCCGCGGGCATTTCCACGAGATCACAGGATAGAGCAGATTGCCCTGCGCATCGACGAGCGCACCGTCCACGCCAAAGGTTGTGATCGTGATCGCCTTGACGCTCGCGGGATCGGCATCCGCCAGCGCCTTGCGCGCGCAGTCCGTCAACTGGGACAAAATCCGGTCGGCGTCCCAATGGTGAAACTCCGCATTTTCAGCTGCGGGAACGGTGGCGTTGGGCGAAGAGGCCTTCGCCACAATTTTCCCCGTATTATCAACAAGCATTGCGCGCACATTGGTCGCGCCACAGTCAAGACAGAGGACTAACATTTTTTCAGGGTTTGTTTTTTTGACAAAAAAGTTTCGCGCCCGCAACGGGAACGCAAGAATATTCTACTAAAATTCCAAAAAACTGTCGATTTTTTTTCAAGTGTTTCGGAAATGTGAAAAGGCGTTCCCGCGATTTTTCTTTTTTGCAGGAACGCCTTTTTTCAGGGACGGCAAGTTATCAATATTTGCCGTAGATCGGACCGAAGTTGGCACAGGCGCGGAAATCCGCACCCTCGGCGTCCGCCGTGCCGAAAAGATTCCACGCGGCAGGACGATAAACCTTGTCTTCGGCGACGTTGTGCGCATAAACGGGGATGCGGAGCATTGAAGCGAGCGTGATAACGTCCGCGCCGACATGTCCGTAAGTCCAAGCGCCGTGATTCGCGCCCATATTCGCCATCACCGAATAAACATCCGTGAACGCGCCCTTGCCCGTGAGAATCGGCGCGAACCATGTGGTCGGCCATCCCGGGTCGGTGCGGTCGTCGAGCACCTTGTTGACGTTTTCCGGCAACGAACAGGTATAGCCTTCCGCGACAACGAGGACCGGTCCCTGACCTTTGACGAGATTCATGCGGATCATCGTCACGGGAACATCGCCCTTGGAGACAAAGTGCAGAGAATAGCCTCCGCCGCGGAAATATTCGCGATTGGCGGGGCACCATTCCGAAGCCGCCATCATCGCGTCAATATCCTGCCAGGTTGTCTCGCCCGTCTTTTTCATCAGCGGCTTGCCGTCAACGCCCGTCGATTGCATATTGCCGTCGAGAGCCGTCGAGCCCGAATTGATAAGGTGCATGATGCCGTTTTTGGCGTGTCCCTCCATCGTGTATCCGGTAACGCGCTTGACCGCGTCCGGCGACCAATAGGTACGAATGTCGGAGAAGCAGGCAGCCTGACCCGTCAACTGGTGCAAGAGCAGCATGCAGACGCCATTCATCGCGTCGTTTTCCGTCGCAAACGGGATCGACTCGCGCGGGCCGTTCCAGTCAAAAGTGCTGTTGAGGATCGATTCCGCCATGTCGCCGTTGGGATAATAGTCCGTCCAGTGGCGCTGACCTTGGAAACCGCCGCAAATCGCATTGAAGCCCAGGCCTTCCTCCTCACGGTCGATCGTCTTCAAATGCGGATTGCCATGCATCATGTCGCGGAAAATAATCGTCATCAAAATCGATTCGCGCAAGGTGCGTTCCTTTTCCTCCGCCGAAAGCACGAGGTCGGGACGGTTGCGGTCGGGACCGATCTTGACATATTTTTTTGCCCACTCCATCGCGAGCTCAAATTCTTTTTTGTCGTAAATCCCGAGATCCATACGGCGGCGGACTTCCGTCATATCGACAGGCTGCACGCGCATCCCGAGATAGCTTTCCCAAAACGAATGGTCGAGGATCGAGCCCGCGATACCCATCGCGCAACCGCCGATCGACAGATAGCCTTTGCCGCGCAAAGTCGCCACCGCGAGACCGGCGCGGGCGAAGCGCAGGATTTTTTCGGCGACGTCTTCCGGGATCGAGGTGTCGTTGGCGTCCTGAACGTCATGGCCGTAGATCGAAAACGCGGGAACGCCCTTTTGGGCATAGCCGGCGAGCGCCGCCGCGAGATAGACCGCGCCCGGACGCTCCGTGCCGTTAAAGCCCCAGATTGCCTTCGGGATCGTCGCATCCGTCTCAAAAGTCTCCGTGATATAACACCAGCACGGCGTCACCGCGAGCGAGCAACCGACATTGTTTTCACGAAACTTCTGATTGGCGGCGGCAGCCTCCGCGGGACCGCCGATACACGTGTCGGCGATGATGCATTTGACCGGCTGGCCGTTGGCGTGCCTGACGTTCGCCTCGATAAGCGCCGCGGCGGCTTTCGCCATATTCATCGTTTGGTCCTCCAAGGACTCGCGAACACCGAGACGGCGCCCGTCAATCGTCGGACGAATTCCAATTGTAGGTAATGTATCGTATTTCATAGTTTTAATTGTTGAAAATAAAAAGAATCGGATGCCTTTATTTTGTCACAGCTTTTTCCGTTTTGCGAAAAATTAAAGCGTAGGCGAGCACCACCGCAAAACAAATCGCGGGAACGACAAACGCCGCACGGACCGCCGCCGACGAGGTTTTGAGATTGCTGTCCCACGTCCCGTCAAAAATCCCGTTTGTAAGCGAGAGCCACAGCGAATCCGTGCTGCCGATAATATCCGACATCCACGGCGTGATGATCGCACCGCCGAGAATCGCGATGATCAAACCCGACGCGCCGAGCTTGACCTCTTTTTTGTCGAGACCGCCGAGCGCGATCCCGTAAATCGTCGGGAACATCAGGCTCATGCAGCCCGACATCGCGATCAGACAAAGCACATTGGGGGCGAAACGGACGCCGCCGACCTCAAACAAGGTTTCCGCCGGCAGATACATCACCCCGAAGCAGGCTGCAATCGCCGCCACAGCAAATACCGACATCATCGTCGCAGGATTGAAATATTTCATCAAAAATGTCGCAACCCAACGGCAAGAAATGAACAAGACGATCGAAATCGTGTAATAGGTCGCCGCCTCCGCCGCCGTCACGCCCATTTCCTTTTGGCAATAGACATTGAGCCAGGTCCACGCCGCAATCTGCACGCCGACATAGAAAAACTGCGCAACGACGCCAAACCAATAGCGCGGCTTTTTTAAGAGCGAAAACAAAATCTCACGATAAGACGAAGTCACCAGCAAATACGCGACCGGCCCCAACATGCCCAACAAAATCCAGACGACCTTGTTCATCTCCGGGAACGCAAAGTAAAGTGCCGTCAACGGGATCAAACTGAAAAGCGCCGCGACCGCAACGCGCTGAAGCCCCTTGCCCGCCACAGGAACGGCAGATTCCGCGGGAACACCACCGGACGATTCCGCGGGAGCGTCGGCGATTTTTTCCGCATCTGCGGCGCTTTTGTTAAACAGGAAAAACAACCAGATGCCCAACGCCACCGCGCACAGACCGACATAGGGAGCGCAGACCCAGAACAATTCGTGGTGGACAATTTCCGAAAGCTGCTCCGCCGGCATCAGCGCACGCTCGTCCGCCGTCGCCGGATTCAGATTCGCCAAAATCAACTGCTGCGCCAACACGATTCCCAACATCGAACCGACGGGATTGAACATCTGCGCAAAATTCAAACGCCGAACCGCCGTGCCCTTGTCCCCCATCGCCAAAACATAGGGATTGCACGTCGTCTCCAAGAGCGAACAGCCGCTCGCCACCACAAAAATCGCGATGAAATAAATGTTGAAACTCTGATGAATACACGCCGGAATATATAACAACGCGCCGACAATATAAATGCCAAGCCCGATCAAAACACCGACACGATAGGAAAACTCCTCAATCAAAATCGACGCAAAAATCGCCAAAACCGCATACGCCCCGTAAAAGGCGACCTGGACCAAACCCGCCTTCGACTGGTCCATCGTAAAAATCTTTTGGAAAGCGGGCACCAGATTGTCCGTCATATTGTTCAAAAGCCCCCACAACATAAAGCAGGAGACCAGCATGACAAACGGCACGAGAAAAACGCCGGGAACGACGCGAGAATTGGAATTTAACATAATTTTTAAGGGATAAGTTGAAACAAAAAAACGACAGACAAAAACGACAGACAAAAAGTCACGGGACACAAAAAACGTTCTAAAGCAACAAGCACTATTATAAGAGCGCCGTCCAAAACTTAAAAGTAAAAAAATTTCCCACGCGCACCAAAGCCCCGCAGCCGGCAAACGTCCGTTCCCGTGAAAACCGCAAGGCAACCGGGAACGCGGGAACGGCACCGCGGGAACGCGCGCTTTTATTTTTTAACACAGAGACACAAAGATTTTTTAGAGGGTTTCCACGCACGATTCCCGCTTCCGCCGTCCCCGCCAATCCGAGCACGAAAAGCCGAAGCGGGGATTTTCACTTGCCCTTCGTTTTTTTTTTTTGACATTTTGAATATTATAAAAATTTTTGCTTTATGATATTCAATTCTCTCGATTTTGCGCTTTTTTTGCCGCTCGTGTTTCTCTTACACTGGTTTGTTTTTGCTCGCAGCGCTCGTGCCCAAAACTTTTTT
>JAILGB010000024.1 GCA_024697185.1 Opitutales bacterium | reverse complement strand
CTTTGTGAAAAACAACGGCCGATGGGAAGCGTGTTGGGACTTTCCTCTCGAAACCTCTCAATTCCGCTTTTACTCTGTCGTGATTCAGCCATGCGCAAGACTTCGTTTTCGAATAAGGCGTTCGCCGGTAAATGGAGTTTACACAGAAGACTGGCCGGAAAATCGATTAAAAAAAATGGAAAATGCAGATTTTAAAATCATTTACGACATGGAACGATTTTTCCCCGAAAAAGGAAACTCAAACGAATATTTAGAGTCCAACGTGTTTAAGATGATGCCTCGTAAAAAAAAGTAGCTCGCCTATGACTCTTTCTTCTTTGAATTTAGCGTTACAAAAAGATGAGAAAATAGTGAAATAAGAAAACTGATACCTTTCTCAAAATGCACAAAACGAGGTTAATAAAAATAATGTATATAAAAAGATCCAAAATAAAAAAATATTTGACGAAGGTTGCTGATTTAATTGAAAAAAACCAGAATTTATAAAACGAGTTAAAATAGAAAAAACAGTGGATGTCAATCGTCGTTTTTTGGGCGAAGAACTATGCCTTTCGTTTGAATTTCACGAGTACGACGATTATCAATTTATTGATATTGCAGCATGGCAAACCTCGCATTGGACCCGTTTTATAGGAGAAATAATCCCTGTTGCCTATCATCTTCCGTTAATTTAAAAATAAAGTGTGACGACAATAGAAGCGGAAGTGTTATTTTACAAAAATATTGACCACCTCGCGGGAACGGGTCTTTTGGCGACTGTGGGGAATTTTCGGTCGCTTGCCGGTCCGGCAGATTTTGCCGCCTTCGCCGATTTGCCGTTTTACTCTCGCAAAAAGCGCCCGCGCTTGTTAAACTTTATTTTATGATGACAACCCTGACCATCGTAGGCGTTTTGGCAGTGTTTTTGTTGCTAAATGCTATCCATAAGAAATTTTTTACTCGTTACGGCAAAGAAATGACTTGGATGTTGGCGCTTTTGCGTCCTGTTGTCCGAGTTGTTTTCTTTTTTTGGTATCGCATCCGACGGGATGGTTTTGAAAATATTCCCGAAACTGGCGGAGCCCTGATTATCGCCAACCATCGCACTTGGATCGATGTTGTGCTGATGAGTATGATCTGTCCGCGACCGATTCGCTTTTTATCCTCGGCAGAATTTGAGCACGCCTTTTTCCTAAAATGGATTATGCGCGGGATGAACACCATTCCTGTCTCGCCAGAAAAAGCCCGCAGCGCTCTCAAATCGGCGGAAAAATATCTCCTCAAAGGCGAGTTGGTGGGGATTTTTCCCGAAGCCTGCATTTCGCGCAACAACAGCATGCAGCCCTTCAAGCCCGGTTTTGAACGCTTGGCCTCCAAGACGGGCGTTCCCGTAATCCCGCTTTTTATCGACGGGCTCTGGCGCTCGATTTTTTCCAACCGTTTCAAAAAGTTTTTTTGGAAAATCCCCCAAATCGAGCGTCTGGATGTCGCGTTTTTCTTCGGTCGTCCGTTTTATATGGGAACAAACGCGCCTGCGGGTCAGCCCGTCAAAACGATTGTGCAGGCCAGGAAGACGCTTTTGGAACTGCAGGAGCGCGCTTTCAGTTCCCGCCGGGTTTTTGCCAATACGCATGTAATGGAAATGATGGTAAAGGCCTGCTCGAAGCATCCGTTCAAATTGGCGGTTGTCGATTATTCTCTTGAACGCAAGCCTTTTTCACGCGGGATCGTCGCGGCTGTCAGCTATTGTCTCAGCAAACGCATCCGCAAGGAGCTGCCGGAGCGCCGCGTCGGGATCGTGATGCCGTCCGGCGCGCCCGGCATGATCGCCAACTACGCCATTTCCCTCGCGGACAAAATCCCCGTCAATCTCAACTTTACGCTCGGCAAAGCCCAGATTGAATCCTGCATCGCCCGCGGGAACATCAAAACGATGGTCTCAATGGCACCGGTCAAAAATCTGATCCAAAACCGACTGCCCGACTTCCCGTGGACGGAAAACCAGATCGATATTCTCGATTGGATCCGCAAATGCAACAAATTGGAAATCATCATTGCCCTGCTCCAATTGGTTTTCCTGCCTTCCTGTGTTTTAAAACATCTCTGGAACATCCCACAACACGGCGGCAATGACGAAGCCGCGCTGCTCTTCACCTCCGGCTCTTCCGGTATGCCGAAGGCTGCGGTGATCACGCACAAAAACCTGATCGCCAACGTCATGCAGGTCGATGAGTTTGAGATCATCCCGCAATGGGAACGCAATATGCTCTGCAATCTGCCGATCTTCCATTGCTTCGGATTTTTGACCTTGCTCTGGTGCCCCACCATGCTCGACATCGTCGCCATCGCCACGCCGTCGCCGCTCGATTATGCCAAAAATGTCCAAGCCATCGAACGCGACAAAGTCTCGATCGCCCTCTCGACTCCGACTTTTTACCGCGGCTATCTGAAAAAAGCGACGGCGGAACAAATGCGTTCCCTCAAAATCACCATTGCCGGCGCGGAAAAAACCCCGGAGGGATTTGACAAACTTTGGATGGAAAAATTTCCGAGCTCCACCTATCTCAACGGCTACGGCATGACGGAGGCTTCACCGGTCGTCTCGATCCAGCGTCCCGACGTTCCCGTAAAAGGCACCAAGACCTTCCACATCGGATTTAAAAAAGGTTCTGTCGGTGTGCTCCTGCCCGGCATGTGCGCCAAAGTCCTCGATCCCGACACGGGCAAGGAACTCGGCTTTAACGAAGCCGGCATGCTTTACATAAAAGGCGCCAACATCTTTGGCGGCTATCTCAATGACGACGGACATCCCGTTCCCGCGACAGACGCCGACGGCTGGTATAAAACCGGCGACATCGTCGAGCTTGACGAAGCGGACTTTATCACCATTCGCGGCAGACTCGCCCGTTTTTCAAAAATCGGCGGCGAAATGGTCCCGCACGGCACCATCGAAGAAGCCATCGTTGATGAGCTCAAGCTCGGTGAAGAAGAAGTCAAAATCGCCATCTCCGGCCGCGCGGACGACAGCAAGGGCGAACAAATCGTCCTCATTTCCGCCATTCCCGATTTGAATCTGGCGGAACTCAACAAAAAGCTTTCCGCCCGCGGCATGGCAAATCTCTGGCTGCCACGCGACATCTGTTATGTCGATAAAATCCCCGTGCTCGGCACCGGGAAACTCGACATTAAAACTTGTGCGGCTATCGCCAATCAAAAATAATCCCTTCCCGCGCCCGCTCAAAAATTGACGCGCTCCCGACGCGGGCGGTTTCACTCGCCCTCAAATCCAAGAAAACATGAAAAGAAAAATCCTTTTCTCAATCTTCCTCATCATCGCCGGATCCCTTTTTTCAACGGCGCAAGAAAGCGACAATCCGCCCCGGGAGACTCCCATTCCCGCGGAAACCGGAACTGTTGACTACCCTTTTCCATGGTGTGCCACAACTCTCGATGATGTCTTCGAAGATTTGGGCGAAAAGCCCGTTCCCGCGGAAACCGTTTTTGACTATCCCTGCGCCGTCACACTCGGCATCGTCGAGGGGATGACCGAATATCTGCCGGTTTCATCCACGGGACACCTGATCATCACCAACACTCTCCTCGGGCTCGACAGCGAAGCGCCGCTTTTGGCTCGCGGGAACGACAAACAAATCGTTACCGACAAAAACGGGGAGGCTGTCAGCGTCAAAACGGCGGCGGACGCCTATTCGATCATTATTCAGTTCGGAGCCATTCTCGCCGTGCTTTTTGCCTATTGGGGACGTTGCACCGGCACCCTTGTCGGCATTTGCAAAAACGATCCCGCGAGCTGGCGGCTCACGCGCAATCTTATCATTGCCTTCGTTCCCGCCGCCGGACTCGGCTTCTTTTTTCACGACTATATCGAAGCTTTTCTTTTTAATCCGGGAAGTGTCGCCGTTGCTCTCGTTTTCGGCGCGATTATCATGCTCGCCGTCGATCGCTCTCAAAAAAACAAAGTTGCCGCCTATCAAAAAGCGCACGTCGGTGCCCTGCCGCCCGACACGACCGATCTCCAGGATCTCAGCATCCGGCAATCCCTCACGATCGGCATCATGCAATGCCTCGCGCTTTGGCCGGGCATGAGCCGCTCCATGGCGACCATCGTCGGCGGCTATATCGCAGGTCTCTCCCCGCGGCGCGCCACGGAATTTTCCTTCCTGCTCGGTCTTATCACCCTTACGGCGGCATCGCTCTACAAGACGCTCAAAAGTTATGACGAAATGCTGCAATCCTTCGGTGCCGGCGTTTCCCTGCTCGGCCTCGCCATCGCCTTCGTCGTCGCCTTCGTCTCTGTCAAATGGCTCGTCGAATGGATTTCGCGCCACGGTCTCGCCGCTTTCGCCTACTATCGCATTCTGCTCGCCATCGCCACCATCTTCGTCTGGTGTTTTTATGTTTAAATGAAAAAAATTGCCGTCACATGTGGAGATCCCGCCGGAATCGGTCCCGAAGTCGTTGAAAAATTTTTGCGGGAACGACCCGAAGCGGCATCAGAAATCCTCGCAATCGGACCGTGCTCCTGGCTTCAAAAACTTCCCTGCGACGGCGTTCCCGTCGGCGATCCCGATTTTAAAATCGTTCCCGCCGCACCCTCCGCCCAAGCCTGCCAAATCGCTTGGGATGCTCTCGAAACCGCCGCCGACCTGACCAGAAAACACGAGACGGCTGCTGTCGTCACCATGCCGATCAACAAAAACAATATGCAAGCGATCGGTTTCCCGTTCCCGGGACATACGGAGTTTTTTGCCGAACGCTGGGGCGGCGAAGCGACAATGGCTTTTGCAGGTGGCAAACTGACCGTCGTCCTCGCGACCTGGCACACGCCGCTGAAAAGCGTTCCCGCGCTGATCACCCCACAAAGTCTCGAGCGCAGCGTCACTGAAGCCGACCGCCTCGCGCGCGCCCTCACCCGAAAAGCGTTCCCGAAGATCGCCGTCTGCGGCCTCAATCCGCATGCCGGAGAAAACGGTCTGCTCGGCGACGAAGAATTTGAAATCAACAAAACATTGAATCAACTGCGGGAACGCTTTCCCAACCTCAGCGACTGCCTGCCGCCCGACACCGTTTTTTGGCGACAAGTCCAAGGGGAGTTTGATGTCGTCGTCGCCCTCTACCACGACCAGGCGCTCGGTCCCGTCAAAACACTCGAATTTGACAAAGCGGTCAACTGCACGCTCGGCCTGCCTTTTGTCCGCACTTCACCCGACCACGGCACAGCCTACAATATTGCGGGAAAAGGCATCGCCAAAACAGATTCCCTCGAAAACGCCCTCCGCGTCGCGGAAAAATTAGCAAAATTTACTGTTTAAAAAATATTTGACTATTTTTTTGAACACTTGTTAAAATAATCGTGCTATGAGGATTGCACTATTATTACTGACTCTAATCGCCCTTTCGGGAACGAGCATCAACGCAAGCGTTCGTGTTGCCGCGTCCCAAAAGCAAACAGTCGCGACACCCGACGACGGCTCGCATCTTCTCGACAAAATACCCCCCGCTCCCAACCGCTGGCTGCCGTCCAAGCAAAAGCCGCAAAAGACAAATCCTCCCCCGCAGCGGACCGACCGCGAGCACGACCACCCTGCGCCCAACCGCATCACTCCGCCTCCGAGACAAAACCCGCCACCACCGCCACAACTGACCGAAAGAGACAAGCGCCGCATCAAAGCGGAAAAATGCCACGGTCGCATCAGAGTTGTCTCCGCCTTTGGCGATTTTAAAGTTAAAATCGATCCGCATTTTGCCGACCTGAACGTCAGAGAAACGCCCTTCGCCTCCCAAGTCGGAGAATGGACCTTTGTCGATGCGGGAGAAGACTTCACAGTCGAGTTTGTGGAACATTTTGAGGATTTTTCAATCCGCTACAGTCCCTTCCCGGGATTGAACTGAGAACGCTGCTCCAAACGGCGGGAACGCGATTAGAGGCGCGAAATCATATTCCGCCGGTAAATGCCGTTGCCGTCTTGCGCAAAATCGCGGATTTTTTGCGCGATGTGTTCGGCGCGCCCATTGGGCGAATACGCCTGGCGCGCAGCATCCGGATCTTCGGCGGCGCTGAACGTTCCCGTGCCGCAAACGGGCAAATATTCGTCCCAATAGACGGGAACATCGTGGAGCGATCCGTCAAGCCCCCATTTTTGAACATAGGTCAAACGCCTTTCCTTTCTAAAACCATGAGCGAAAACTTTAACAAGACTTTCGCCGTTCCCGCGGGAAATTTCCTCGGTTTTTAAAATGCTCTCCGTCACGCAATCCGGGTGCTTAAAATATTTTTGCCCCCAAAAATTGGCGAGCGACTCGTGTTCCCAAAACGACGCGCGGTCCGCCCATTCTTTGCCGTAAATATCCTCACAGGAACGCATCTGCTGATACAACGGCACGCACAAAAGCGGTGCGAACGCAAAATATATCGAGCGAAAATATTCCTGATTAAACTTAAAGAAAATACGTTTCGCCTCATCAAAATCGTAATGACGGTAACGTTTCGGATTGGTTTCAAGATCCATCGCCGACAAATGCTCAGCAATGATGCAGTTGATCATTTCATTTTTTTCAAAATCAAAATCGTCGCCGTAGCCGAAAACCTTGTCCTTCAAAAGCGAAAGCATCGAGCGCTGCGCCAACGGCGTGAACAAAAGACGGAACTGCCGCTCATCGTTTCGGTTTTTGGTCTCGAACGCGACTTCAAATTCCTCATTTTGCATCATCGTGTATTCGGAATCGTCGTCTAAATTGCGCGAAAAACGTCTCAGTTCGCGCTTTTTAAACCAGGCGCCGATCCCGCCGTCGGCGTAGCCGCTTTTCTTGCGTTTGAATTTCAAATCCGGCGCAGCGGTGTTCCCGTAAATCAGCCGCGTTCCCGTCAAAAATTCCGGGAACGGTTTTTCGAGCTCGGCGACCAAAGTTTGCGAGTGATGCCGGGTGCACAGCTTCCCTGAAGAGTCCCGTTCGAGCGTCGTCCAATGGATTGTTTTTGTGCCGGTATAAACTTTTGTGCCCCACTCCATTTTTCGCGTTTTACAAAACACGAAGGGATTGCCGTTGATCAGGCCGCTGTTGGCGTAGATGACGGAACGCGTCTCATTGAAACTGCTGTCCCATTTATAGATTTTTTCCAAATCCAGCACCCGCTGATGCGTAAAAAACGGATCGAACTCCAGTTTCGGGACCGTTTTGCTAATCATGCGCAACGTCAGATCCCAGTCGTAAAGTTTGTTGAGCGGCTCCAGCTGCCGCCACGCCTCCTGCTTTAAGGCGGTGACTTTTTTCTCCAAGTTCTCTTTTTCGCCTGACAAAAATTTGATTTTGTCATTGAGACAAAAAACGATCACGGGAGCGGCAATCGCCGCAGCCGCCATTGTCGCCAGGAGAAATTTCGCCGCTCCGTCGCTAATGCGTCCAAAATCCCAATCGTTGGCGTTCGCCGTCAAAACCGGCAAAAGCAGTCCCGCGACGGCAACGAGCAACAAAATTATCCGGACCAACCGCCACCGCGACAAAGCGGAACTTACCTTCGACAAACGGTCTTCCGTTTCATACAATGCTTTGACCGTCACTTTATTGGCGGCGATATCAATGCCCGAGTCCTCCACAAGCCCTCTGAAAGTTTCCGCCGCCACCGACTGAAACTTTTCGCGAAACTCCTCCGCATAGGACTTCAAAGGATCATAAATATCCTGCATTGCAAACGATGGAAAATCAAGCGGGCTTCAAGGGAAAATCCTCAAAGCCCGTCCCAGTTAAAAGAATTTTGCGCGAGCGGCAGCCTTTGTCTCCGCGGACGCCGTGAACGGAATCCGCGTGTGATAACCGCGGCGCGCCGCCACGATCATCTTTGTCGGCCAGGCGAAAATATCGCGATTCCACTGCGAAACGCTGTCATTATAAAGCGAGCGTGCGGCGGTAATCTCCCGTTGCAGATAACTGTTTTGCTGCATCGCGTCCGCGATCGCGTTATGGGCTTTGAGTTCCGGATAAGCCTCCACCTGCGGGAAGAGCCGTCCGAAAGCCGTATCGAGATTGCCTGCCAACATGTTGCGCTCGCCGTCGCCCAGATGCATACCCGAACGATAGGCCGCCACCGCCTTCATCACATCTTTGTCGAGATCGATTGCGCGATTGACCAAGCCGACGACATTTTGCAAAATCTGCACGCGCTGTTCCAGATAATTGTCGATTTCCGACGCCTCCGACTGGATCTTTTGCTCCAACTGGCGAAAATAATTGTCCGCGCCGATTTTCATAAAAAGAAAAATCACACCCGGCAGCAAACCGAGCCCCAAGACGACCAACGCCGCCGGAACAGACTCCGCGTCGCCTTTGTATGCCGCCCAAAGCACCAAAGCGCCGGGAACGGCAAAAAGCCACAATGCAATCTCAAACAACAGGGAACCGAAACCGACGCGCGCCGGCAGCTGTTTTTCGATCACGTTCACATCCCGCCCGGCGGCATTCGTCGGGCCTGTCATTTCATCCAATTGATTTGCCATAACAATTATTATTATACGATTTTCAAAAAACAGCTACAACAACGCGGCAAAACCGCCCGATCCGCGTTCCCGCGGGACAAAATCAGATTTTAAAAATTTTCCCCAAGTCAAAAATATCCTCGAACACGACTTCCGGCGTTCCCGCCGCCTCGACAAGCGGAGCGCGATCGTGCGTTCCCGTGACGACACAGGCAAACGCCATCCCGACATTTTTTGCCGTGGCGACATCAAAGGGAGAATCCCCGATCAACATCGCATTTTGCGGACCGGTCCCGCTTTTTTCAAAAACATATTCCGCATACTTCCGGTCCGGTTTGCGCCAAGGCATATCGGGCAGATTGGTCCCGAAGACATAGTCAAAAAAAGAATCCAACTTAAGATGCCCCAACAATGCGACGGTCGCGTCATAATCCTTGTTGGTCCAAACACCGACTTTGTAGCCGGCGGCACGAAGTTTCGGCAATATCCAGTCCACGCCCGGCAGCGCGAACACACCCTCAAACATGACATCCTTGAAATGCCGCCGAAAACGCGCCGCACCCTCGTCCGCGAGATGGTCGCCGATCATACGGCTCATCGTCAAATGAATCGAACCGCCGACAGCAGCGCGCAACGCGGCATAACTCTGGGGCTCCTTGCCGAGTTCGCGCGCAACATCGGCGTAACATTTGTGGATCGCCGTAAAGTTGTCGATCAAAGTGCCGTCAAGATCAAAAAAGATCGTGGCGGGAGGCGGAGGCGGCAACATGATTACCAGCCGACCGCATTCTTTTTGCCCTGCTTGGTGATGGTTTTTTCACCCATCCAAACAAGATCGCCCGTCGCGACTTCCGCGAGCTGCATTTGAAAAACATAACTGACCTGCTTTGTCTTGCCCGCATTGGTCGCAACCTCGATAATCTTGCCCGTCAGCGAAAGCGTCGGGACCTCCGTCGTGGTGGCACCCTCCACATCCATCGCCTTTTGGCGAACCGCATCCATATCGGAATCGACACTCATCGCGCGCGAAACCTTGGCGCGGCGGGAACGCAAAATCGCCTGCTGGACTTTGTTGGTGATCAGCGCGACATCAAAATTGTTGGCGGTATTGTTGACAACCGTCGAAAGCGCCACCGTCGGCTTCTTGTCGCCGGCAAACGAATCCCACCCAAGCATATCCGCAATCAAAGACTCCGCCGCCATTTGGAAATCCTGAATGTCAACCTTGTTGAGCGAAACAATCGTATCCTTGCCCTCAGGATCGATATAGTGAGCGTCCGAACTGCAGCCGACATAAACCAAAGCCGAAACCGCAAGCGTCAAAAAAAGAATGGAGTTTTTCATAACAAATTAAGTTTAATTATTTCACTCCGCTACAGCAAATCTTTTGAAAACGTTCCCGCGAGATCTTTATCCACAGATTTTAGGATTTAAAAGATTTTTTACCGGGGGCGGGTGTGCTACGGGAACGGCGGGAAGTCTTAAAAAATCTCTGTGTCTGTGTTAAAAAATAAAAGCACGCGTTCCCGCGAGCGTTTTTACGGGAACGGGAAAAGTGCTTGACTTGGGGAGTGTTTTTAAGGATACTGAATGAGGTTTCCGGCAACCCCGCCGGAGTTTAAATCAAGTTCCATTGATATGAAAAAGAAAGATATTTCCCTTGAGACGGATTTTCTTTCTCGGGCGCGCGGGGTTCGGGCGCGCACGATGGATTTTCAGTCTGCGGTGACGACGGAGATCCCGGGAGATATCAGCGCGTTTGATCCCCAAAAGGCTTTTTCCTGCAAATGGAACTGGCTGCGTCTCATTCCCGAGCCCGAAAACTACGAACCCGGACAAAAGGTCACGGGAACGGTCAGTCTTGGCGCGGACGACGCGGCGACCTTGAAAATCGGCGATTTCAAACTCTCGGTCCCGGACAATTACGGCCCTCAGGGCGGCAGCCCCTACACGAGCAAAAGCGTTTCTGTAGATTTCGTTCCCGGGATTTACGCGGTTTCGCTTGAATATTTCAACATAAACTACAATCCTCCATCGCAGAATGTCGCGCGTTTGGATTTTTCGCTGCCCGGCGAGGACGTCGGCGAAATCGTTCCCGTGGACAACGATCCTGTTCCCGAAAAAAGCGAC
>JAILGB010000001.1 GCA_024697185.1 Opitutales bacterium | reverse complement strand
GACACGACATTCGTCGCGGCGCAAAGTTCAGGCTACACGCAAACGGAAACCGTCGGCGTTTGGGAAAACGGCGCGTTTTCTGCCGTTCCCGCCAAATCTTCGCGCACCGTCCGCATTTTTGACTGCCGCGGGAACGAGGTCCGGACGGAAAAGCATGTCCATACGGGAACGGCGTTCGAGCTTGTTTTTTGGGAAAACAAAACCTATTCGCCCTCGCACAAAGTTATCGCCACGACGCGCTCCGACGGCAAAACCTCGTCCGCCGATTACATTTGCACGGGACCGCTTTGGGAAATCGACGCGGAGGGCGTCAGGACGGATTATGTTTATGATGCCGCGAAACGCGTTTCTGTCAAGACGCGCCACGGCGTTCGCGGGGATCTTGTGACAAATTACTCCTACGACGCTTCGGGTCGGATTGTCGCCGAAACGGAGTCTTCGGGAACGCTGCTCCGTTCGCGTTCCCGCGCCTACAACGCGGACGGTTCGCTCGCCTCGGAGAGCGATTTTGTCGGGAACGCGACGACTTACACACAATCCGCGGACGGCTTGACGGAGACGGTCGCTTATCCCGACGGCGGGACGCAAATCACGGTTCGCGGCGGGAACGGGGACTTGCTTTCCGTCACGGGAACGGCGGTCGTTTCGCGGTATTATAATTACACGCTTGAAAATGGTTTGAAAGTGACGACGGTTTTTACGGGAACGCAAAACAGCGCGCGTTGGGAAAAAACTTACGAGGATGGCCACGGGAAAATTGTGAAGACGGAGCGTCCCGGCTTCGGCGAAAACATCACATTGTCTTCGGAAAATACTTACGATTCCAAAGGGCGTTTGATCGCGACCGTCTCGACCGGACAGCCGAGCGTCGCCTACGCGCACGATACACTCGGGAACGTCACCGAAACGACGCAAAGCGCGTCTTCCGTTTGGCGAAAAACCACCACGGAAAGCGTTTACGAAAAAGACGCTTCCGGGATTATTTGGCAAAAAACGACCAACACCGTTTCTTGCTCGGACGCAACGATTCCCGCACAAACGAGCGTTTCCAAGACGCAGCTGAACGGGCTTTCGCTTGCGTTGGAATCCAAGCAGATTTCGCTCGATGTCCGCGGGAACGAAACCGTGACGACAAGCGCCTACGTTCCCGAAACCAAGACGCGCACGCAGACGACCGCCTTCCCGAAAATGACGGACGTGCAGACGAGCGTTGCTGTTGACGGCGTTGTGACTTCGCAAACTGCGCCGGGCGGCGTGACGACTTCCGCCATTTACGACGCGTTCAACCGCAGAACGTCGGCAACCGACGCTCGCGGGAACGCGACCGTTTTCGCCTATGATTTGGCGGACAGGATTGTTTCGGAGACGCGGACCTTGAACGGCGTTCCCGCGATGACGTGCTTTGTCTATGATGCGGCGGGACGGCGGATTCGGACGACTTTCCCTGACGGCACTTGGATTGCGTCGGCTTACGATTTGCGCGGGAACAAAATTGCCGAATACGGGAACGCATCCTATCCTGTGAAATTCACTTTTGACGCGCTCAATCAGAAAACGCAAATGCAGACTTTCCGCACGCTTGCGGGAACGCCGGAGGAGCTGGCAAATCTCACGGGCGGCGATGTCACGACTTGGGCTTATGACGCGGGAACGGGACTTCTGCTCACCAAAACCGACGCTTCGAACCAGGCGACGGTTTACACTTACAATTCCGCGGGGCTGCTCGCGACGCGCACTTGGGCTCGCGGGATCGTAACGACTTATTCCTACGACGCTTGGAACCAACTCACATCCACGAGCTATTCCGATTCCACATCCGCCGTTTCGCGTTCCTACGACCTTCTCGGCCGCCTCATCTCCGTCACCGACTCCGCGGGAACGACGACTAAAACCTACGATCCCTACGGGAACGTCGTCACGGAAACGCAGGGCGCGACCGGCGCGACGCTCGCGTTCGGCTACGATGCGTTCGGACGCGAAACAACCTGCACGATTTCGCGCGGGCAGCAGACGATCGCGCTTTTCGGGCTGGCTTACGACACGGCGACGGGACGGCTTTCCGTCGGCTCTTACGGGAACGTCGAGTTTGCTTACAACTATCTCGAGGGAACGAATCTTTTGGCGAGTGTGGGAAATTATTTTGTCACGAAGACAATAACTTACGAGTCTTCGCGTGACTTGCCTGTTGAAATCGCTTACAATGACAGCGTGAGCACCCTCCTCGCCAAACGGAATTATTCTTACGACTCGCTCGGGCGCGTCGTCTCGCGCACGCAAACGCGCGGCGCGGGAACGCCGCGCAACGACAGTTTCGGCTATAATTCGCGGTCGGAATTGGTTTTCGCGACTCTCGGGAACGATAGTTTTATTTACAATTACGACAACATCGGCAACCGAAATTCCGCGACGGAGGCGGGAACGGCGTCTTCCTATTCGACAAACAATCTGAATCAGTATCAGGCGATTGTCGAGACTGTCGGCGGCACGCCTTCGTATTTCACGCCTATACATGACGCCGACGGGAACGCGATTTTGGTGCGGACGGCAACGGGCGTTTGGCAGATTTCCTACAATGCGGAAAATCGCCCTGTGCGTTTTGAGAATCTTGCGACGCAAACCGTCATCACCTGCGCTTATGATTCGCAAGGCCGACGCTTCGAGAAAAAAGTCTTCGTCGCGGGAACGACAACCCTTTGGGAACGTTATCTTTATCGCGACTATCTCCAAGTCGCCGCGTTCGACGTCACGGAATCCGCGGGAACGCTGAATTACTCGCTCAAGCGCGTCATTTATTGGGATCCGTCGGAGCCTGTCGCTACGCGTCCGTTAATAATTAACATTGTCGGCGACCAACTCTACTTCCCGACCGTCGATCTCACGAAAAACGTCTGCGAGCTTGTCACCCTCTCGGGAACGCTCGCCGCAACTTACGACTATTCCCCCTTCGGCGCGGTCACTTCCTCGGGAACGGTTGCGAACCCGCTCCAATGGTCGTCCGAAATCTACGATTCCGAGCTCGGGCTCGTTTACTACAACTACCGCCACTACTCTCCGCTTGACGGCCGCTTCCTCTCCCGCGACCCAATCGCCGAACAAGGAGGATTTTGCTTGTATCTATTTGCAAAGAATTCAGCCATAACTCAATTCGATGTCTGGGGATGTGAGGTCTTTTTTCGAGAAAAAGAAACCTTCCCACTTTGGGGATATAGAGGATTTGCCTCATTTTCCGTTGTACTAAAAGCTCTGCATCAGGGAATATCGATGGATATTTCAGCTTCCATTTATGGACGCATATTCTTTTCTGAAATTATCGCATCGCTTTTTTATGGGGCTGGATTTGTAGGTACGGCTCTTGGAGCAACCCTCGAGCTAATGAACTTTAAACAAGAGTTACAATTTGGGGGAGAAGGAAGCACAACAATAGATTGTTCATGCGACGAAAAAACAAACAGAATCATCTGTGAAATGAATAAGCTGCAGGTGACCATTTTTCTTCGAGGAGTTTTGGGGTATGACGCTGATCTATTAAAGCTGTTTGTTAGTGCAAAAGGCGGAGGGAAATGGGACGTTATAACGGGGGAGGCATTTCTTTATGCCAAGGCATCATACACGGCAGAGGTTAAGACTAAATGGCATTTTTGGATTGAAGCAAATGGCTCTACAGACGACGTCAAGTTTCCTATTCACAACTTCCCTGGAATAGGGAAGTCAAAAGCTGAAATCCCACTTCCACCTCCGTTGAAGTGTCCATGTAAAAGGTACTCATAACAAATTCTATGAAAACATTTACTGCAAAATCTGATTGGCGTGAAGCATTACGAGGTGCAGGCTACGAGTGTGAGTGGGTCTTGGAACATCATTTCCGAACCCAAGACAAACGCTACGGAAAATGGTTTATCCTTTGGATTATTACCGCATTTGCCTCGTTGATTATTCCGACACTTATCATAAAGGGATTTAGTTTAGAAGACTGGGAATATGGGTGGATTATTATGCTCCCATTCCCTGTTAGCGCATGCATTGGGATTTTAGGCGGGTTTTATCTCGCATTTATCCGACGACGATTTGCGAGATGTCCAAGATGCGGAAAGTGGATGTCTCGAGCTGAAGTCCAAATGCTCTATAATCGGACAATTTTCTACGATGTCTTTCTTTGCGAACATTGCAAAATTTATGCTCCAACCTTTCCCGGAAAACCTTCGATAAAAAATAAAATGTTCAGAAATTGAAACGTTCTTTCTAAAAGCCGACAACTTGGAGCTCTTTGAGAACACCATTGTCTTGCAATTAGTTGGTCTGAATTTTTATTGAAAAAAATTGGAAAATGAAGTCTTTTTATTCTGCGTTGTTATTATATTTTTCATTTGTATTTTCTTTTGCAAGTGAAGATGATTTCACTTGTACTTTTTCTGACAAGGGCGGTCTTGATGATTTTTTGTGTGGAGAAGACGGACTGTCGAACACAGAGGGAGAGTTTACAACATTGCTTGTCAAAAATCCAATTTTGGGGAAAGAGGTCGCATCTGACGGGATATATTTGATCTTGGACGCAAAAGGATTTTTTCTTAAAGTCTTAGGTCGCTGGAGCGACATTTTAAATGAAGGTCCTGCTTATAACGAAAAGGAAGAAGATTGGAATACAGAGATTAAAATACCTATTCCCGGTCGTAACGGGAAAAGGCATTTGAGTGGTCGTGAAGACTCTTTTTGCAAGCAATATACATTAAGCTTGTCATCGCCCTCTGTGTGTGAAATGGATAAGGTTTTTATTGATTATATAAGAGAATTTAACAAATTATGCCTAAAAGAGGATTTTGATAATTTTGAAAAGGTGTTTAGCTCCAATAGAAATGGTGTATTTTGTCAGGAGAAAGGTCGTAAATTTTTATTTTGGAGATCTATAAAAAATGGAGTGACCGTTGTCTACTCAAAGGAAGAAAAGAAAACACGTGTTTTTATTATTTTTAGAGAAAAAAATAATGCCAATTTTATTGCATGGGAAATAATAAAAAAAGAAAACGAATTTTTTTATTACGAATATGTTAGTGATGAACAAACGTTTTGGTTGGATTTTGACGGGGATGGCATGTATGACAAGGCTGCGAGATATGACGAATTTGGGGAATTGGTCTTTTATGAATTAAAAAAAGAGCTGATTCAATCGGTAGAGATTTTAGATGATGAAGCTGATGAATAAATTTTTCTTAATAGTATGATTGGGGCTTAAGAGGTTTTGAGGTGTTGGGATTGCCGGAACGCAGAGGCGGGATTGAAGGGGTGTTTTTTAATCCACAGATTTTAGGATGTAAAGTTTTGGAGTCTCGGGAACGCGGGGCTCTCCAAAAAATCTCTCTGACTCTGCGGCTCTGTGTAAAAAAACAAAAAGCGCGCCGTTCCCGTGGCGCGCTTCTTTAAGCTTTAAGCTTTAATCTTTTTGAAAAGACTCCATGCTTGAGGATTTGCGTTTGAAAATAGATTTGCCGGAGCTCAACGGCGCCAGGCTGATATCGACATCAAATATCGTTCCCGTGAGCGAGAGCGGGGTCAGCGTTGTCCATTCGGAGATCCATGAAATCGGTTTGCCCAAGAGCGGCAGCGTTGTCCCGCGGCGGTTTTTGAAGACGAGGTCGCCGGCGAGCTGGAAGGTTTTCAGATCACAGGAAAGGTCGCCCTCGACGATGGCGTTGGCGCTTGTCAATTTGAGTTCGGGCATGTTCACGATGCCGTTTTCGACGATGAAATTGCCGTTGACGTTGTTAAAATCGAAGGAGAAAAACGGGACTTTGAGCGTCGAAAGCAGCCGTGACATTTCCCCGAGAATCTCATAGCTGACCATATTGTCGTCGTTGACATAGATCGAGCCGCTGCCGTTGAGGGTTTCGACGGCGGGCAGGACGAGGCTTCCCGTAAATCTGCCGACGACGACGGATTTGTCTTCCTTGGTTTCCGCGTCCGGGGTTTTTTTGAAGATTTCCGGGGCTTGTCCTTCGGCTTCGGGGAGTCGCGCCGCCAACTTTGTGGCGATGTCTGTCAGTTGGCCGAGTTTCGCCATTTCAAAGAGCAGATTGTCGATTTCGACTTTGGCGCCGTCGATATTCATCGATTCGTCGGGGAAAATCAATTTTGCCGTTCCCGTCAGCGTGCCGCCGGCGATGTTGGTTTCCGCGTTCCTGATCGTCACGATTGTGTTTTCGTAGTCGATGACGCCTTTGAAATTTTTGCCGGGAATCCCGTAGAGCTCGTAATCGCCGTCCAAAGCGTCGATCCGGACCGTCACCGCGGAGCGCGGCGCCTCGAAGCGTTCGTCGCCTGAAAAATAGCCGGTGACATCCGCTGTCACCAACGCGGAGGATTTGAATTCCAGCAAATCCATAATCTCGGGAACGCCCTCGCCCGCCAGCGCAACGATTTCGTCCGCGGGCATCGTTCCCGCAAAATGCAGCTGGAAGGGTCCGCTGTGCGGCTGCGGTTCCGTCGGGGAATTGAAAAGGAGCGTTCCCGTCGCCGTGTTCCCGTTTTTGCTAATGCGGATTTCCGGCACGGCGATAAAAGTCTCCTCCTCGTGAATGCGCAAACTCGCCTTATCGACGGGAACGCCGTTGCGCAAGCCGCCTTCGAGCGCGACTGTGCCGAAAACGCGTTCCCAGATCTGTTTGTCTGCAAAATTGCCGTAGATCTCGAGATCGACGCGCGGCGCGGGAACGCCGTTTTTGGGATCTCGCGGCTGCAACGCCATATCGCGCCAGATCCGCCACCAAAACCAGCCGAGATAGGGATCGATCAGCTCGACATTGTAAAAACTGCCGCCGATCTGCGTCCGGTAAAAGCCGCTCCCGTCGAGCGCCACGCGGAGCGATGCCGTAGTGCAAAAATCCTTGCCGCGCACTTCGGCATCATAGACCGTCAGCGCCTCGGGGGTGATTTCGCCCTCGGCGCGCGCCGATGTCGCCTTTAAGGTCTTCCAATCGATGGGCGGTGTCGTCAGGGAAAAGTCTATGCGTTCGAAGGAAAAATCCTCGTTGAGCTCGAGCGTTCCCGTGACGCGCGGACGGCCTTTAAATTTTAGCGAATCAAAATCCGCGGGAACGAATGCGGCGATTTTCGGGACTTGCTGCAGGTCATGCAGATTGGGGGAGAGGCGGTAGTTCACGTGTGTTTTTTTGCCGTCCCAAAGCGCCCAGGCGCGCGCATCCGAGCCGTAGGCGAACAAATCGATGGACGCGCCCCAAGCGTCTTCGTGCGAGAGGGTGACGCCGATATGCCTTGCGACAAAATCGCCTTCATAAAAATGGCTCGCCGTCAGATCCAAGACATCGCAGAGCAGCGGCCGCGCCAAAATCCCTTCTATGGACTCCGACGAAAAATCCAGCAGCGTTCCCGCCGAAATCCTTCGCGCCTGCAAATGCCAGTTGTCGAGCAGCCCTTCGCTCGTGTCGAGCGTCAACGTGCCGCAATCGAGCGCCAAAAAATGTTCCGACGACATGACCGGCCATTTTTTTGCGGGATCAAAACCGAGCGAAAAACGATATTCCAAATAAAGCTTTTCCGCCAAAAAATCGCAGAGCTCCGGGGCTTCCCTGTCAAAGAGGGGAAAAAGTTTTTTGACCTGCTCCGTCGCCAATTTGTCGAGCAGGACATAAAAATCGAGGTCCAAGAACGACTGTCCGTCGTTCCCGCGGCGCGGTTCCACTTGCAGATAAATGCCCCGCTGCCCGTCGAGTGGCGCCTGTTTTTGCAGGGCTTTCAGGCGGTAGAGCATTTGCAGATGCGGCGCCAAATCCGCCAGCGAGAACGTTGCCGGCGCGGCAAAATCTTCCGCCGGCGTTCCCGCGGGAACGGGATTTTCACCTGTCGCGGGAACGGGCTCTTCCCACAAAAAACAATCGCGGAGCGGATGCGGATCGATATTGCCGTCCGCCGCCAAAACCCAATTGCCCAAGCGGCAGGACAAAATAGGAAGCCTGACAAAATTGCCGGCGGCGAGCCTCGTAAAAAGCCGTCCGTCCTCAATCAGCGTCTCCGCCTTGCCCGACGGCGAGATCGAGGCCGGGCAGTAAACGCTCGCCTTATCGACAAAAAGCATGTGCGGGAACGGATTGCCGAACAAAAGGTCGCTGATGTAAAAACGCAGTTTTGCAAATTTTACCGTCGCCAGCGTCTCGTGCGACGCCTTGTCCTCGATGCGGAGATCGCGGATTTTCAAACCGCCCAGCTGGTATTTTATCGAGCCGAAGGAGATTTTGAAATTTCCCGTCGGAACTTTTTCGAGAACTTTCTCCACGACAAATTCGGGAACTTCGATTTCCGTATTTGCGAAATAAATCCCGAGAGCGCCCAATGTCAGCGTGAGCGTCAAAAAAAGATTTGTCAGTCTGTGGAGGAGGGTTTTCACCGCCCGTTGATGATTTCGATTAGTGCGTCTGCAAATTGTGAAGTTTTGAGGGCTGTCGTTCCCGGCATCGTCTCTGCGAGATCCGCCGTCACGCGGTGTTGGGCGATTGCCGTCGCGATTGCCGCGTTGAGCAGGTCCGCCGCTTCGTTCCAGCCCAGATGCCGCAGGAGCATTTCCGCCGAGAGCAGGAGGGAGCAGGGATTGGCGCGATCCTGTCCGGCGAGTGCGGGAGCGGTGCCGTGGGTGGCTTCAAAAATCGCGTGTCCCGTGTCAAAATTGACGTTCCCGCCGGGAGCGATCCCGATCCCGCCGACTTGCGCCGCCAGCGCGTCCGAGCAATAGTCGCCGTTGAGATTCAAGGTCGCGATGACGTCGTGTTCCTGCGGATGGAGCAGGATTTCCTGCAAAAATGCGTCACAGATGCAGTCTTTGATCACGATGCCGGCTCCGGGTTTCCCTTCGGGGATGCGCATCCAGGCGCCCTTGCCTGTCGGCTCGGCGCCAAACTCCGTTCTCGCGAGCTCGTAGCCCCAGTCGCGGAACGCGCCTTCCGTGTATTTCATAATATTGCCCTTGTGAACCAGGGTGACGGATTTGCGGTGATGCCGGATCGCGTAGCGGATCGCTTCGCGCACGAGGCGTTGGGAACCGCTTTTTGAAACGGGCTTGATGCCGACGCCGATTTCGTTTGGCGTTGCCGCCGCAAAACGGATTTTATTGAAATCTTCGGGGAACTCCGTTTTCAAAATTTCGAGCAGGCGCACGGCTTTTGGCGTTCCCGCCTGCCAGTCGATGCCGGCGTAGATGTCCTCCGTATTTTCGCGGAACACGACCATATCGACTTTTGAAGGGTCTTTGACGGGGCTTTGGACGCCTTGGAAATAACGCACGGGGCGCAGGCAGACATAGAGATCGAGGGTTTGGCGCAGTTGGACGTTCAGGGAGCGCGTTCCCTTGCCGACCGGCGTCGTCAGCGGTCCTTTGATCCCGACCAAGCAGTCGCGAAAAGCCTGCATCGTCTCCTCCGGCAGCCACGTTCCCGTCTCCGCGAAGGCGCGTTCGCCGGCGAGGACTTCCCGCCAAGCCAGGGCGCGCGTTCCCGCGTAGGCTTTTGCCACCGCCGCATCGACAACCCTGACGGACGCCGCCCAAATGTCCGGACCGCTGCCGTCACCGCGAATAAACGGAATGATAGGATTCGCGGGAACGCAGAGTTCGCCATTTTTTATCGTGATTTTTTCTGCCATAAATTTCCTTTTTTTATTTTAAAGATTGGATTTTTAAAAATAAAGAATAAAGCATCCGCCGCGGGAACGGCGAAAGGCGCGCGACGCTGCGGGGCTACTTGATGCCGCGCTCGCGTTTTATCAAATCGTAGGCGTCGTTGACTTCTTGGCATTTTTGCTTGGCGAACTCGATGTAGGCTTCCGAGATGCCGAGCCCTTGGATTTTGTCGGGGTGAAATTCGCGCATTTTGTTGCGGTAGGCTTTTTTGACCTCGGCGTCGCTGGCGCTTGCGGGAACGCCGAGCACCTGATAGGCGTCGTTGGCGCGTCCGTAAGTCGCTCGGGTATATGAGCGGTTTTCCTGCGAACGCTGTCCGTTCCCGCCGCGTTCCCTAAAAAAGTCCTCGACAACGGAACGCGCGTTCAAAATCCTGCCCGCCGCCTCGAGCATTTGCCGCTCGTCGGGATGAATATGGTGGTCGATGGCGATGATGGCGCAAAAACTCTGGACGACGCTGGCGACAAGCGTTCGCGAGGCGCGGATGCCGACCAGTTCTTGCGCCAGTTCGTTCAACAGTTCTTCAAAAGTCTTGGAGCTGTCGCGCCCGCGGTTAAATTCCACCTGCATCGTGCGGATCGTCTCCGGGGAGTAGGAAAAAGTTTTAAAGAGGCTTTTCGTGAACGCCACCTCCTCGGCGCTGACGCGGCCGTCCGCCTTTGCCAGTTTTCCCAGACAGCGGAAAAAGCATTTTTCCCAATCGCGGCCGTCGGTGTAGCGCGGCTCTTCTTCAAAACCGGCTCTCTCGCGGGAACGCGTTCCCGTGTCCGTCGTCTCGCCGTCCGCCGCGATCGCATTGCTCAGGCGGTTCCAAATCGTATAAATGATGGCACCGACAATAAATGTTCCGAGAATACCCATAACAAGGAAATTTTAAAAAACGCATCCGCAGCCCGCAAGCAAAAGCGCGGGAACGCCGTTTGTCCGCCCTCGTTCCCGCCGTTATTTATTGCGCCTTTCCCGCGTTTTAATTAGTATAATAAACGTATATTTTTTATTCCTATGGACGAAGAAAAAAAGAACCCGGAGAAAAAAGGCCGCATCGATTTCAAGGTGCTGCTCATGTGGATTGCCATCATTTGTGCGCTCGGCATGTTGCTTTTCAATACGCCCCAAGGTGAAGGCGAAGGAACGGATTTTACAATCCAGGAAGTCATTGCTCAGGCTCGCAACGGCGCCATTACGGAGGCGGAGATTGCCAGCGACAAGTTTGGCGGCGAAAGCTATTACAACATCAGCGGCAAGTTCAAGATCGGCGACAAGCCTAAAAAATTTCACGCCGCCGGCCGTTTGAGCGACGACGACTACACGACGCTCCGCAACAATATCAGTTCCTTCAAAGAGCTCAAATCGGATTCGCTTTGGAGCAACGTCCTGCTGGGCGCCCTGCCGACGCTCATCGTTTTCGCGCTGATCGCCTTTTTCATCTTCCGCATGTTCCGCCGCACGCAGGCGGGCCAAATGGAGTTTGGCAAATCGCGCGCCCGTCTTTTGGACAAGGAAAGCAGCAAGATCACCTTCGCCGATGTCGCCGGCTGTGACGAGGCCAAGGAGGAAGTGAGCGAAGTCGTCGATTTTCTCAAGGACTCCAAAAAGTTTTCGGAAATCGGCGGACAGATCCCCAAGGGTATCCTGCTCGTCGGTCCTCCCGGCACCGGCAAGACTCTGCTCGCCAAAGCTGTCGCCGGCGAAGCCGACGTGCCGTTTTTCTCCATCTCCGGCTCGGACTTTGTAGAACTCTTTGTCGGAATCGGCGCGAGCCGTGTCCGCGACACTTTTGACCAGGCCCGCAAAAGCGCGCCGTGCATCATCTTTATCGACGAGATCGACGCTGTCGGTCGCGCGCGCGGCAAAGGCATCGGCGGCGGGAACGACGAACGCGAGCAGACGCTCAATTCCCTGCTCGTCGAGATGGACGGTTTCGAATCCAAGGAAGGCATCATCGTCATGGCGGCGACCAATCGCCCCGACGTGCTCGACAGCGCCTTGCTGCGCCCCGGACGCTTTGACCGCCAGGTCTATGTCGATCTGCCCGACATCAAGGGACGCACGGAGATTTTGCGGGTTCACGCCAAAAAGTTCAAAATGGCGCCGGAAGTCTCCTTGGAAGACGTCGCCAAGACAACAACCGGATTTAGCGGCGCCGAACTCGCCAATCTGCTCAACGAATCCGCCCTGACGGCTGTTCGCGCCGGCAAAACGACGATTGACATGACCAGCATCGGCGAGGCGCGCGACAAAATCGCCTACGGGCGGGAACGCCACCGCATGCTCAACGAATACGACCGCAAATCGACCGCCTACCACGAAGCCGGCCACGCGATCGTCCAAGTCTGCATCGATGACGGCGACATGCCCCTCCACAAACTCACCATCGTCCCGCGCGGGAACGCCTTGGGCATGGCGATGTTCCGTCCCGAAAAAGACACGCTCGGCTATTCCAAAGACCAGCTCGAAAACCAAATCTGCACCTCCATGGCAGGACGCGTCGGCGAGGCCGTCTTCACAAAAACAATCAGCACCGGTGCCAGCAGCGACATCGAAAACGCCACAAAAATCGCGCGACGGATGGTTTGCGAATGGGGAATGAGCGAAAAACTCGGACCGGTCGCCTACGGCGAAAACGCCCAAAATCTTTTCCTCGGCGCCGAAATCTCAAAAACTCAAAATATGAGCGAGGCGACTCTGCAGGCTGTTGACAACGAAATCCGCGAAATCGTCACCCAACAATACCGGCGCGCGGAAAAAATCATCACCGAACACGCCGAGGCGCATCGGAAAATCGTTGACGCCCTGCTCGAATACGAAACCCTCGACGGCATTCATGTCAAAGAGATTCTCGATTTTGGAGAAATCAGAACGCCGGTCGGCTACACGCGGATTTCCATAGAAGCTCCCGAGACGGGAACGGAAAACAAGCCCGCGGGAACGCTTGAGCAGATCGCCGGCGCGGGAACGCCGCCCCAGACAAGCGACGCGGGAACGCCAAACGAATAATTTTTACTTTTTTTACGATTTGATGGACATTTCTAAAATCCGCAATTTTTGCATTATCGCCCACGTTGACCACGGCAAGACGACGCTTTCGGATCGCCTGCTCGAAAAAACGCAGACGGTCGAATTGCGCCAGATGAAGGATCAGCTGCTCGACGCGATGGATCTCGAGCGCGAAAAAGGCATTACGATCAAAAGCCACCCCGTTTCGATGAATTATACGGCGGCTGACGGGAACACCTATCTGCTCAACCTGATCGACACTCCCGGCCACGTCGATTTTTCCTACGAAGTCTCGCGCTCGCTCGCCTCTTGCGAAGGCTGCTGCCTCTTGGTGGACGCCTCCCAGGGTGTCGAGGCTCAGACGGTCGCCAACGCGACATTGGCGATGCAGCAGGATCTGACGATCGTTCCCGTTATCAACAAGGTCGATTTGCCGAGCGCCCAGGTCGAACACGTCAGCAAGCAGATCGAAGATGTGCTCGCCATTCCCGCCGACGATGCCGTGCGCGCGTCCGGCAAAACCGGCATCGGGATCATCGAGATTTTGGAAGCCGTCGTCAAGCGCGTTCCCGCGCCGCGCTGGAGCGATTATCCGTTCCCGCGGGCTTTGATTTTCGATTCAAAGTTTGACACCTACAAAGGCGTCATCTCCTATGTGCGCGTGTTCTCGGGGACATTCAAAGCGGGCGACACGATCGAACTGATGGCCAACGGCGTCAAAAGCCAGATCAAGGAAGTCGGAATTTTTTCACCCAAAATGCGTCCGGCGGACACGCTCGAGCCCGGCATGGTCGGCTATATCGTCACCAATATCCGCGATGTCTCCGATGTCAAAATCGGCGATACGATCACGCATGCCAACAAAAAGGCGCAGGAGCCCGTTCCCGGATTCAAGGAAGTCCGCCCGATGGTTTTTAGCGGGATCTATCCGCTCGACACCACGGACTATGAAAAACTCAAAGCCGGGATCGCGAAACTCGCCATCAACGACGCCGCCCTCACCTATGTTCCCGAAACCTCGGTCGCGCTGGGCTTCGGCTTCCGCTGCGGATTTTTGGGGCTGCTCCACATGGAGATCATCCAGGAACGCCTGCGCCGCGAATACGATCTGAACATTTTGTCCACCTACCCGTCGGTCATTTACAAAGTCTATACGCACGGCGACAAACTGACGCTCGTCGATAATCCCACACTCATGCCCGATGCCGCCGAGATCGTCAAAATGGAGGAGCCGACCATCCGCGCCCACATTCACATCCCGGGAACGTCCATCGGAGACATGCTCTCCCTGATTCAGGAAAAACGCGGGATTTGCGACCACATCGAGACGATCGACGAACAGCGCGTCATGCTCTGCTGCACGCTCCCGCTCAACGAAATCCTCGTCGATTTTAACGACCGCATGAAATCGATCACGCGCGGCTACGGCTCCATGGACTACGAATTGGGCGACTACATCGAAAGCGACCTCGTCAAACTTGACATCCTCGTCAACGGCGAAGCCGTCGATGCTTTTTCCTCCATCGTCCACACCGCAAAAGCCGAATCCCACGGCAGACGCCTCTGCGAACGCCTGAAAGAACTGCTCCCGCGCCAACTTTTCAAAGTCGCCATCCAAGCCTCCGTCGGCGGCAAAATCATCGCCCGCGAAACGCTCGGCAGTGTCGGCAAAGACGTTTTGGCAAAATGCTACGGCGGCGACATCACCCGCAAACGCAAACTGCTCGACAAACAAAAAGAGGGCAAAAAGCGTATGAAGCAGATCGGAAAAGTCTCGATCCCGCAGGACGCATTCATCAAAATCCTCAAAAACGAAGGATAACGCGGGAACGTGATATTTTTTGTCCCCGTTAATTTTCGTTTCCCATTCCCGCGCGTCCTCAAAAATATTTGCGGCATTCGCGTTTCATTTGCGAAATCGGCGTTAAAATCAAGCGTTCCCGCGAGCTTTTAGTTATTTTGCGTTTTCTGCGGTGAGAATTTTTGCAAGCAGGGCTACGTTTGCCGTTCCCGCGGCGCGGTTTTTATTAAATTGACAATTTTCTTTATTTTGCTTATATTCGCTCCAGAGTTTGCGGAGAATTTCTCGTTTTTTTACCCCTTGGAAGTTGTTATTGCTTAAATGAAAAGAAAATCCGTTTCGTTGTCTTACCATTCCGTTTCGCTGTCATCGAATCGCCGCCTGTCTGGACGCTCGGCGACCAGGTCTTCATTGCCGGACATCAGCGGTTATGACGAGCATTATGGTTTTTCGTGTTCGTGGACTTGGGAACACATAATTGACACGCCCGAAAACTGGGACGGCGAGCCGATTTCGGTTTTACTTTCAGTTTCGGCGGATGACAATGCGACTTTATCGGTCGGAGGCTCATCGATTTCGTCGTCTTACAGCCGCGATGTTGGCGGACCCGTTCCCGCGTCGAAAACGGTGCTTTTGAATCCGGGCATTTACGAAGTTTCGCTGTTTTATTCAAACATTGACTATAAACCGCCGTCGGGTAATGTTGCGTCTTTGAGCTGGTCTATTTCTTCGGGTCGTGCGGGAACGCTGATTCCCGAGAAAAACGATCCTCCTCCGCCAGGTTCATCGTCGCTCTGCGATTGCGACGATTCTGACAAAGGCGGCTCGGAGCCGACGGTTCAGTCTGCGCGTTCCCGCGTTTTTTCGGCGTTTTCGGGAGCGCATTCTTCTGCGGGCCGCAACGCGCGGCTGTCGGTCGATGCCGACTGTTTTTGTTGGCAAAGCGATTTCGGGAAATTCCGCGGTTTGGGCGGAATCGCTTCGGGTCGGCTTGAAATTTTGGCATACGCGTTTTCGGAAACTTTGGCGAGTCCCGATTTTCTGGAATTTCGCCATCCGCTGAATTCCTGGCTTGTGTTTCCGGAGGAAGGAATTTCGGCGGGAACGCAACTGAAAGTTTTTACGGGCGGCGCTTACAGTTCTTGGGTTTGCGACGGGAACGGCAACCAATTTTTTCCGATCGGAACGTCCTCGAAAGTTTCGGAAATTTTACGCTGGGCGACGGCTGAAAAAACGTCCTTGGAACTTGTTTTTCCCGACAAAAGCGTCATTAAATTTTCGGCGGAAGACGGTGAAATTCAGTCTTACAAAACGCCTCGCGGCACGCTGTGGACGGCTTCGGAGCTAGCTTCGTTTCTTGAAATTCTTCGCGACGGGAACGGCGTTTTGCGTCAGATTTGGAATTTTTGGGACGGTTTGGCGGCGGTCGAAAATGTTTCGGCTTCGGGCTATGAAATCGCTTTTTACCTGCCGAATCAGGTCGGCGAAAAAATTGCGGAAACAGGACTTTATTCCGTGGCGGGAACGGCTTTCAAGCGTTTTGTCGTTTCGCTTTCGTCGTCGGGAAAACTGACGATCGCCGAGCAAGATGCCCGCGCTGGCGCGCAGGCGTTCCCGCGTTCCGTCTGGTTTGAAAACGGCGCTTGGAATTCTTCGATTGGCGACGGGAACGAGGAAATTTTCACCCGTCGGCAAAAAACGACGCTTGAAGGGAACCGCTTTCGGATCGTCACGACGGTTTCGCGCGCTTTGGAAAGCGTTCCCGCGTCGCTTGTCGCCGAAGAATTCGAATACGACGAGGCGCTGGGGAATCTTTGCCTTTCGCGAACGGAAGCTTACGAAAGCGCGCTTGCGGCAACGACTCTTTTTGATTACGATGACGCGGGGCGGGAAATTAAGGAAACGCGTCCGGACGGCAGTGTTTTCGAGACGACTTACGATATTCAGGGGCGCGTTTCTGTTCGCCACGAGCCGTTCGCGGGCGCGCGCAACAAAACGACTTATTTTCACTATGTTTCCGATGAAAACAATGTTTCGGATTTGAGTTATACGGAAACGCGGATTTCCCGCACGTCGGGTCCGGTGAATTTTTCACGCACGGATTTTTCGCGGGAAACGTTTTCGGATTACGAGCGCGAAGAACGCCACACGGGCGGGCTCGGTTTTGAGGGAACGCGTTTGGAAGTCACGGAAACTTGGCTTGGCACCTGCGCGAACGAGTTTGCGCGCGGCCGCGTCAAAATGGTTCAGGCGCAAACCGGTGTTCAGACGCATTACGATTACGCGGGAACGACTTTGCACGGCGCGCTTTACAAGATTACCGAGGAAACGCGCGTCGCGGGAACGGCGGTCAACGGCAAATCGTCGCGCCGCGTGAGCTACATCAGCACCGACGGGAACACGGTTTTCGAGGAAAAATTCGTTCTCGACAATGCGGGAGCTTGGCAAAAAATTTCCGAATTTTCGGCGGAGTTTGACGCGTTCAACAACGAGTCAAAACGCACGCGCGGGAACGGTCGCGTTTTTCAGCGGGAAACGATGTGCTGCGGTCCGCTTTGGGAAATCGACGAAGACGGCGTGCGCACGGATTACGTTTACAGTTCCGCCCGCCTGCTGACGGAAAAAACGCGCGCGCTCACGGCGCAAAATCCCGAACGCTGCACGATTTACGAACACGACGCGCGCGGGAACGTCGTTCACGAAACGCTGAAATTGAACAGCGTCGATTTCAGTGAAAAAACCGCGGTATTTGATTTGCTCGGTCGCAAAATTTCAGAAACGGACGCGCTGGGGCGGACGACGCTTTTTTCTTATTCGCAATCGGATGCTTCGACGACGGAAACACAAACGCTGCCCGACGGCGCAACGCGGATTACGACGACGCACGCCGACGGCACGGTGCTTTCTGATTCGGGAACGTCGCGCCGCGCGGTCGCGTCGCAGGTTGATTTTGTTTCCGACGGCGTGCGTCTGACGCGCCGCATCGCGGGAACGACGAATAATGCAGGCGTGCTTTCGCGCGAAATCAGAAACGGGTTCGGCGAAATTATCCGCGAAACGAAACAGAATATTTCGGGCGCGTTTGTCGCGACGGAAAGCGTTTACAATGCACGCGGCTTGCCGATTCGACGCGTTGCGGGAACAGCCGCGCCCGAACTTTTCGAATATGACGATTTCGGCAACGAAATTAAATACACGCTCGCGCTCGCGCAAACGCCGAGCCCGCAAAATTCGCGTGTGCGGGAACGCTCAACGACTTTTGAAAACCGCGACGACGGCGTTTATCGCGTGATTACTGAAACGACTTACAACGCTGCGGGAACGCCGCTTGCACACTCGACGGCGACGCTCGTTTCCGAAAGCGCTGTTTTTGAAAACAAAACCGTCGAAACCGATATTCGCGGGAACGCGACGGTGCGTCAAACGGAATTCGGCGAGCCGGGCGAACGCCTGCAAAAAACACAAATTGCGGGAACGGCAAACATCGCCCAATCGCGCACGCTCGACGGCTTCACGGTTTCGCAGACGGATCACGCGGGAACGCTCACGCAATTTGCAAGAACTTTTAAAACGGGCGCAAATGCGGGCGTTGTTTTGACGACGACCGACGGTCGCGGGAACGCTGCAAGCGTCGAACAAAACGTGCTCGGGCAGACTTTGAAAACGACCGATGCGGCGGGCAATGTCGCGACGACGGTTTACGACGCGGCGGGCAGAGTTTCGCAAATCACCGACGCGCTCGGTAAAACGCGTTGTTTCGCTTACGATTCTCACGGGAACGCCGTTGCGGAATTCGGCACGGGAACGCAAGCGGTGGCGCGCGTTTTCGACGATGCGAACAACCTCGTTTCTCAAAAACTTTTCCGCGTTCCCGGCGAAACGATTGAAACGGATCCGCGTTCCCGCGCCGACGGCGACGAAACCCGCTGGGAATATCACGCGGCGACGGGACTGCTTTTGAAAAAGATTTATCCCGACGGGAACGAGTTGAGTTACAATTACGATTCGCAAAACCGTCTTGCGGGAACGGTTTATTCGCGGGAAGTTTCCGCGGGAACGCCGCTCACGGTTTCGCGCACCTACAACGAAAAAACGGGCGAACTCACACAAATTTCCTACAACGACGGCACAAGCGAAGAAAACTTCGTCTATAATTTCTTGGGACAACTGACGCAACGCCGCGATTCGTTCGGCACGACGGATTTCGCCTACGACGCGTTCGGCGCGCTGACGACGGAAACGCTTTCAGGCTTGTATTCCAAGACGATTACGCATCATTACGACGCTTTCGGTCGGGAAACGGGTTATTCGATTAACGGCGCGCGAAAGACGGAAACCGTTTATGACACGGCAACTGGGCGCGTGAAGCAATTGCTCGCGGGAACGCAAAATTTCACGTGGGAATATCTTGCGGGAACGTCGTTGAAATCGAAACTGACTTATCCCAACAGCGCGAGCGCGGAATGGTTTTATGAAACGCATCGCGATTTGCTTTTGCGCGTGAAAAATACGGTCAACGGGAACGTGATTTCCCAATACGATTATACGAACGACGCGCTCGGTCGGCGTTCGTCGATGACAAAAAGCGGCTCGATGACGCGAGGGTTTGTCGAGCCGGAAACGCTGAATTACGCTTACAATTCGCGTTCGGAACTCACGGGCGCAGTGTCAAGTGCCGATCCCGCTTACAATTACGCGTACGCTTTCGACAATATCGGCAATCGCGCAACAGCGAGCGAGGCGGGAACGCAAACGAATTACGCGACGAACGCGCTCAATCAATATGCGTCGGTTGATGATTTCGTTCCCGTGTACGATGCCGACGGGAACGCGACGCAGATTAAAACCGCGACGGGAACGTGGCAGATTACTTACAACGGCGCGAATCGTCCCGTCACTTGGGTGAAATCGACAGGCGAGAAAATTTTTATGATGTACGATTCGCTCGGTAGGCGTTTTGAAAAGCGCGTTTTGAATGCTGCGGGAACGCGGATTTTGCGGGAACGCTATGTTTATGTAGGTTATAATTGCGTGCAGATTTTGAACGGCGACGACGGGAACGCGGTCGAGAAAGAATTCGTTTGGGACCCGACGGAGCCAACGGGAACGCGTCCGCTGACGTGGACTTTCGTGAAGCGGGGTTTGAATTTGTTTTACGCGCACGACGGGAACAAAAACGTTTCGGAGGTTTTCTTTTTGGCGCTTCAAAACGGCATTGCCGCGCACTACGAATATTCTCCGTTTGGCGCAATTACTTATACATCTAAAAACACGCCTTACACGATCGATTTGATTGCCGCGAATCCGTTCCGCTTCAGCTCAGAATTCTACGATCCCGAACTTGATTTGATCTATTACAACTATCGCCATTATTCTCCCGCACTCGGTCGCTGGCTTTCCCGCGACCCGATCGAAGAACAAGGCGGGCTGAATTTGTATGCGTTTTGCGGGAATAATACGTTGATAACGACAGACTACTTAGGCAACTTATTCGGCATTGATTTTGATTTTAACAATAGTTTGCAGATTGGAGGTTGTATTCCAATTCCTGTTGTGCCGCTAGTGTCAATTTGTTTTACAGGAGGCTATACTTTAACCATAGGCGAATGTTGTCAAAATTGTTCTAAAAAAAGAATGGTAGAAATAAGTGGAGATATTAGCATATATGTTTCCGTCGGGAAAATAGATCCGCTATCATTATCTTATACGAAAGGAAGCGTAATTGAAAAATTGCTTCCTTCTTGTCCTCAACAAACGGCAGGCATTAACGGAAGTTTATTTGTTGGGTTTAATGGAGGAGTTGTTAATGGTCAATGTAGTTATGATTTTGAAAAAGACGATTGGAGTTGTAGTGTTAACTTTCAAATTCGTTATCAAGTCAATGCATTTGGGGGAGGTTCTGTTAATTTTTACAAAATAAAGCTTGATTAATAAATGTCATTTTATAAAATAGTTTTATCCTTTTATAAGGAACAAATTCCTTTTGGTGTTACTGGAAGTATTTGTTTTTTTATTGCAATAGTTTTACGAGCAAAGTGCGACTCGTTGTTTATATTATGGTTTCTACTTCTTTTTGTTGCATTTTTTGTAGTTATTTTGGGAATCGTTAGATTTTATATTAAAATGAGAGATTTTTCTTTTAAATGCCCTAAATGTGCGGAGTCTGTAGCGATAAATCTTTGGCAATGGAAGTCTAATGAACTAAAAAAATGTAATAATTGTGGTCATGAGTTTAAAAAGGATTATGAGTTTGAATCTATGGGCGCCCCTCCGTCGCCAATTTATTATATAGGCGATGAAAAATAATTATCGATGTTGAAATAATTAAGACAATGATAACAACGAATATTAATTTCTATGTTCGAAAATCGCGTCCGCTGACGTGGACTTTCGTGAAGCGAGGTTTGAATTTGTTTTACGCGCACGACGGGAACAAGAACGCTTCGGATGTTTTCTTTTTGGCACTTCAAAACGGCGTTGCGGCGCACTACGAATATTCTCCGTTTGGCGAAATTACTTATACATCTAAAAACACGCCTTACACGATTGATTTGATTGCCGCGAATCCGTTCCGCTTCAGCTCAGAATTCTACGATCCTGAACTTGATTTGATCTACTACAACTATCGCCATTATTCTCCCGCACTCGGTCGCTGGCTCTCCCGCGACCCAATCGAAGAACAAGGCGGGCTGAATCTGTATGCGTTTGTAGGAAATAAGCCAACTAATAATATAGATGTTCAGGGGAATGAAGTAAGTGAGTCGTCGTGTAATAAAATTATAACCAGCGCACAAAAAAATAATCGTAGAATTAGAAAAACGATAGAAGCAATTGAAAATAATAAAAAATGTAAAAAACCATCTATATCTTGTGAGTGTTGTACTGAGCCAGATTTAGCAGGAACGGGCGGGTATTATGTTGAAGGAGAGGTTAAAATTTGTTGGAATAATAATGATTTGGGAACGGCTGTTTTAAATGTTCTTCTTCACGAACTTATTCATGCATGGAATGATTGCAATGGTGAAGGTTCTTATGATTGTGAAAGTTCAATTTGTGATGAGATTGCCGCTTATTTAAATTCGGGACAATGTCAAAAGGGAGGATTGTGGAGAAAGGATGAGCATAAATCTACTAAAGATTGTGTTGTTGATGGCGTGCTTTTTTCTTCGGAAGGATTTTGTCCATTGCTTTCGAAAGAAGCATTAAAGAAAAAAATTAATAATTTATACGGAATATGTAATCAAAAGAAAATGCCGTTTTAAAGAATCGATATGTTTTTAACAATAATGTTTATGATGTCTTTTTCAAGTTTTCAGAAGCAAGATTCGCAAATAACGTATGATTATTTTGTTTTTGGAGGAACAGAAAAGAAGATTCAAGCATCGAAAAACGAAGAAATATTATTTGAAAAAATATATTTAAGTCGAAAACCTCTTGAGAAATCTGTGGGATGTCCGCCAGCCCCGCGGTTCTTTTATTATTCAAAAAAATATCAGAAATCATTTGCGGTTTTCCCGTCTATGATGTGGATTGATCATGATTGTGAACCAGAAGAAAACGATAAAACCAGAGAGTCAATTTGGTATTTTCGGGTTGATCGAAGTGCCGTGGATGAATTTATGAAACACACGAAGAAATACAGATAAAAAGGAATTCCCGTTTCACGAGGGTAATAAAAAGTTGGCGCGGAATTCGCCTTTGGTTTATTTATTTTACGAATCTGTTTTTATCCTCGACACTAAAAAATTTCAAATTTATACTTGTTTCACCCTAAAGAATTTATGATCGCGTTCAGAAATAGTTTTAAACCAAATCGCGGGAACGTTCCCGCGGACGATGCCGACGGGAACGTGGCAAATCACTTACAACGGCACGAATCGTCCTGTTACTTGGCTGAAATCGACGGGCGAGAAAATTTTTATGATGTACGATTCGCTCGGTCGGCGTTTTGAAAAGCGCGTTTTGAACGCAGCGGGGAAACGAATTCTGCGGGAACGCTATGTTTACGCGGGCTATATGTGCAGATTTCCAGAAGCAATTCCATATAGACCAGTAACAGGGGGTGGATTTTTATGACAATTTTAAATTATACGACTGGAGAACCCGTTCATTTGGGAGATAGCGTCTTTTTGCCGAATGGCGAGCCTGCAATATTAGGAAATTATGTTTTAATGGGTTCTCCTTTAAGTGAAATTTTCCCTGCGAATTATATCGGTTTTTTGTTTTATAAAAATGATAATTCGACATTTTTTTTAGATGCAATACCCGAAAACTTTCTTGGCGTAAAAAAAGAAGACAAAAAGAACTTTTTTAGAATTTGGAACAAAATAAAATTTGATAAGCGCGGAACCGCGATGAGATATTCTAATTCTAATAATATCGTCAAGCTTGGAGACATTATTGCAGTTTGGGCTGGCAGTGATCCCTCTATGCGTCTTTGTCAAGTGTCAACGATCGTTCTTGGTCGCCCTGAGAGAGGTTATGTTATGGCAAAAGATACGACATCTATTTCTAATACAGGGATTCTTATTACAGACAAAATATACGGTGAAAAAGATTGTTCGAGTATAGAATTTTTAAGCGAAGAAGGATACATGTCTTATGATTGGGAGCATGTTCATTTCGTATACCGAGGAACTTTAACTCCCAAAGCATAAAAAGCAAGCGGCAGAAGCTTATGCACGGTGTCTTGCTGATTGTTAGAAGAAAGATTTATGAAACCTCGACGGGAACGTGGACGATTTCTTACAACGGCGCGAATCGTCCTGTTTTAGGCAAATTTTAATTTCGACAAGTATGTCGACAACTTTTAAAATCAAATCAAAATGGACATCAAAGATCTCAAACTCGCCCACATAGGCGTCGCCGTCGCCGACATGACGACCGCGCGCCAGGTTTATATCGAAAACGGCTACCTTTGCGGGAACGTCGTTTATGATCCCGTCCAAAAAGTGAATATCTGTTTTGCGGAAAAACCCGACGAGCCGCGCGTCGAACTCATCGAAGCCGCCGCCGAAGACGCTCCCGTCCGCAAAATCCTCGAAAACGGAGAACCCGCCGTCGCCTACCACGTCTGCTACGCCGTCGCCGATCTCGAAAAAAGCATCGCGGATTTGCGAAAAGAAAATTGGCTGCTCGTCAAAAATCCCGTTCCCGCCGTCGCCTGCGGGAACGCCCGCGTCGCCTTCCTTTACTCCCAAAGCGCCGGTCTGATCGAACTCCTCGAAGAGGACAAAAAATAATCTTTTTCCCGTTCCCGCCATGCGCTCCGCCCATATTTTCAGGAACGCCACCCTCGAAGCGCTCAGCGCGATTTTCGACGCGGGAACGGACTGCAGTTTTTCCGGCTACGGCGATGTCAGCGACGTTCCCGCCGCCCGGGAATATTTTTGGGCTTACACTTTTCCTTTTGAAAGCGGCAGCGAAAATCTCGCGGGAACGCTCGATGCCTATTTATCGGGGCTGCAACTTGTCCTGAAAAACCGCGTTCCCGACGCGCCGATGACGCTTCTCGCGATGGCGGCGCCAGGCTGTTTTGCCGTTGCCGCCCAAAACGATTTTGTCGCGGCGCAAGTCGCCCGCTACAACGCCGCACTCGCAAAAATCGCGGAAACGTATCCCGCCTGCAACGTCAAATTTTTGCCCGATGAAACGCTCAACACGATCGACTGGCGGCTCTATTTTTTGACAAAACTGGCTTTTTCGCCGCGAGCCTTGGCGCGCGTTGCCGATTCCGCGGGAACGCCCGCAAAGCCCCTGCCCGTTCCCGCCGTGCGCAAAAAATGCATCGTGCTCGATCTCGACGGCACATTGTGGGCGGGAACGCTCGACGAAGACACGATCTCCTGCGACGGCGACTATCCCGCCAACGCCTTCCGCTTTTTCCAGACCCGCCTCAAAGAACTGGCGCAAAGCGGCATCCTGCTGGCGATTTCCTCCAAAAACGACATGGAAGCCGTGCGCGATATTTTCCGCCGGCAAAAAATGCCGCTCGCCCTTGAGGATTTTTCCGCCGTCCGCTGCGACTGGCGCGACAAGGCGGAGCATCTCAAAGAAATCGCTTCGGAACTCAATCTCGGGCTGGACTCCTTTGTTTTTGTCGATAACACCGCCGCCGAACGCGGTTGGGTCAAAAGCGCCCTGCCGCAGGTCGCCGTTCCCGATTTTCCGGACGCGCCCTATGACTTGCCGGTGTTTTACGGCGATTTGCTGACGCGATATTTTCGCGCGCAAAAACTGACCGCCGAGGACCTTCAAAAAACGGAGCAGTATCGCAGCAACGCGGCGCGGGAACGCCTCGCCGGCAGCGGGATCGACTATGAAAGCTATTTGCGGGAACTCCAAATCGAAGTCTCTGTAAAAATCAACGATCCCGCGACGTTCCCGCGCTTGGAGCAGATTTCACAAAAAACCAACCAGTTCAATCTCTGCGTGAGCCGTTTGCGGGAACGGGATTTTGAGGAGCTCCTCACCCTCGGCGCCGTCATCGCCGCCGTCTCCGTCAGCGATATTTTTGGCGACAGCGGCTGCGTCGGACTCGCCGTGGCTGTTCCCGACGGGAACGGTGTTTTTACAATCCGCGAATTTGCGTTGAGCTGCCGGGTGCTCGGCAGAAAAATCGAAACGCGGATGCTCAAACTTTTTGAAGAGGAACTGCGTTCCCGCGGCGCCAAGGAAATCCGCGCGCGCTTTTGTCCCACTGAAAAAAATCGCAAGTATCAAAATTTCTTTGGCGACAACGGCATCGGCGCCTGACGGGAACGGCGGGAAATTTTTTCAAGCTTCGACGCTGCAATAGATTTCCCCGAAAAGCTCGTCCTGGCGGATATGCATTTTGTGCAGCCGCGCCAGTTCGAGGCAGGCGAGAAAAGTCGTCGCCAGCAGCGGGATCGAAATTTTTTCGGGCATGAGGGACGAGAATGTAAAAGATTTTTCCTGCTCCAAACGCTTGAGGATCACGCTCATCTGTTCGGCGATCGTATAGCTGTCCTCGTTGATTTCTCCCGGCAAAATCCGTTCGGAGAGTTGGCGCAAAACGCGATTGAAAGCGTTCCAAATATCGAGATCGCCGACGGTTTCGAGCGGTCGTTCGACGGCGGGCTGCTCCGGTTGCGCGATGCGGCGGTCGAGAAAATTTTGCCGTTCGTCGATGAGTTTCGCCAAATATTGCGTCGATTCTTTGAGACGTTTGTATTGGATCAGCTGTTTGACGAGCTGCCAGCGCGGATCCAGGGCGATTTCATCGCTGTCGTCGGGCAAATCCTCCTGTTTTGCGCTTTCGCTTGTCGGGAGCAGCATCCGGCTTTTGATATACATGAGCGTCGCCGCCATGACAAAAAAATCGCCGGCGACTTCGATGTTCAATTCCTCGTTCCCGTGAAGGATTTCGATGTATTGCCGAGTGACTTCGGCGATAGGGATGTCGTAAATGTCGATCTCGTTTTTGCGAATCAGGAAATAGAGCAAATCGAGCGGTCCCTCGAATTTGTCGAGCCGCAACACCGGCGCCTGATCTTTGAAAAGTCCGTCGCTGCTCTCGCCGACATGGAGCGTGTCGGCGGCTTTATTGTCGGATGTCGATTCGGTGTTCGCCATTGGGGGTGATTGAGAAATACAGGTGAATGCTCTGCGGCGGGAGCGCGTCGGCGATTTTTTCCGGCCATTCGACCACCCAGAGATAGGGCGTTTTTATAAACTCTTCGAGCATCAGACCGTCAAACGCCGCCGTTCCCGCGAGACGATAGGCGTCCATGTGGATCAGCTGCCGCGTGCCGTTTTCGTAGAGACTGTAAATATTGAAACTGGGCGATGTGACGGGATCGGCGATCTGCAGACCGCGCGCAAGCCCGGCGGCAAAAGTCGTTTTGCCCGTGCCCAAATCCCCGTGCAGGGCGAGCGTCGTATCGGCGGGCAAAGTCCCGACCCAGACGGCGGCAAAATCCTGCATCGCCTGCGGCGAGGAAAAAACTTGGGGAAACGCCGACATCACACGCCGTCTTTTGTTTTTAAAATCTTTAAAATCTCCTCGCGGGAACGCATTGCGGCGATTTCCTCCGGCTCAAATGTCACGGCGAACTCGGCTTCAAGCGCGATCACGAGATTGAGATGACGGATAGAATCCCACTGCGGGCAGTTGCCCTGGGAAATATCGGCGGGAACGGTGCTGAGATTGAGCGTTCCCGCAAGAACTTTGTCCAAACGGTTTTCCGGCATTCAGTTGGTGTCTCCGAGATAGGCGCCGTAGGGAATTTCGAGTTTGCCGTCCTTGACAAAATCTTTGAAAACCGACGGGCGGATATTGGTTCGCGGCAAATCGGCGATCGGCACCCAGGCGAAACCGACCTGGCGCAGATCCTCCTCCGTTCCCGAGCCGATCTGCGAATCGTCGAGCAAGTCGCACTCAAAAACGATTTCCACCTGATGAAAATATTTGTGACGCTGGACAAACTCGTGATTGGCGCCGATATATTCGCGCACATAGCAGAGACGCCCGGGCTTGACGGCGATTCCCAGCTCCTCCGCACATTCGCGACGCAGCGCCTCGAACATCGTCTCGCCGTGCTTTTGCCCTCCGCCGGGCAAAACAAAAAATCCGCCGGCGTTGTCCTTCAACTTCACCAGCAGGATTTTGCCGTCTTTTTGCAAAATCGCACGCACCGCCGGACGAATCGGATTGTTGTTCGAAGAGCGGGCGAAATGCGTGCTTTTTTGTTTGGGGAACATTTTATTATAAAGCGCTGCCGCCGGGGTTCCGGCGGCGGGCTATGGCTTATGCGGCTTATTCTTCGGGCAAAAGTCCGTCCGCGATGTCGTCGTTGGTCCAAACGGCTTTGACGTCGTCGAGATCTTCGAGCGCATCGGTGAGTTTTTGCAACTTTGCCGCGGTATCGGCATCGTTGACCGGCACCGTCACCGAAGGCAGATATGCCAAAGCGGACTCGGTCGGCTTGATGCCTTTTTCGTCGAGCGCCTGGCAAACCTTGTCAAAATCGGCGATGGCGGTAAGCACTTCAAAATGGTCGCCGTTGTTGACGATATCCTCAGCGCCGGCTTCGAGAGCGACTTCCATCAGCGTGTCTTCCGTCGTCTGGTCCGCCGCGATGATAATCTGACCCTTGCGGTTAAAGTTGAATGCGACCGAGCCCGAAGAGCCCATGTTGCCGCCGTTTTTGGTAAAGACGGAGCGGACTTCGCTGACGGCGCGATTTTTGTTGTCGGTCATGACTTCGACAATCACGCTTACGCCGGCAGGCGCATAACCTTCATAAACCAATTCTTCATAGGTCGCGCCCTCAATCTCGCCCGTGCCTTTTTTGATCGCACGATCGATATTGTCCTTGGGCATCGAAGCTGCGCGAGCGCGGACGAGCACCGCACGCAGACGCACGTTGGAATCGGGATCGCCGCCGCCGGCTTTGGCTGCGAGCGTGATTTCCTTGGCAAGGTTGGAGAAAATCTTGCCGCGCTTTGCGTCAACAAGACCTTTGTGGCGTTTTGTCGTCGCCCATTTACTATGTCCTGACATATATTTTTTCTATTGGAAGGTTATTACAAGTATTTTTAGTCTATTCGTCTTCAAACGGGAACGCAAAAAAAAAATCATTTTTTGTCCGAAAGAGTCTCCGATCGAAAAAACGAAATGCCGTTTTTCGCCATAAAAAAAGCGCGGGAACTTTTTGTCGTTCCCGCGCCCTTTGGAGCCTTGCGGTATTAGAAGCGATGGCGGAAACCGATATTGGCGCTGTGCGACATCACCGATTCCGTTCCCGCGCGGAACTCGTAGTTCATGTAAACCGAAGTTTTTGAATCGAGATCGAGCGTGCATCCCGGCGCGATGGAGAGCAAAGTCTTCGAGAGCGCACGGGCGTCAACGGAGAACGGTCTGCCTTCGATCGACGCATCGATTTCCACCTCGTCGTCGAGGAACTCGTGGATCAGGGAAACGTCAAGTGTCGCACGCGCATTGTATTCCGCGATGCTGAAGATCGCCGCCAGCTCCGCACCGACTTTCGCCTGGAGCGAGAGAGCGCTAAAGCGGTCCACATCGAGCGCGCCGACCGCGCCGCTCTCATTGCTGCCGCCGACATTGTAATAGCCCAATGCCAAACCGATATGCGGCATCAGATCGATGCGTTCGCCATCGACAAACTCGCTGAGCGGGAGCGCCGCCACCAAATCCGCGAAAACGCCGGCGTTGAAAACGTTCGTATCGTCCTTGCATGTCGCAAGACCGTTTTGACGACGGATGTCATAGCTGGCGAAACCGACGGTCACGCCCGAATTGAGGGCGAGCGAATTTGTCAGCATCTTGCCCGCGAAACCGACCGCGCGAAGCTGTCCGCCGTCGATGCGGCCGCCGCTGTGGTGGATCCTCGCCTTGCCGCTGTCATAAGCGATCGCGAAACCGCTCGCGAACTCATGCGAGAACTTGCGATCCATACCCGCGAAGACGCCGAAGGTGTTGAAATCGTAAGTCATCGAGTTGGAATTCGTTCCCGCCGTGACGGAACTGCCTTGCGCCTGAGCGAAGAATTCCCAGTCCGCCGCATAATCCCAAATGGCGTTCAGGGAAACGTTGTCATAGAGACGCTGTTCGAGGCGTTGGCTGACCGAGCGCTGGTCGGAAGCGAAACCGGCTGCCGGCATCGAGACCAAGGACGCATAGCTCAACGGCGAAAGAAGTTCTGTCTCATTGCTCAACTGTCCCGCCGAAATCATATTGAGATGTCTGCCGAGAACGCTGGAAACCGCTCCTGTCGAATCCGGACGCGCGAGCGCGCTCAAAGCTCCGAGGAAGGAGCCGAGACCGTCGTGGTAATTGGCTCCGGCAACGCCGCTCAAGTTGTCTTGTGCGACATAAACGAGCACCTGGTTGCTTGTCGAAGCGATCATCACCGGCTGGTCACCGCTCGTCGCCACGCTGCCGACAGTCAATCCCGTGAGATCGTCCGCGACAAAAAGCGTATAGGGGACGCCGCGCGCCGCATCGTCGGCGACAACCGTGACATCGACCGTTCCCGCGATTGTTCCCGCCACGATCTGATTACCTTCGTCAAGCGTCGCCGTATATTTGGCGCCGTTAAAGGTCACAACACCGCTGCTGCCGAGCGTAATGCCGCCGGCAAGCGTCGCTCCCGACTCGACATCCACCCGCGTCGTCGCGAGAGTCGCATTGTTAAAGTTTGCCGTCGCAGCGGCAACCACCGTCAGCGTTCCCGCAAAACTATGGGAAGTCGCAGCCAGATCGACCTTGTTTTTGATCGTCAGATTGCCGTTACCGCCGATTGAGCCGTCATGAGCCACAGAGTCCGTCGTGCCGCCCTCGAGGATCAGAGCACCGTTGACGCCATAGGTCTCCAAATCGACATTCGCGCCCAAGGAATCGAGATTGCGAAGCGTCAAATCGCCGTCAAAATTGGAAAGGGTGATGCCATAGGTGTCCGTTGCGAGATTGAAAATCGCCTCCGGCGTCGTCGTCGCAAAATCGAGCGTGCCGTTGACGCGCAAAGTCAAATCGTCAACCGATTCCGATGAGGTGACCGCAAACGTCTGCGCCGTCGCCGTTCCCGTATAGGCGGGGACCAAGGCGATGACCGCGTTGTTGAAAAGCGTAATCGTCGTTCCCGAAACCGGCGTCATGCCGACACCGACACCGGCGCCGGCGTGGACATTGATCGTGCCGACAGCGGTAAATGACGCCCCGTCAATCGACCAGACCGCCGAGCCCGTCACATCAATATCAGGATCGACATTGAACGCGATCGTTCCCGTAAACACGACATCCGAATCAACATTGACCGTCAGATTGGCCGGCGAAGTCGTCGAACGGCAAACGGAGATCGTTCCGTCGCCCGACACAGCCGTAATTCCCGAAATCGAACTGTCAACATTCATCGTCGCGCCGTTGACCAGAGAAATGCTTCCCGAGAAAATCGCCGAACTGTCATAGGCGACAGAGCCGCCGTCGATGATCAGCGTGGAGCTTGCCGCGCTGGTCGAGAGTTTTTCCAGGACATCCGTCAAAGTCGTTCCCGTGACCCTCATCGTCGCCGCTTCGCCCAGCGTGAACACCGTGCCGGTATTTGTCGTCAATGTCGCCGAAGAAAGCGCCAGATTGACATTGTCCGCGACGGTCACGGCGGCATCGCTCAAATCGAGCGTTCCCGTCAAGGTGCTGTCCGCGTTGACTTCCAAGGCGTTCGCCACCTTGAGCGTTCCCGTGGTGAGCGTCGTCGCATTGTTGAGCGTGAGCGTTCCCGCGGTGATCGTTCCCGTGTTTTCGAGCAAGCCTTTGGACTCGACGGTCAGTTTCGCCACATCCAAAGTGCCGGCGACGACCAGTTTCGCCTCTACGGCGGAAGAGCCGACGACAACGGTGTTCGCTTTAGCCGTTCCCGAAGCCGCGAGCGTCAAGATCGCCTGATCGGTCACATCGATTTCATCAAGATTGATTCCGGAGCCCGACAGCTTCAACTTGCGTCCGGTGCCGAAGGCTTCCGAAGCGTAGGTCGTTCCCGAGACACGCAGCGTTCCCGCAGGCGCAGCCGACGCACCGGCGTTGATCGTGCCGCCATAAACATATTCGAGACCGTTGCGGGAGGAAATGTTGAACTCTAAGGAGCTGCCGTCCGCCACGACAAAATTCGCGTCTTCACGGAAGTCCTGGATCGACTCCGTGCCGGCATAGCCGTCCAAGACAAATTTGAGGGCAGTGTCACCGTCCGTCCGGAACACCACCGTCGAGTTGTCCGAACTCGCGAGCGCGTCGCCGTCGGCAAAAACGAGACTGCCCGTGCCTTCGACGACAATCGTGCCGTTACCGTAAATCCCGCCCGCCAAGGCGAAACTGTCCGTGGCAGCGTCTTTGCCCAGGGAGAAACGCAAAACGGCATCCGTATTGATGTAGATGTCCGACGCCAAAGATTCGCGCGTGGTGATATCGATCTGCAAAGTGTCCTTGCCGACAATGATCGCGCCGGTGAAATCATCCGCCACAGACGCCGGCTCCGTCGCCAACGCGCTGACGATCTCGAGCGTTCCCGCGCCGTCCTTCAAAAGCGTTCCCGCGCCGGACAAGATCGCCGAGCCGTCATCGGGATTGAATTCCGCCGCGACCGGCGTTCCCGCCGAGTCGTAAAGCGCCTCGGAGACGATCGTCAACACCGCACCGCTTTCGACACGGATGGCGGTCGTGCGGGGAATCGCATCATAATCGACACGCAACTCGCCGCGCTGGACCGTCGTCGAACCCGAATACTGGTTGATGCCCGTAAGCGTCAGCGTCTCCGCGCCGCGCTTGATCAGACGAGTCCCGTCACCGTCGATCGTTCCCGCAAAAGCCGGACCGTAGTCCTCGGTCAAATCGACCGACACACCGATTGCCGCGGCAAAAGACGCGTCGTCGCTCGCCGTGATCCCGTATTGGGAATAAAGCGCGCTGACATTTGACGCCGTAAAGCGGAACGAATAATTCGCGTCATAGTTGCTGATAAAGTTGTAGAGCGACAAATCCGCCAAAGCGGCATTGCCCAAGACCTGCCCAGCCCAATATTTCATCGCGTAGCTGTCTTTGAGAATCGCAAAACCCGCCGCCGTCAAATTGTAGGACGAACCCTCTTTTTCAAAAAGATAACGGTCGCTCGCTTCGAGGGATTTTGCAAACTCCAGCAAGATTTCACACTGGCGCGGCGTCCAGCCCGAAGGCGACGAATCCACGAACGCCCGGATGTTAGCGACAGAAAATGTGTCCCGGAAATAATCGAAGAGCGACAGATCCGTTCCGATCGTTCCCGCGATGGTCGCCCAAGTCGCCGAATCAATCACCGCGTGCGAACGCGCCAGCGACGTTTTCAAAAGCGCGGGATCGGCGATGTAGCCGACCGTGTCGGCAACCGTGATCGGCGCACCGTTAAAGTCGGGTCTCTCCGAACCCAGATCGCCAAAGAGCGCTTCGATGGCGTCTTCCTGATCCGTGTTGAGCGCAACACCCGAGAGCAAATTGAGCCCGCCGTTCAAATACTTGTCGTCGCCGTTGTAAGTCGCGAGAAAATAGTTGGCGACCGGCGAATCCACCGTCGTATCGACAGCCGACCAGCCGACCGTCAGCGCCGCGCCCTGCATGGTCAGCGTCGTGCCTTCACCGCCGACAAGCGCGTTGACGACCTGACCTCTTCTCACATTGTTCAAGACGCTCGCACCGCCCGCCAAAATCAAGCCGGAGCTGTGATTGATCACATTGGCGGCCTCAAGCGTCAAAGCACCGTTCAAAATTGACGTCGCGCCCACATAGCCCAAAGCGTCTTTCACCGACAAGGTGCCGAGATTCATCTTGACGAACGCACCGCCGGCACTGAAAGAGATGCCGTCAAAACTCGCCGCCTCGCTCGCCTTGATGTTCCAAGCCAGCGTCGCATAGCTGTTGATGCGCACCTCGTCATAGGCACCGACGCCCGGCAAAATATTCCCGTTCTCGTCCTTGTAATAAAGACTCAAAACCTGAACATAGCTGGGATGGAATGTCGCAGACGACGTTCCCGCTGAGCCGATGATGAGCGCAGAAGAATTGATCGTGTTGTCATCGGTAAAATTCTCTTCACCGCAAAGCACGATTTTTTCCGCGTTGATAAATGCGCTGGAATAGTTTTCGGACTGGTCGGAACCCAAGCTCAACGTCATACCGCGACCGACTGTGACCGTGCCGTAAAATTCGTCTTGCGCATTGAGAACCTCGACAACACCATTAGCGCCGTGGTTTGTCGTTTCAAATACATTATCCCTACGGAACATGGTCCCGTTATTAATGGTAATAAACAATCCTTCCGCCACTTTTTTACCGTTTTCATCCACATGACCCGTCTCAATGTAGGACGCCTGAATGGCGTTGCCCTCATCGTCTTCCGTCGCATAGAGCGTGTCGCGCGACAGACGGAGTTCCGATCCGGTTGCCGCCTTGATCGTTCCCCTTAAAAACGCATGGTCGTTTTGAAGCAGATTAAAGATCGCACCCTTGCCGATACTGACGGAGGTCGTTGACAACGCTGTCGGCGAGGTGAGCCACATACCTTCCAAGACAATCAAACGCTCAATCGCGATGTCATCCGTCCCAAAAGCGCTATTGTCGTTCAAGAAATAATGGACAAAATTGCCCTCGCCAGCCTTGATGACAACGCCGTCCTGAGTTGTCGGGTCGCCCAAAAAGACGCCCGAAAAAACGCCGTCACGATATTTGTCCTGATTGATGACGAGAACGGCATTGGACTCCAACTGAACACGAGGAGCGGCGGCAAACACAGAAGAATAAACTTCCGAGTGCCCCACGATTTGATTGAGATTATTACCCACCGCCACCTCGTCAAAAAGTCCGATTCTCTCGCCTTCGAATGAGCAGAACGACTGGAAATTGTTGACGATCTGCGTGCCGTAAACATAGAGAGCAACACCGTCATTCGCCCAATTGTTCGGGACAAAGTTGGGAATATACTCGCTCTCGTCAACCTCCTCGTGATTGGCATTTCTAATACGAATTCCCGTCTGCAAGGAAGACGCCGAAGCGAAAATATTATTTACGACAGTCCCCGTATCAGGATTATAGCCGATATAGAAATGACCGCCACTCAAGAAGACATCCGCCATGGCGCCCGTTGTCATCGTCTCGCCCGTCGTATCATATTTTCCCGTAATGCTTTTGATATACGACAACCACTCCTCGCGGTCAAATGTAGTAGGCCCGGAATCATCTCCGGTATAGGTGCTCGTCAATCCTGCCGTGGTGCCGGTCAAAAACTGCGCCTGGCTGGTAAAATAAACTTGCGAAGCATCCGCCGCCGTATTGTTGTAGGTCCCGACAAAATAAACGCGACCCGTGCCGCTCAAATGCCCAATCGTGGAGGTCTCGCCCGCATCCGTCTGCACGATCAAACGCATCGAAGAATACTGCCGCGAACCGTCCAAAGTAAGAGAGTTGCGGTCAATTCCCATTTCAATCGTCGATTCCGCCGAGGCTTTGACATTTTTCAAAAAGTTCAGCGAATTCGTTTTCTGGTCGCGCTTCGAGCTGGCCAAATTGAAATCATCAACATCGTCCAACAAATTTTTTCTCGACGATGCAAAACTAATCGTCGAAGTGTCCGTCAATGTCAAGTCCTGAACACCGACCCAGGCGGAGCCTTCATTCGGAGGATATTCGACATATTGGGTCAAATATCCGGAAACCTTGACTATCGTGTCGCCCGAAATCGTCAACGATCCCGAATACGCCGTCACCGACGGGTCCGTCCATCCGGTCGTTTCATCCGGAACAATCAGCGAAGATGCATAATAATTGAAGGCGTTGGAACGACCGATACCCGACAAACTGTCAGGAATCATATAGGGAATCGCATCATAATACCCGATATCATGAAAACCTTTGTATTCGAAAGTGCCACCGCCCTGGATCGTCAACGAAGTATTGTTGAGCGGAGCAAAAGACCCGACCAACAAATTTGTTCCCGGCGTCTGCGTCGAAGATCCCAAAAGGCGTCCCAAAAGCGTTACGGACTGCTCCACATTGAAGACGACCGAGCTGCCCTCCTCAATCACATAGTTTCTCGAGAAATTTGTGTTGGACGCTCCGCTCACCAAGTCGTCCATATTTACCGTCCCGCCGGAGAGCGTTTCCGTCTCGCGAGCTGTGGCGAGCAATGTTGCGCCCAAGAGCAGCGATGCTGTAAAGAGAGCTTGTTTTGTAAACTTCATAAAAGTTGGAAATTAAACGTTAATATTAAAGGTTGATCGACTTGCGATTAGAAAGAATGGCGGAATCCGAAGTTGACGTTGTGGGCAACATCCTCATCGACGCCGACCTCCAGGCGGTAAGCCATGCGAATGCTGGTGTGGAGTCCGAGCGACAACGCCGCCGACGGCCCGATTGACAAAGTGTTGGTGGAACCGCCCGCCGACTGGACCGTGCATTTTTTGCCGCTGTAAGTCGTATCGAGGTCGATTTCGTCATCGGCGAACTCATGGGCGAATGTCGCGTCAAGTCCCAGTCGCGCATCGTAGTCGCCGCAGGGGAAGACCCAATCAAGAGACGCGCCGAGCAAACCGCGCACGCTCCAGGCGCTGATGTCGTCGATGTCGAGACCGGCACCGCCCGTCTCTTTTTCCGCGCCGACCTTCGTATAATAGACGGAGAGTCCGGCGTAAGGTGTCAGGATCAGGCGTTCATCGCGATCGACGGAGAGCAGGATGCCGCGTCCCAAGATGCCGTAGGCGCCCAAGGAATAGCCGTCGGGTTCGGATTCGGCGTTGCCGACCAAGGTTTTTCGCTTGATGTCGTAGGAGCTGAAAGCGCCCGACACGCCGTAATCGGCAAACCAAGAGCCGTCGCCCAAGAGCGAGGAGCCGTAAATCGTGAGGCGGTAATCGTCGCTTTTGATTTTGCCGCCGCCGTTGTGAATATTGGCGACACCATAATCACAACCCAAGCCGACGCCCATCAGGGTGTAGTCGTCGAGCTTGATATCCGCACCGACCAACGCGCCATAGACGTTGTAATCATAGACGGCGGCATTATGGCCGCTGCCGCTTTTGACAAAGCTGCCTTGTGCCGTCACCCAAAACTGCCAGCCGATATCCGCATAGTCGTTGGCGAGCTCGAAACGGCGCGCCGTCGCGCGATCCCTAAACTGGTTGATATCGTTGTTGTGTCCGGTGCGCGACATGACGACCATCGCCGAATACGAGAGCGGCGAGAGGTTTTCGATCGCCGTTCCCGCAGAAGCCGTTCCCGAGCGCAGGAGGCTGACGAGCAGCGAGTCCGTGAGATCCGCCTCGACGACATTGCCCGCAGGCAACGCCGCATCCAAAAGTCCGACAAATCCGTCAAGCCCGTCATGGAGATTCAGACTGGAGGACAGGCTCGAACCGACAGTGTAAAGCGTAACCGTTCCCGCCGACTGCGAGAGCATAAAGCGGTTTGCGCCCGCCATGTTCAAGGAAATCCGATTTGCGAGCGCGCGCTGGGCTGCGACACTCAAATCGCCCTGTGCCGTCGTCGCCTGCAGGAGGACAATCGGCGTTGCCGACGATGTTCCCGTGACCTCGATTGTTCCGTTGATGTCCGCGACGTTGAGCGTTCCCGCATAAGCGATCGTCTCATCGGCAGCCAAAGAATATTTTGCACCCGCGGCGATCGCAAGCGCGCTTGTCGTTCCCGCGTCCGTCAGCGTCACCGCGCCCGAAGCCTTGGCGCTACCGGCAAGGATCAGCTGCGAGGTCGCCAATGTCGGATTGTCGGCAAAGACTGTCGTTCCCGCCGAGAGGGTAAACGCGCCCGTGAACGCCTGGTTCGACGCCACCGTCAAAACGCCCGCGCCTCTTTTCTCAACGGCGCCGTCGCCCGAAACCGAGCGGTCCAATGTCTGCGCGCCGTCCAAGACCAGCGTTCCCGCCGCATAAGTCGCCAGACCGATATTGCTTGCCATCCGATCGACGTTGTTCAAAATCAATTGTCCCTCGTTGACGCCCAAGATTGTCGGAACCGACGGAGTGGAGCCGCCTGCCGCCATCGGGGAGAGCGGCGTCCATGAGACCTTGGCGAACGCCGCCGGCGAAGCTCCGTCGAGCTTCATCGTTCCCGCGCCCGTCTTGATAAAGCGAACGGACGTCGCCAACGAGACATCAACATTTGCGTTTGTCAAAGTCGTCGGAGCGACCGAGCCCGAGGGAACATTGAAATAAAGATCGGCACTGCCCTGCGCGGTCAAAGTGCCGCCGGCGAGGTTTTCCGACTGGTTTAACTGCAACGCGCCGTTTTTGACTCTGATGTCACCGCTGATCGAATCATTTGTCAGCGACAAAACATAATAGTCGCCGTTGCCGTCGCGAAGCGATGTCACGCAAATCTCCGATCCGTCCTGGATCGTCACCGCGCCCGCGAGCGCCGTATTGTCACTCTGCGTAATCGTCAGCGTCGCGTTGTTGTTCACTTGCAAGTTGGATGCAGCGTCCAATCCCAGCGCCGTCACGGTCACATCGTTGCCCACAACGAGATTCACGCCTTCAAAACGGATCGAACCGTTAAAATACCGCGTTCCCGTCGTCGGCAACATCGACATGCCGCCGAGGTCCAGGGAGGAAAACGCCGTTCCCGTGTTCGTGAAGACAACCGTTCCCGAACCCTCAATTTTTGAAAGGTCGATATCGCTGTCGCTGCCGCTATAACTAATATTAAGAGTCGTGCCTTGCGCGAGTTTCAATGTGTTGAAGCTGAAAACGTCGCTGCCGCTGACGGTGAGCGCGCCTTCATAGACGGCGATGGCGGTGTTGGCGATCTGGCTCGAAGACAACGCCAGCGTTCCCGCGCCGACCTTGCCGATATTGAGCGGCAGCTGCACCACATTGCCGAGATTGTCCGTCGCTCCGGCGAGAACGCTGTAAACCAGTTCACCGTCCGTCACGGTCACGCTGTCGCTGTTGGCGGCAGCCGCCGGCAAAACCAATTGTCCGTCGCTGACATTTATCGCGATCCCCGCGGCAATCGTCGCCGCGCTAAAATCAAAGGCGCCCGTGCCGCCGACGGCGATCGCCGAAGAGGCTCCGCCCGCGAGCGCTCCCGTAAACGAGCCGACATAAGCCGTCGGAATCGTTGCCACATAATGGCCGGAGCTGTTGTCGATCACGATCGCGGTGCTCGCGTCGTCAAACGCCAAGGTCAAGGTCACCGAAGCCGCCAGGCTGATCGTTCCCGCACCGTCAAGCGAAGCGAATTTCTGATCGCTGTTCAAAGTGAGCTGCGCGCCCGAAGCGACAGAAACCGTCGTCGCGGCGTCAAAATAATTTGCCGTCGCCACAACGAGCGAGCCCGCGTCGATGGAAAGCGTTCCCGCGAATGTTCCCGCCGCACCCGTAAGCGTCAAAGTGTCGGAGCCCGATTTGACAATCGTTCCCGCACCATTGGTCGTTCCCGCAAAATTCGTGGCGGTCGCGACATTCAAATTCAACGTTGCACCCGCGGCAACATCGAGTGCGCCGTAAGTTGCCGCACCCGCATTTTCCCAACCGACAAGATCCAATTCGCCTTCCTCGACACTGACCGTTCCCGTGACAGAAGAATTATTGGACGTCAAGGTCAGTTTGCCACTCCCTTGCTTGATCAGGTCGCCGTCCACGACGAGCGAGTTGCTCCAATCAACATTGGAGGTCTGATTCAACGCAAGATTGGCGTTTTCCACCGTAATATCGCCCTGCGCGCCCAAGGACAATGTCGCATTGCGCAACGCCATCGAAAACTCCACCGTCTCCGTCGGATGAGTGCCGACAAGCGTGATCGCGCCGGTCGTCGTATTGGCAAACTGCGAGGAGAGGTCGAGATCGACATCGCTCAAAATCCTAATATCGCCGTCGCCGTTGATCGTCACCGCATTTGTCGAGTTTGCACCCGCGACGACGATGCTGATCTCGGCACCGCGGTTCACTTCGAGCGCCGTTTCGTTTTGGAGCGAATCGCCCCCGATGGTCAGCTTGCCGCCTTCGACACGAATTGCCGACGCCGTGATTTTGCCGAGGAGCGACTGCTCACTCGCGCCTATTTTAATAATCGTGTTTGCAACGACATCGCCGGCAAACTGCGCCTCCGCACTGTCGAGATCGCCGTTGGCGTTCAAAAGATTCAGATAAGCCGTCGTGAGATGACGTTCCGTCAACGTGGCGACAGAAGTCAGCGCACTGTCCCCGAAGAGATCGCGGACCAAGTCGTATTGCGACACGGACATCGGGGAGCTCTGCGCAAATTTTTCAAGCGCCTCATAAAGTTCCGTTCCCGCGCCCGCGAGTTCGAGGAAGGGCTTGAAAGCTACCGTCACATCCGTCTGACCCGCATACAAGGTGCGGTCGTCCGCCAAGGAGAGATAGTTGGTCGCCGGATTGCTCACATTCGGGAGCTCGCTCCTGCGCGAAACCGATTCGCCCAAAAGCAAATTGCCCGCCGCTCCCGTCTCATCCGCCAATGTGACGCTCGTTCCCGCGACACCGTAAAGCGCCACCAGGCTTTGGTCGCCCACAAAACTCGCTGTTGTGTCCGTGTTCAAGATCAACGCCGACGCGTTGCCCAAGATCTGCGCGGTCCCGCCGACAAGAGCGCCCTGCTTGATGACAAGCGCGCCGTAATTTGTCGCGGCGCCGAGCGAGCCCGTAAGATTCAAAGTGCCGGCTCCGGATTTGACAATGTTGCCGTAGCCTTCAATCCTGCCGCCGAACGTGCCGAAAATACCGTAGTTGACGGCACTCAAATCCAATTCGCCCGTGTAGTTGCCCTCGTCGATCGCGAGTTCGATCCGGGATGCCGTTCCCGTCTTGAGACGCGAATACGTATCGCCGATAAGATTGTTGAGCACCTGGCTTTTGTTGCCGAAATCCACGGTGGCGAGACGGCTCTCGATCCCACTGGTCGATTCGTTGAGCGACTCGGCGGCGCCCACGAGCACGATTGACTCGATGTTCGACAAATTGCCCGCCGGCAACAAGGTAATGCCCGAGTGCACGATCACATTGCCGTAAATGT
>JAILGB010000004.1 GCA_024697185.1 Opitutales bacterium | reverse complement strand
GATAGTTTTTGAAACGATTGTTAAAATTGTCTATTTGCAGATGCTTTAAGTTTTTATTAAGGCGGAGATAGCAACGAGAAATGTTATAATGCAATTTGCAAACGTGATATAAGTTGAGAGAACTTTGTCATATGACGCTTAAAGACGATTTTTCAGTATTCCTACGGATTGTGTCTTTTAAGTAGCAAGGCCGTAGAATTTGCTCCCCCTCGGGGAGCAGTTGTCAAAGAAGAAATGGTTGATTTTCTCTGTTTCTGCGTTCTTGGACAAAATGATTACTTTTTTGTCGTTTTTATGACTCCGCGATGCTGACAGATGATGTTGCCTAATCGTCGATCGGGGCATAAAGATTGTGGCGGATTTTTGCCGTCGTTGTATGCTCTGACATCGTTTTCACACGAGCCTGTTTGATAAAATTCAGGCGAATTTGTTTTGTTTATAAAACAAAAACTAAACTCAATTATAAATGAAAAGGAGAAATTAAGTTACTTAAACAAGATACTAAAAAATATAAATGCAAGTAATTAAATTAACAAATGAAAAAGCAATGATATATTATTGGTGTAAAAATAATATTGCGTTTTTTTTTTTTTTGATTTTAGAATAAGCGTAAATTTTAACCTGCCATAATTTATGCTTAATTTTATTTGCCCGCATTGTAAAAAACGATATTCTTACTCAGAAAGTGAACTTTCTGTAAAGGATGGAGATATTACAACTTGTCTTAATTGTGGAAAAGACTTTGTGATACGACTTCAAACTCCGAAAGCTCCTTCTCCTGTTCTTAAAACAATAAAATCGCCATCGAATGATTTAGGTTTGCGAATTCCAAAGTTGCTCCCGAAGTTTTTTTATATAATTTCATATTTAGGATTTTGGGTTGCTACAATTTTTTATATTTTTGTGGCAGTTGTTTATGTTCATTATGTCAAGAGAGAGGTTAATGTTGGTGTACTTCTCATAATATTTTGTTCGTGGATTCCCACTATTTTTGGATCGATGGCTATCCCGTGGGCGATTGGTGCGATGCTTGAGCATATGTCAAAAAAGTAAAGGTTTAGGAATGCTTAAATTTACTTGTCCGCATTGCGGAACACATTATTCGTATTTAGAAAGTGAACTTTCTGCAAAGGATGGTGATATTACAACTTGTCTTAATTGCGGTAAGGACTTTACGATAAAATTGGATTTTTCTCAAAAAAATGAAATAAAAGAAATTAATAGATTGGGTCTTATTTTTATTTCAATAAGCGTAATATGTTCTATCATCGGTGTGTTTTCGATACCGGAGCATCTCTCTTCTTCCAAGTTGATTTCAGCTCCGGATCCTATAATTTCTTTTCCTGAGATGGTTGAGACTCCGCGGGGATTTTCAATTGGGAAATATGAGATTACTCATAAAGAATTTGCATCGGTTATGGGTTTTGATTTTTCGCTATATAATGATGAAAGCCCCAATATGCCTGTAACTTGCGTTCACTATAGTGATGCAGAAGAATTTTGTAAGAAATTGACAATAGCAGCCAGAGAAAAGGGAATTATAAAAAGTGATGAGAAATATAGGCTGCCGACTTCTGAAGAATGGGAATATGCATGTCGAGCGGGAGAGCGAACGAATAGGCGTTTTGGAGGTGGCGAAACCCTTAATTATTTGAAAACTGTTGCTTGGTTTAGTGAAAACTCTTCTGGGAGCCATCACGCTGTCGGGTTAAAAGAACCGAATAGTTGGGGAATTTATGATATGCAAGGTAATGTGTCAGAGTGGTGTTCCGATCGAAGGCTTGCTTCTGTATCGATGAGCGATAAAGAAATAAAAAAGTTAGATTCTGATATTCGTTCCATGTTTAAGGCGGGGAGTTATAATTTGGAGAAATGGGATAAAGCACTAAGAAACGGAAATTTGTATATGAATATTGTTAGAGGAGGAAATTATTCTCAAAACGAGGAATATTGTCGGGTTTCTAAAATCGATTTTTCGATTTCGGAAATTCCGTTTTTTACAATTGGATTTCGTGTTGTTCTCGATATTGCCGCGGATTAGTTAAGGATGTTTATGAACATTAAAGAAAAATTAATAAATTTTTTGGTCTGGTGGTCAAAACCTATAAGTTTGAATTTTAGTTTAATAGGTTTTTTCTTGAGTTTTCTGAAATGGTTTTTTCCTCCAATGCTTGTTTCTTCTATTTTCTTCAATTTTGTTGGCGATTTATCTGGTGAGCCGTATTATCATGCTTCTGATGATGATAGAGCGAGATGGGATAGGTGGGCTCGCGGGCATATAATCAAACGCGATGAAGAAGCTCTTTCCCAGATATTTGATATAAATAACGACCTTTATTACAAGCAGGTTTCATTATATAGATATGGTGATGAACGATATTGGATTATTATTGCAAAGCCTGACATACAGAAATGGGCACAACTAAGAAGAGCAGCATATGAAGAAGAATTGCAAAAAATGAAAGCGGCCTATCTGCAAAAAATGTTAAAGTAGATTTTAATGCCTTAGATTTGAAATCTTGTTTTTTCCTAATAATATTTAAACATTATCGGAGTTTGTAGCGGTTGAAACAATTTTTCGAGGGATGAATATAAACGAATCAATTAAAAATTATTGACAGTTATAAAAAAAATAGTTTTACTTATTTTTAATGATTTACAGCAACAATAGCTTCGCTTGGTGGCGTCTGCAGAAGATCTGCGGACTATTTGTTGCGTAATTAGGTGATATTACAAACTTTTTTGAATGAAATCCGCAGATTTAAAATCTGTGGATTTTTTGCTTTTATAAAAAATTAACAAATACGAAATTATGAAAAAACAAATCTCAATAATCGATGCGCCTTATGTAAATGACCCGATGAATTTGTATGGGGCGATAAAAAACGGTCGCAACGGCAACACGCTTTTGTTGGAGTCCGCAGATCTTACGACACATGCGGGAACGCAGTCTTTGATTTTGTCGGATGCGGCATTGAGGATTGTCTGTCGCGGCCGTTCGGTTACTGTGAATGCGCTGACGCCGAACGGTGAATGTTTGCTTTCGAAAATTTGCGAAGTCCTTCCTGAAATTGCAAAAGAGCAAAAGGGGAAGTCTTTGATTTTTTCGTTCCCGCCGATTCCTGAAAATCTTGATGAGGAAAGCCGTTTGCTTGCAAGTTCTCCTATGGATGTTTTGCGCGCTGTTCGCGAGGCCGCGTTGGAATTCGCCGATCCGGAGCGCATTTTGCTCGCCGGGATTTTTGCGTATGATTTGATTGAGGTTTTTGAAAAACTCCCCGCTGTCGAGACAGGAACGAACACATGTCCTGATTTTTTGTTTTATTTGGCTGAAAATTTTTTGACGATCAGCCATATTGCGCAAACGACACATATTTCGTCTTTGCTTTTAAGCGAGGATTTGGCGGAACGTTCCCGGCTTGAAAATCGTTCCCGTGAATTGGCTGCGTTTTGTGAAAGAAAATTTTTGAATAGCCAGGTCGTTCCCGAAAAAGATTTTAATGCGGTCACGGTAACGACGAACAAGAGCGACAAGGTTTATTGCGGTGAAGTTGAATATTTGAAAACATTTATTCATCGCGGTGATATTTTTCAGGTTGTTCCCTCCCGTTCGTTCAATTTGCCGTGTCCGGATCCTGAGCGCGCTTATTGCGTTTTGCGCAAAAGCAACCCGAGCCCCTATATGTTTTTTGTCGATGATGCGGAATTTATCGTTTTTGGGGCGTCTCCGGAAATTTCTGTTAAATTTACGGCGTCGTCTCGTTTGGTTGAACTTTATCCGATTGCGGGAACGCGTCGTCGTGGTTTTGATGCGGACGGCAACGTTAATCCGGACTTGGATTCCCGTGTTGAGTTTGAATTGCGAATGGACAACAAAGAGCTGTCGGAGCATTTGATGCTGGTGGATTTGGCGCGCAATGACCTTGCGCGAATTGCAGAGCCGAGAACCCGTTGCACGCAAGAACTTTTGAAGGTTGACCGCTATAGTCATGTGATGCATTTGGTTTCGCATGTCGTGGCAAAACTGCGCTCGGATCTTGACGCGCTTCACGCTTATCAGGCCTGTATGAATATGGGAACGCTCACGGGAGCGCCCAAAATTCGCGCGACAGAGCTTTTGCGAAAAGTCGAAGGCTGTCGTCGCGGGAGTTATGGCGGGGCTGTGGGGTATTTTAACGGGAACGGCGACATGGACACCTGTATTCTGATCCGCTCAGCGTTTGTAAAAGACGGTATCGCGACAGTGCAGGCGGGCGGCGGCGTCGTTCTTGACTCGATCCCGCAAAACGAAGCGGACGAATCTCGCAACAAGGCTATGGCGCCTATCGCAGCTATCGCGCAATCCCAAGGCAAACGCATCGTTTTCAAAGATTTATAAAATTCAAAAAAAACAGAAAAAGCAATTTTAACACTTAAAAGCTATGGATATTTTTCTTTTAGATAATTTTGATTCCTTCGTTTACAATCTCGTCGACGAGTTCCGTTCTTACGAGAATACGAATGTTTTTGTTTATCGGAACAGCGTTCCCGCGGAATATATTTTCGAAAAAATGCAAGCGGCAAAAAATCCTGTTTTGGTTATTTCGCCGGGGCCGGGCATGCCGGATGAAGCCGGTTGCCTTTTGCGTCTGGTCGCGCTTTGTCATCGCAAATATCCAATACTCGGCATTTGCCTCGGCCATCAGGCGATTTGTCAATATTATGGCGGCTCTGTCGTTCCCGCGGCGGAGATTATGCACGGCAAAAGTTCTTTGATTGAGCATTCGGGCGAAGGGCCGTTTTCGGAAATGCCGTCCCCGCTGCCGTTTGCGCGCTATCATTCTTTAGTCGGGGCAAAGCTGCCCAATTCTCTTGAGGTCATCGCGCATTATCATGATGTGCCGATGGCGGTAATGAATCGCGCCGATCGTGTTTTGGGATTCCAATTTCATCCCGAGTCGATCATGTCGCCGAGAGGCTCCGAACTCTTGCGCAAATCTCTCAAGTTTATAACACGCGAAGAGCGTCGCGGGAACACGCTTGAAATTTTAAATCGTCTCTACAAAGGTGAAAATTTGAGCAAGGAACAAAGTTCAGAGCTTTTCAATGAAATCATCAGCGGGAATGTCGATGCGACATCGTTGGCGGGAGCCTTGGTGGCGTTAAAAATGAAAGGCGAGACTCCGGAGGAAATTTCGGGAGCGGCGGACGCATTGCTTTTGCACGCGAAAAAATTCCCGCGTCCGGATTATCCGTTCGGCGAGATTGTAGGAACGGGCGGCGATGGTGTCGGCACAATCAACATTTCCTCAACATCCGCATTGCTCGCGGCGTCGATGGGCGTCAAAATCGCCAAGCACGGCAATCGCAGCGTTTCTTCAAAGACGGGCTCTTCGGATTTGTTAAAGGCTCTCGGGATCGCTACAGACCTTTCTCCGGAGGCTGCCCGCGAATCACTCGACCGGCACAATTTTTGTTTTATGCGCGCGCCGCTTTATCATAGCGGAATGCGTTTTGCGATGCCGGTGCGTCAAAGTTTGAAAACGCGGACAATTTTCAATGTTTTGGGGCCGTTAATCAATCCTGCGCACCCGACATTCGCATTGGTCGGCGTCTATGCGCCGTCTCTGCTGATGCCGATCGCGGAGTCTCTCAAAAGATTGGGTTATCGTCGAGCGATGGTTGTTTATGGCGCAGGGCTCGATGAAATGGCTATTCACGGGGAAACTCAAGTCGCGGAGCTTTTGGAAAATGGAGAAATCCGCGATTATGCGTTTCAGCCGGAAGATTTCGGGCTGAAAACATTCGCACTCGAAACTGTCTTGGGCGGCAATCCGGAGGAAAACCGCGTGATCTCGGAGAAGATTTTGAAAGGGAAGGGCAGTGATGCCCAAAATGCGGTAATCGCCTTGAACACAGGCGCGCTCCTTTATCTTAACGGCACGGCGGGAACGCTCGCAGAGGGTGTCGCTCGCGTCAGGGAGCATATTCTTAGCGGGAACGCGTGGGATTTTGTTCAAAAAATGATTGTTAACAACTAATCGATTTTTTATGAATATTCTTTCAGAAATCGTAGCTCAAAAACGCCTCGAAATAGCGGCGCGGCGCAAGGCGTTCCCGTTGGAACAATTTGTAAAAGAGCTCGTTCCCGCCGATCGCGATTTTTATAAAGTTCTTGAAGATCGCAAACATGCCGGCGTTCCCGCTTTTATTCTCGAGTGTAAAAAAGCTTCGCCGTCTCAAGGTTTGATTCGTGCGGATTTCGATCCCGCGGCAATTGCAGATGTTTACAAAAAATATGCGGATGTGATTTCGGTTTTGTGCGATGAAAAATTTTTTCAGGGTGATTACAAAAATCTCTCGATCGTCCGTTCCCGCACAAGCGTTCCCGTGCTTTGCAAAGAGTTTATAATCGACGAATATCAAGTTTATCTGGCGCGACATTTTGGCGCGGACGCGATTTTGCTGATGCTCTCCGTTCTTGATGATGAAACGTATTTGCGGCTTGAAAATTTGGCGCACCGTTTGGGAATGGGTGTTCTCACGGAGGCGGACAGTCACGAAGACATCGAACGCGCCAACGCTCTCGGCGCGCGTGTTGTCGGGATTAACAATCGCAACTTGAGAACGTTGCAAACGGATATCGAGCGCAGCCGCGAACTCGCCGGGAACGTGCGAAAAGACGCCGTCTGTGTCGCAGAGTCCGGACTGCATTCGCATGGCGACGCAAAATCTTTGTCGGCAGTCGCGGACGCTTTTTTGGTCGGAACTGCTTTGATGCGGCAGGAAAATCTGGACAGGGCGTGCCGCCGGCTGATTTTTGGCGAAAATAAGGTTTGCGGTCTCGATAATGCGACATCTGCACAAGCGGCATTGTCTACGGGAACGCTTTTCGGCGGATTGATCTTTGCTAAAAAATCACCGAGACTTTTGACGCTACCGCAAGCGCTCGAAATCAAAAATGCCGTTCCCGCGCTTGATTATGTTGCTGTTTTTAAGGACAATCCGGAGTCGGAAATCCTGGATGTTGCGGGAACGTTAAAAGTTTTTGCCGTGCAGCTTCACGGGAACGAGAGCGACGATTTTGCGCATCGTCTGCGGGAACGCCTTCCGGTGGGAACGCAGATTTGGCGCGCGCTTGACGGGAACGCTTTAACGGGCGTTCCCGTGACGGATGCCGGACTTTACGACCGCTATATTCTCGATGGAGGGAGCGGTGGCGGAAAAAGTTTTGATTGGAGCAAAATCCCCGAGAAACTCAAGTCGCTGTCAATGCTTGCCGGCGGGATCGGCGCGTCCAACGCCCGCGACGCGCATCGTGTCGGCTGTCTCGGCGTGGAATTTAACTCTGCCGTGGAATCGGTCCCCGGTAAAAAATCACCGGAAAAAATCGCGGCGGCATTTGAACAATTAAGAAAATTTTAGGAGGAAAAAATAATGAAATTAAATCCGTTTTTCGGGGAATTCGGCGGGATGTATGTTCCGCAAATTATCGTTCCCGTTTTAACACAACTCGAAGCTGCGTTTGTCGAAGCGATGAACGATGAGAGTTTTATGAAGCGTTTTAGCGATTTGCTGACAGAATACGCGGGGCGTCCGACGCCTTTGACTCTGGCGAGCAATTTGACTGCGGGAACGCGCACAAAACTTTATCTCAAGCGCGAAGACCTTTTGCATGGCGGCGCGCACAAGACCAACCAGGTGCTCGGACAGGCCTTGCTCGCGCAACGGATGGGCAAGACGCGCATTATCGCGGAGACGGGCGCGGGACAGCATGGCGTCGCGACGGCGATCGTTTGCGCTTTGCTCGGCTTGAAGTGCCGCATTTATATGGGCGCCAAAGATTGCGAGCGGCAAAAACCCAATGTTTTCAGAATGAAACTTTTGGGTGCGGAAGTCGTTCCCGTGACGACGGGTTCGCAGACGCTCAAAGACGCTTGCAACGAGGCGATGCGCGATTGGACGGCGACTTATCAGACGACGCATTATTTGCTCGGCACGGCGGCGGGACCGCACCCGTTCCCGACGATTGTTCGCGAGTTCCAGCGCGTTATCGGCCGCGAAGCCAAGGCGCAATGCTTACAAAAGGAAAAACATTTGCCGGACGCCGTCATCGCCTGTGTGGGCGGAGGCTCGAATGCGATCGGCATTTTTGCGGACTTTATCGACGAGCCGAGTGTCGAACTGATCGGCGTTGAACCGGGCGGAAAAGGTGTCGAGACAGGAAAACACGGCGCCGCCATTTCTTGCGGGAACGACAATACGGGCATTTATCTCGGAATGCGGGCGCCGCTGATGCAAAACGACGACGGACAGATCGAGGAGTCTTATTCGATCTCGGCAGGTTTGGATTTTCCCGCCGTCGGGCCCCAGCACGCGCATTTGGCAAAAATCGGCAGAGCGCGCTATGTCAATATTCGCGACGACGAAGCGCTCGAAGCTTTTGAGGCGCTTTGCAAAAACGAGGGGATTATCCCGGCGCTCGAATCCTCGCACGCGCTTGCGTATGCATTAAAAATGATTCGTCAAAATCCGGAAAAGGAGCAGACGTTAATTGTCAATATTTCCGGCCGCGGCGACAAGGATTTGGAAAATGTTATGAAATATCTTCACATCAAATAGATAAAAATCTGAAAGGGAAATTTTATGCGTTATCAAAAAATGTTTTCACGGCTTTCGCAATGTCGCGAGGGCGCGTTTATCCCGTTTGTCGTTTTGGGCGATCCCGATCCCGCGTCAAGTGAAATCGCGATTGAAGCTTTGATCTCCGGCGGTGCGGACGCCTTGGAACTCGGCTTCCCGTTTTCGGATCCGTTGGCGGACGGACCGACGATTCAAGAGGCGGACAATCGCGCGCTCGCCGCGGGAACGCGTGTTGACGATTGTTTTAAAATCATCGCCCGCATTCGTTCCCGTCATCCGGATTTGCCGATGGGACTGCTCGTTTACGCCAATTTGATTTATCACCGCGGGAACGCGAAATTTTTTGAAGAGGCGAAGGCGGCGGGTGCGGATTCGCTGCTGATCGCCGACGTTCCCGTGGAAATGAGCGATGATTATCTGGAAATTTCAAAGCGCACAGGATTGCCGCTTGTTTTTATCGCGCCGCCCAATGCGGATTTGCCGATGCTTGAAAAAATCGCCCGTTACGGGAACGCCTACACTTATTTGCTCTCGCGTGCCGGTGTCACGGGAACGGAAAATCGCGCGGGAACGCCAGTCGGCGAAGTTTTGGATGTTTTAAAAAGTTTTGGCGCGCCGCCGGCTGTTTTGGGATTCGGCATTGCAGAGCCTTCGCAAGTCCGCGCCGCCATCGCCGCGGGAACGAGCGGGGCGATTTCTGGATCCGCCGTTGTAAAAATTATCGAGCGTTTAAAAAATGACGTTCCCGCGATGGCTACGGCACTTCAAAAGTTTTCGGCGGAGATGAAGGCGGGAACGCGGATTTGAGCGACCGTAAAACAAAACTCCGTTCCCTCTTAAATTCGCGGGAACGGAGTTTTTTCGGCTTTTTAGCGTTTAGTTTTTTGCAAAATATTTGAGAGCGAGCGAATAGCCTTCGAGTCCGAGTCCGCAGATTTGTCCGAGGCAAACGGGAGCGGTGAGGGATTTGTGGCGAAATTCCTCGCGCTTGTGAATGTTTGAGATGTGAACCTCGATGACGGGAATGCCCGTTCCCGCGATGCAGTCTCGCAAGGCGATGCTGGTGTGAGTGTAGGCGCCGGGATTGAAAATGACGCCGGCAACGCCTTCCTTGTGCCAGCGGTAAAGCGTGTCGATGAGTTCGCCTTCGGTGTTTGATTGGGCGCAGACGATTTGGACACCGAGCGTTTCGGCTTCTCGGGCGAGTGCGGCTTCGAGCTGTTCGAGACTTGTCGAGCCGTAGATTTCGGGTTCGCGTTTGCCGAGCCAGTTGAGATTGGGACCGTTGAGAATGGCGATTTTTTTCATAGTCATAAACGCTTAGTTGTTAAATCTGAAGACAGCGACATCTCCGTCGCGGAAGAGATAGTCTTTGCCTTCGAGGCGGTATTTGCCGGCTTCGCGGGCTGCGGCAAAGGAGCCGGCTGCTATCAAATCCTCACAAGAGATGACATCTGCCTTAATGAAGCCTTTTTCAAAATCCGTATGAATGATGCCGGCGCATTGGGGAGCCGTCATTCCTTTTTTGAAAGTCCATGCCTTGACCTCTTTTTCTCCGGCGGTAAAATAGGAGGCAAGTCCGAGAAGATCGTAGGAAAGGCGGATGAGTTGGGAAACTCCGGAGTCGCTGACGCCGAGTTCTTTGAGAAATTCGTTTCCTTCTTCGGGCGAAAGGTCGCAGAGTTCGGCTTCGACTTGGGCGCAGATGACGCAGACGCGGGCGTCGTGATTGTCGGCGACAAACTTTTTGACCGTCTGCACATAGGCGTTCCCGTCGGGATTGGCGAGGGTTGTTTCGTCAACGTTGCAAGCGTAGAGGACGGGCTTGACGGAGAGGAGTGAAAAAAGTTTTATGCGGGCGCGTTCGTCATCGCTCATCGGAAGGCTGGCGGCCGTTTTCCCTTGGTTTAAATGCGGAATCAGGCGTTCGAGCAGGGCGACATTGGCGATGGCTTCCTTGTCTTGTCCGCGGGCTTTTTTGACATTGCGTTCGAGTTGTTGTTCGCAGGACTGCAGGTCTGCGAGAACGAGTTCGGTGTTGATGACGTCGATGTCGCGCACGGGATCGACGGAACCCATGTTGTGGATAATGTCGTCGTTGTCAAAGCAGCGCACGACATGAACGATGGCGTCAACTTCGCGGATATTCGCCAAAAATTTGTTGCCGAGCCCTTCTCCTTTTGAGGCGCCGGCGACCAAGCCTGCGATATCGACAAATTCGATGGCCGCGGGAACGGTAACATTGGTTTTTGCAATCTTGCGCAACGGCTCAATCCTGTCGTCCGGGACTTCGACGATCCCGACATTGGGCTCAATAGTGCAAAAGGGATAATTGGCCGCTTCCGCTTTGCGGGAACGCGTCAAAGCGTTAAAAAGGGTGCTTTTGCCGACATTGGGCAAACCGACAATACCTGCTTGTAACATTTTTATAAGAGAATTTTATGGACACGACATTAGGAAACTGTCGCTTTAGAACCATTGTATCCGTATGGAGTAAAAAAGTAAAAAAGATAATTGCAAATCCGATTGTTTTCGCGTTTACTTAATATGTTGTCGTCAAAAAAAAGTTCCCGTATTTCAATGGTTAGAATGCTGGCCTCCGAAGCCGGCGATCCGAGTTCGAGTCTCGGCGGGAGCGCCACTTTGCCGATAAGATAATTTGTAAAATGAATTTTTAAACAGCGCTAAAAGACCATATTTGAAAGCATTATGGAAGACAAAGGTTTTGAGATTGATTTTAGTGAACTTTTGGAAAAAGGTTTTACGGACTTGGAAGCGAAACCGTCGCCGACGGAACCCAGGGAGCGGCGAAGCGACAAGTTTCACGGTCGTCGTCCGCACGGGAACGGAGCTATGCGGGAACGAGCTTTTCGCGGGAACGATTCGCGCGGGAACGCCGGAGAAAAAAATGCGCGCAGCTCTCACCGTTTTGGCGGCAAACGCAACGCCAAGCCGTCTCGTCCGTTCCCGCCGCAGCCGGTCGCGACTTTGCATTTTTATCCCGAAGACAAACCGATTATCGCCTTGGTGAATGCGATAAAAAATTCGGGTCGCACTTACACGCTTTTTTCGATCGCGCTTCTTTTGTTGGAGCGGCCGGACCGTTTTAATGTGATGATCCTTCCTTTGCCGCGCAAAGGCGAGACGGAGGCGCAGGCGCTGTCGATTTCCGTTCCGGACAATATGCCGTTTTTGCGCGAAGAAGATGCGTTCAATCACGCGTGTGAACTCGTTTTTGACAGCCTTTTTGACAGTGCCGAGATTGAACTTGATCCGCCCAAGGGCGAATATAAAATGGTGGCGCTTTGCGAAACGACGGGAGCGGTGATAGGGGCGCCCAACCATCATGGTTATAATTTGGCGTTGCGTCGTTATCATGAGGAAAATTTCCCGAATTGGCCGTTTGAAAAATTTATGATGACGGTCAAAAACTCCACCGATGAAGTGCTTGTCAAATCCTGGCTTGAAAGTATGACCAAGCAGACGATCTATATTTTGAAAGATCGCGCGGAAGGCGAGCCGGAAAAATTCGAGAGCAAGCATGCCGCTGTCGAGTTCCTTAAAACGCATCGCCGTGAAAAAATGATCGCGACGGCGTCCCAATGGAGAATTCCGGGAACGATGATTGAAAAATTGCCGCAGGGCAAGTTGCGCGCGCAGATTGAGTCGGAACTGGCGAAACAACGCAAGTTCCCGCTTGAAACCGCCAACGGTTTTCGCGGGCGTTTGCGCCACATGGGACTTGTCTTTTTCAGAAAAGCACCGGAGGGCATCGTTGTCGTTTCGGGCATTCGCCGTAAGTTCCGGACGCCGAGCACGCATTTCTCGGACGAGGTTTTGGGGATTTTCAAATATTTGGACGAGCACCAGGGTGCGCGGCTTGATGTTTTGCTTTCAGACATTCTCGGCGAAGGTGCGACGGATGCCGACAAGGCGAAGCTCGCCGGCTCGGTCCGCTGGCTGGTTTCCGAAGGTTATGTTTGCGAAATGGAAAAGGGTGAACTTTTTGTTTTTCAGGCGATGACGGAAGAACAGGCAAAGGCGGCGGAAAACAATGAGGCGCCCAAGCCGCGTGAAGCTTTGGAGCCGGTGCTTGACGAAAGCGGGATTACGGAGAGCGTTCCCGTGATGACCCAACCGATCGAGCCTCCGACGGAGTAAGATCGGACGCCTCAAATGTTTTGGCAGTCGGTTTTGGTTTTCGTCGGTGCAGGACTTGGAGGGCTTGCGCGCTGGATGATCGGGCGGGCGGTTTTTCTTGTCGCGGGAACGACGTTTTTTCCCGCGGGAACGCTGATTGCCAATCTTCTGGCCTGCGCGGGAGCCGGATTGCTGGCGCTCGCGGGAACGCAGTTGTCGGCGGATTTGAGGCTCTTGCTTTTTACCGGATTTTTGGGCGGATTGAGCACGATGTCCACTTTTTCCTATGAGACGGTCCAACTTTTAAAAATGGGTGCCTGGCAGATTGCATTGCTCAACTTGTTGCTGACTCTCATCGTCTGCCTTGGGATTATCTTCTTGATTCTTTTGCCGGCGGACAAGGGAATATAAGTTTTATTGGAGCATAAAAAAGCCGTTCCCGAAATTTCGCGGGAACGGCTTTTTGTTTTTCCGTTTTGGGAAATTTTAGAATTTCATCTGGAGCATTGTCCGCAACGCGCCATAATCGTGATTGTTGCGTGCGCCTCCGTAGAGGTGCCCGATTTCGTAGCCGGCAGCGATTTTGACATGTTTGTTGAAATAATAGTTTGCACCGAGGTAAGCGGTGTATGCCATATCGTTGCCAGCATCGTTGGTGGGAACGCGGTTTTGCAAGTTTGCGTTGACCAAACCGGAGTTTGTGTGCAGGTAGGTGAGTCGCGCAGCGGGTTCGATGCCGCAGTCGAGTTTGTAGGTCGCCGTCAGGTTGAGGCCGTAAAAATCGCTGATGCTGCGCGGACCATTGGCGATATTGGCGGAACCTGTCGCGCCATTGACATAAAATACGTCCGCCAAAACATTGAGAGCGCCGCGATTGTATTTTGCATAGGTCTCAAAGCCATAGACGGGGCCGGAATTGCCCTGGACGGCGGGATCTTCGTCGTTGCCCCAGTTGAAAGTGCCGTTAAAGCCGACATAGACATTTTCGCCTTTGTCGAGTTCAAATTTTTTGCCGAGCCAATAGGTGAGGGCGAGATCGTTTGATTTGTTGTCATAGTCTCTGGCGACGGCATTTGTGAGCGAGACGCCATAGTCGATTTCTTTTTCCTTGCCCGACCACTCGATGCCGCAGTGATATCCGGAGAGACCCTTCGCGTAGGCTCCGTTCAAAAAGTTGGAGTTAAGCGAACGTTCGATGCAGGGGAAAAGCGAGGAGGGCGAATATTCTTCGAGCCCGAAATTGTTTTTCTTGTGGCCGACGGTAAGTGTTCCGTATTCTGTTTTTTTGGAGATGATCGCTTTGTCGATATAGCGGCTCCAGTTGTTGTTGCCGTTGTTGCCGCTGTCAAATTCGTAAACCAAGGACATTGACCAGCCGTCGTTCATTTTTGCCGTCGCCCCGAGTGTTGTGCGGCGGACCGCAAATCCGTTTCTTACGCCGGAACGGCTGTAGGAATTGTCGGCATAGGCGTATTGGATTTGCACCATTGCCGTCGGGATAATCTCGATGTCGTCAAATTTTCCAAAATTGACATTGGGGATTTCGAGCGTAATTTTTGTCGTATTGTTTTCTTGTGCGGGAACGACAGTCGCGGGACTTGCGGCATCGGGCGCGGGAACATTTTGAGTTTCTTGCGCTGTCGCAAAGGGCGCGATCGCCAAGGCGGCGCCAGAGAGAAAAACTGTTGAGATTTTCATATTTTTAATAGATGTGATTTTTTTATGGAAGGGTCGATTTAGTAGCCTTTGATTTTGAAAAGCCCGGTAACCGAGGTGTTGGTGTGGATGCATTGGATCGCTTTTCCGATAAGCTCGGCGATTGAGAGGACTGTAATCGGCAAGCCTTTGGCATCGACGGGAACGGAGTTTGTGGTGATGAGCTCATCGATGACACCGGTGGAGAGACGCTCGTAGGCGATTTCGTTGAGCATGCAGTGCGAGACCATCGCGCGGACAGTCGCCGCACCGTTTTCGCGCAAAAGTTTTGCGGCGGAGCAGAGCGTTCCCGCGGTTTCCGTCATGTCATCGACGAGAATGATATTTCGTCCTTCGACTTCGCCGACGAGGCTGGTCGCTTTGACGTTGGCGGCGTCGATGCGACGCTTTGCGATAAAGCCGATAGGGAGGTCCAAAAGGTTGGCGACGGCTGAGGCCGCCTTCATGCCGCCGATATCCGGTGAAAACACCGTTGCGTTTTCGAGATAAGGCTTGTCTTTGATATAGTTGTAAAATACCGAAGAGGCGAAAAGGTGATCAACGGGAATGTCAAAAAAGCCTTGGATCTGCTGGGCGTGCAAGTCGAGCGCGACGACACGGTTCGCTCCCGCGGCGGTAAGCAGGTTGGCGACCAGCTTCCCCGTAATCGGCACGCGCGGGCGATCTTTGCGATCTTGTCGGGCATAGCCGAAAAACGGAATGACGGCTGTAATGCGGGCGGCGGAGGCGCGACGGAGAGCGTCAATCATAATGAGCAGCTCCATTAAACGCTCGTTTGCCGGATAACAGGTCGGCTGGATGACGAAGACGTCGCATCCGCGAATGTTTTCCTTGATCTGGACGAAAGTCTCGCCGTCCGGGAACGGTTTGACTTCGGCTTCCCCGAGGGGGACGCAGATGGACTCGCAAATGGCTTTCGCGAGTGCCGGATTGGCATTGCCTGTGAAGATTTTGATCGGTGAGTTCATGATTGGGTTGGTAAAAAGGAATTAGCGGCGGTCGGCTTCAGAGGGAAGAAGCTTGGCGATTTCTGAAACGAATTTTCGCGATTTTTCGAGATCGCCCATCGAGCCCCAGACAACGGAAACTTCGGTGTAGGGCTGTCCGGCGGGCAAGTTGGGATCGCGCGGACGCGCCGGAGTCACGCGTTCGACATCCACGGTGATTTTGACAAACTTGGGACCGCAGAAAAAGAGTTCGCGGTGGTTGTCGCTGAAATTGTCACCCGCGTAGTAAAGCCCCATCGAGCGTCCAGCGGTGATTGCCGCTTCGGCGACAGCGTTGACATCGCTGTAGTAAAATCTTACATTTTCGAGTGTGCGGTAAGTCCAAATCGCCTGATTTGAGAACTTGGATCCGGGGAGATCGACATCGACAGTTGTGCAACCGGCGAGGGCGATGAGCGTTAAAGGAGTGAGAGCGACTAATTTTTTAATCATAATTAAACTTATGATAAGGAGATTTTTGGGGGCTTTCAAACAAAATTTGGAAGAGCAATTCATTATTGCGAGCGTTCCCGTGAAGGATTAAAATTTTTAGTATTATGGCATTCCCAAATATTGCACATCCCAAAGAGACGCGCGTTATCTACAAGCGCATCGGGACTCCCGATTATACGCCGGACATCGACTGTTATATCCGCAACGGGGGCTATGAGACTTTGAAGAAGATAATGGCTGCGGGCAATCCCGCCGCGCTTTGCAGCGAAATCGAAGTCGCGGGCATCAAGGGTCGCGGCGGCGCGGGTTTCCCTGCCGGGATGAAATGGAAGTTTTTGGATCGCAAAAGCGGCAAGCCGATTTATTTTGTCGTCAATGCCGACGAATCCGAGCCGGGAACGCACAAGGATCGCTGGATCATTTATTATGACCCGCACGAACTGATCGAAGGCATCGTGGCGTGCTCGTATGCGACGCAGGCGAAACAGGCGTTCATCTTTATTCGCGGCGAGTTTGTCCACGGAGCGCAAATTCTTGAAAAAGCGATTGAAGAGGCGCGCGCCCACAACTTTGTCGGCGACAATATTTTGGGCAGCGGTTTTAATCTTGAAATTGTTGTTCACCGTGGCGCCGGCGCTTATGTTTGCGGTGAGGAAACGGGTCTTCTCGAAGCGCTCGAAGGCAAACGCGGTCAGCCGCGCATCAAGCCACCGTATTTTCCGGCAGTGCTCGGGCTTTACAACTGCCCGACCGTCGTCAACAACGTCGAAACCGTTTGCCAATGTCTGAATGCTTTTCAAATGGGCGGCGAAGCCTATTCCAAAATTGGTGTTAAAGGCGATGCGGGAACGCGTGTGCTCAATGTCTCCGGACTTGTTTCCAAACCTGGTATTTTTGAAATCGCCACGGGAACGGTCACCGTCGGCGAACTTCTCAACGACATGTGCGGCGGACCTTTGCCCGGCCGTAAATTTAAAGCGGTGATCCCGGGCGGCTCGTCGATGAAGCCCTTGCGTTTTGACGAAAAATATAAAATCAAGGATGCCGACGGGAACGAAAAAGAGGTTTTCCTCGAAGATGTTCCCCTGGATGCTGCGTCATTGATGGCTTGCGGCTCTTCAATCGGCACGGGAGGAATGATCGTTTTTGACGATTCCGTCGAAATGATTCAGGCGCTCGCCAATCTCAACGCTTTTTACAAACACGAATCTTGCGGACAATGCACTCCCTGCCGCGAGGGTTCGATGTGGACAGCGCGCATTTCAAAGCGTATTTGCGACGGCAACGGCGATCCCGAAGATATCGACACGCTCAAAAGCGTTGCCGACACTATTTGCGGCCGCACAATCTGCGCGCACGGCGAGGGTATGGCATGGCCTATTCAGGGCGCCATCGCCAAGTTCCGCGATGAATATCTCGAATCGATTCGTTGGCGCAAAGCGGGCGAAAATTCACCGTTCCCGAACTGCCCGCCACTCATTTAGCGATTTTCCGGGAACGCTTTTGTCGCGGTGATTCGCCAGACGCAATCTGTTGAATCGGCTTTTTGTCGATGATTTCTTATTTGAAAATCACGAATCTTGCTTTGATGCATGCGGTCGAGCTTGAATTCGAGTCCGGCTTTAATGTGGTTACGGGAGAAACCGGCGCCGGCAAAAGCGTGCTTTTGGGCGCGTTGAGCATCTTGGCGGGAAATCGCGTTCCCAAGTCCGTTGTTCGCGAGGGAACGACTTTTTGCGAAGTCGAGGCGATTGTCTGTCTTACGGCGAGATTGGAAAAACGCATAAACGCTTTTTTGGACGCAAACGGACTCCCGCCTTGCGATGACGGGCAGCTTTTGCTCAAGCGCACCATCAATGTCGAAAAATCCGGCAGGGTCTTTATTAACGGAGGCTTGGCGACCTTGGCGCAGCTCAACGCGCTGGGAAACGAATGGATCGATTTTCACGGCCCCGGCGAACCGCAAAAATTGTTTCACGAAAAATACCAGTTGCAACTCTTGGATTTTTTTGCCGGCAATACAGAAATTTTGGCGAAATACCGGGAACGCTACCAGGAGTGGCATAAGGCCCTGGCGCTTGTCGATGAAATTAAAACCCAGGAAAAGCTCTCCGATGACGAACTTGTTTTTGCGCAAAATCAACTGGCGGCTTTTGACGCCCTCGATCTGAGCGACGAGGCGCTTGCCGAACTCGAAAACCGTTATGCGCAAGCCGCTCACGCGCAGGATTTGACGCAGTTGTTGTCGGAGGCTGAAAATCTTTTTGGGGACGAAGGTCTCGCGGGAACGCTCGCCAAGACAATGCGGATTTCCGCAGAAATCGCCTCCATCGTTCCCGCCGCGGGAACGCTTTCGGAACGGCTTTCATCGTTGGCGATAGAAATTGAAGATCTGCGCGCCGAATACGAAAAATTGCAGAGCGGAGCGTCTTTGGACGAAGAGGAGATCGAAATTTTGAACGGGCGTATGAACGCTTGGTTGGAACTGCGCCGAAAATATGGTCCGACACCGGAACAAGTGCGGAACAAACGGGACGCTTTGGCGGAGCGCATCGCCCGACAGAGCGATATCGAAGGCGCGCTTGAGCGTTCCCGCGAGGCTGCAAAAAAAATCGAAGACGAACTTAAAACGCTCGCAGAACAGCTTCATCTTTCGCGTTCCCGCGCCGCCAAAAAATTGATGGGCGCCGCTGTGGCGAATTTGAAAGCGCTGGGATTTAAAAAGGCGGATCTCGATCTCGAACTCAATGCCACGGGAACGCTGACGGAAAGCGGTTGGACGCATTGCAGATTTTTGTTCTCCGCTAACGCCGGACAGCGTCTGCTCCCGTTGGATGAAATCGCCTCGGCGGGCGAGACGGCGCGCGTGATGCTGGCGCTCAAGGCAGTCTTTGCCGAAGTGGATGAAACGCCGGTTTTGGTCTTTGATGAAGTCGATGCCAATGTCGGCGGCGAAATTGCCGTGCATGTCGCACGCAAACTTGCGGAGATCGCGGGAACACACCAGGTTTTTTGTATTACCCATCTGGCGCAGGTCGCGGCAATCGGCGATCATCATTTCTGTGTTGAAAAAATACAAAACAAAACTTCGACGGCGATAAAAATCTTGTCGCTCGGCAGCGGCGCGACGACAGAGCGCGAAGACGAATTGGCGCGCATGCTGGGCGATCGCAACTCCAAAGCGGCCCGCGAACACGCCAAAGAACTCCTCAAACGCTGACAAACGATGCCCTCACATTTTTCACTCTTAAAAAAAGATCCCGTCAGCATGGCGCGCTGCGGGGAACTCAAAACACTGCACGGCACGATCAAAACTCCAGTTTTTATGCCGGTGGGAACCGTTGCGTCCGTCAAATCCCTTACACCGCAACAAGTCGAAGAAACGGGTGCGCAAATCATTCTCGGGAACACTTACCATTTGAATCTGAGACCGACATCCGAAGTCGTTCGCGATTTGGGCGGGCTGCATGAGTTTATGCAGTGGCACAAACCGATCCTCACGGACAGCGGCGGTTTTCAGGTTTTTTCTCTCGCAAAATTGCGAAAAATCACCCGTGAGGGCATTTCTTTTGCCTCCCATCTCGACGGCTCGCGCATCACGCTTACGCCAAAATCCTGTTTGCAGATTCAGATGAATTTGAACACGGATATCGCGATGGTGCTCGATATTTGTCCGCCGTTCCCGTGCGGCAAAAAGGAGGTTGCCGATGCCGACGAAACGACATTGAGGTGGGCGGGTGAATTTATCGACGAGGCGCGCGGGAACGGCTTTATCGAGTCCGGCCATCATGTTTTCGGGATCGTCCAAGGCGGGGTTTATGCCGATTTGAGGCGGGAATGCGCCGAAAAACTCAGCGCGATGGATTTCCCGGGCTACGCAATCGGCGGCGTTTCTGTGGGAGAGCCCGAGCCTGAAATGTTGCAGCAGGTGGCGGCGGCAACGCCGTATCTGCCTGAAGAGAAACCGCGTTATGTGATGGGCGTGGGAACGCCGCCGCAGCTGTTAAAAATGATTGCCTTGGGCGCGGACATGTTCGACTGTGTGATGCCGACGCGTTTGGCGCGTCACGGGACAGCCTTTACGCCGTTTGGGACTATCAATATTAAAAACGAAAGATTCAAGCTCGACCGCCGTCCGCTTGTCGAAGGTCTCGACAACTATACCTGCCGGACATTTACGCGGGCGTATTTGCGACATCTTTTTGTTTCCGGCGAGATTTTGAGCGCGACCCTTTTGAGCCTCCATAATATTCATTTTTTCCAGGATCTGATGCGTCAGGCGAGGGAACACATTTTGGCGGGCGATTATTCCTCATGGAGCAAGGAGTGGTGCGAACGTTACGAGAGCGGTTCCGGCAAACGGTGATGCCGGCAGGATTTTAAGCTGAAGACTCGCGGGAACGCTTTTGTTTTCGCGAGTTTCGCCTTGTAAATGTATTTGCCCGAGCCGATATTTTGTAGGATAATAGTAAACTAATATATTAAGAATTTTCTGCGTTTTAAGCGCTCCCTTTTTCATTTGCAATAAAAATTATGGGCTTCTTCTCCATTCTTAAAATTTTTGCCGGACGCCGTTCCCGCAAGTTTGTCAAAAAGTGCAAACCGATTATCAAAAAAATCAATCAGTTTGAACTCTCTTACCAGTCGTTGACGGACGAGCAGCTGCAAGCGAAGACGGCGGAATTTATGGCGCGCATAAAAGAGGGTGCGACCTTGGATTCGATTTTGCCGGAGGCGTTCGCGGTGGTCAAAAATGCGGCGCGGCGTCTTTGCGGGAGCAAAGTGACCGTTTGCGATCACGAATTGACCTGGGATATGGTGCATTTTGACGTGCAGCTGATCGGCGGGATTGCTTTGCACAACAATCAGATCGCGGAGATGGCGACCGGTGAGGGAAAAACGCTCGTGGCGACTCTCCCGCTTTATTTGAACGCATTGACGGGACGCAACTGCCAATTGGTGACAGTTAACGATTATTTGGCGCGGCGCGACTCCGAGTGGATGGGGCATCTTTACAAATTTCTCGGTTTGACGGTCGGTTGTATTCAAAACTCGATGTCTCCGGCAGAACGTCGGGAGGCTTATGCTTGCAATATCACTTACGGCACAGCGTCGGAATTCGGTTTTGACTATCTGCGCGACAACGGTATGGCGACAACGCGGGAAAACCAGGTTCAGGCGGACCATTATTATTGCATTGTTGACGAAATCGACTCGATTTTGATCGACGAGGCGCGCACCCCGCTGATTATTTCCGGTCCTGTCAACGAAGATCGCGAGATGCCCTTTGACCAATTCAAGCCCGGTATAGAGGCTTTGGTGGCGAGCCAGCACAAACTTTGCGAATCGCTGATCGACAAGGCGCAAAACATTTTGAAAACAGCCAAGCCCGGCAGTCGCGAGGAACAGGAGGCGATGGTGCCGCTTTTGCAAGTGAAGCTCGGAGCGCCGCGCAACAAGCGCTTTTTAAAAATGATGGAAAACGGTCATTGGCGCAAGGCTCTCGACATGTTCGACGCGGAGATGATGAACGCCTTCAATCGTCAAAAACGTTTTGAAATCAAAGAAGGACTTTATTACGCCATCGACGAAAAACGTCGTGAGAGCGATTTGACCCAGCGCGGACGCGACACCTTGCGCCCGGACAATCCGGATGCGTTCGTTCTGCCGGATTTGCCGTCAAAATTTATCGAAATCGACGGTCGCACAGATCTCGACGCCGAGGCGCGCGCCCAGATGAAGGCGGATGCGGAAAATGATTTTGTCGCCATTAGCGAAACGATTCATTGTATTTCCCAACTTTTGCGAGCCTATGCGCTTTTTGAAAAAGACGTCCAATACGTCGTCAAAGACGGCAAGGTGATGATTGTTGACGAAAATACCGGCCGCATCATGCCGGGACGCCGTTGGTCGGAAGGTCTGCATCAGGCAATCGAAGCCAAAGAGGGCGTGGAGATTGAAAAAGAAACGAAAACTTACGCGACGATCACGATTCAAAATTATTTTCGTATGTATGAAAAACTCGCGGGTATGACGGGAACGGCAGAAACCGAAGCGGGCGAGTTCTATGACATTTATCGTTTGGGCGTCGTCGTGATCCCGACCAACCGTCCCTGTATTCGCATCGATGAGGATGATATGATTTTTAAAACCGCCCGCGAAAAATATGCCGAAGCGGTTAAGGAAATCAAGGAGGCGCATGGCAGAGGGCAGCCGGTGCTCGCGGGAACGGCGAGTGTTGAGGCCAGCGAATACCTTTCGAAACTCCTCGATCGGGAAGGCATCAAACACTATGTTTTGAACGCAAAAAATCACGAAATCGAAGCGGAGATTGTCGCCAACGCCGGACAGAAAGGCGCAGTCACAATCGCCACCAATATGGCGGGACGCGGGACCGACATCAAATTGGGCGAGGGCGTTCGCGAATTGGGCGGTCTGTTTGTTTTGGGAACGGAACGTCACGAATCCCGTCGTGTCGATCGCCAGTTGCGCGGACGCTGTTCCCGTCAGGGCGATCCCGGCCGTTCCAAATTCTTGATTTCCCTCGAGGATAATCTTATGCGGCTTTTCACCAATGCCGGTATGATTTCTCGTGTTTTGCAACATTCTTTTGTCGAAGGCCAGCCGTTGCAGCATCCCTTGTTGAACCGCTCCGTGGAGACAGCGCAGCGCCGCGTCGAAGGCGTGCATTTCATGTATCGCAAAAACACTTTGCAATACGATGACGTGTTTAACAAACAGCGCGAAATTATTTACGGAATCCGCAATCAGGCGCTCCGTTCGGACAACCCGCGGGAACTGCTTTTCGCTCTCTGCGACGAGGAGATTTCAGACCGGGCGGGAACGGCGCTTCCGCCGGACAACAAAGGCGAAATCAACAAAGTCGCCGTTGAGGATTTTGTCCGTTGGCTTAATACCACGTTCCCGATTCATTTTTCAGTGGAGGAACTTTTGAATGTCGGTGTTGAAGAGGCGGAACAGCTTGTTTCCAAGCGTATTCGCGAAGCCTATGAAAAACGCGACGGGATCGAGGATTCCGAACATTTGAAATATATTGAACGCCAGGTTATTTTGCGCGCGATTGATAACAATTGGCAGGACCACCTCGCCCAAATGTCGGATTTGCGCCAGAGTATCGGCTTGCGCGGTTATGGTCAGCGCAATCCGCTTGTCGAGTATAAAAACGAGGCTTATTCCTGTTTTAGCACGATGATCGGCCGTTGCCGTAGCGCTGTTTGCAAAGGAATGTTCCGCGTGGCGACGAGTATGGACGCTTTCCAGACGCTTTTGCGCCGTCTGCGTGGTGAGGCCGATCCGCAGCCGATCGAACTCGATGTCGCCAAGTTGCGCGAAGCCGCCGATGCCGCCCGCCGCGCCCAGCCGGCTGATGCCGTGCGAATGAATCCCGCCATCAAAAGTTTGTTCGGCGGTGACAGTCTGGCGCCGGTCGATTCCGCCGAGTCTCCCGTTCCTGCAGCAGCGATTCCCGAAAATCTCGTTCCCGCCGATCCCGAAACAATCGGTCGCAACGATTTGGTCGTCATCGAGTCCAACGGAGAAAAGCATTTGCTCAAATGGAAAAAGGCAAAAGAATTGATCGCTGAAGGCGCAACACTTTTGGGGCGTCCGCAGTAGGCGCGGGGAAAAAGAATTTTTTCCGCAATGACCGCGTTTTCGTCAGCCTTACAAGATTGGTTTTTGAAAAATCGTCGGGCGATGCCGTGGCGGGAACGCCGTTCTGTCTATGCTGCGGTCGTTTCCGAGTTTATGCTGCAACAAACGCAGGTGGCGACGGTCATTCCTTATTTTGAACGCTGGGTTTCCCGATGGCCGGATTTTGAGGCCTTGGCGCGCGCGGATGAAACGCAAGTCCTGCACGCTTGGGAAGGGCTCGGATATTATTCCCGTGCCCGCAATCTTCATCGTTTGGCGTGCGAAATCGTCAAACGTCCGTCGTTCCCGCAGTGCGCGGCGGATTGGCAGACTTTCAAAGGTGTCGGCAAATACACGGCGGCGGCAATCGCCAGCATCGTCCAAGGCGAGCGCGTTCCCGTGATCGACGGCAATGTCATCCGCATTCTCGCACGCGTGACAGCCGATAAAACCGTTTTTAAAAACACGGGAACGGCAATCGCGCATTTCGCGGGAACGGCAGAAAAATTTTTATCGGCAAAAAATCCGGGCGTGCACAATGAGGCGATGATGGAATTGGGCGCGACAGTTTGCACAAAGCTCAATCCCAAATGCGCGTCTTGTCCCGTCGCGAAGTTTTGCAAAGGGCGTCATCTCAAAGAATTGGAACGACTGCCGCGTTTTGTCGCCAAAGAGATAAAAAAGATTGAATTGCAACGGGCGTTCGCCAAAACGGAAAATGGGGAAATTTTGCTCGAGCGCACGGCGGGAACGTCAAAACGTTTGCGGGAACTTTACGAAATGCCGCGCTGGCAAACACTTTTCAAGGGAGTTCCGCCGCCTGAAAAATTTTTATTCAAGGGGAAACGGGCGATCGCGCAGGAGTCTATTTGCGAATTTATTTTTGCCGTTCCCGCGCCGTCAAAATGGCCGGAAACGATTGTTCCCGTTCCCGTTGCGGACTTGGATAAAATTACTTTTTCGGGTCCGCATCGCCGTTGGATCGAGCGGATTTTACAGCGCGGCGGGTCAACACGGCCCCTTTGAGCGTGTAGCGGAGCAGTTGCAGGAATGACCATCGGCTCGTCCCGGAGGCTCGCGGGATAAAATCGAATTCGACCCAGCGGGTCTTGAAATTCATCGCTTGGATTTGTCCTTTGAGGAAAAGGGCGTGTTCCGGCAGACCGGCGATTTTTTGGGCGGTCTCTCTTGTCATAAGCCTAAAATCGCGCGCTCCGTCCACGAGACGGATTTTGCAAATGGCGGGAGCGAGCGCGTAGGCGATTTTTGCGAGCAGCCGTCGAGGCAAAGGCGCGTTCCCGCGGGAACGGCAGCGTGCGTTGGCGAGTTCAAAACCTTCTTCGGACACGGCCCTGAACAGTTCGGGCAAGAGTTCCGGCGGATCTTGTCCGTCGGCGTCGGCGGTCGCAATATAATCGGCGTTCCCGCCGAGAGCTGCCCTGATGCCGCGCAGGAGCGCCGCCTCTTTGCCGATGTGCGGGAACGCGAGATGGATCACGCGCGGATCGCGGAGTTCCCGGATGCGCTGTCCGCTGTCATCGGTCGAGCCGTCGTCGGCAAAAAATATCGTTTCAATCTCGAGATCGAGACTTGTTAGGGCGTCGTAAGAGCGCCTGATATTTTCCGCTTCGTTAAAACACGGGATGACAATAGAGATTTTCTCGGCTCGCGGGAGCGACATGACGAGTCGCTTTAGGGCTTTATTTTAATATTGCGAGTATAGGTGACTCCGTGTTCCCGCAGGATTTGTGTGAATTTTTCGTCGTCGATTTTTCCCGAATTGCGCTGACGCTGTTCGGCGGAAAGCAATTCGCGCCCCGCTTGGTCGAGAATTGTCACAGAGACATCGATGGCGCGCAATCTCGCATTGATCGTGTTGTTGGCGCGCTCGTCAAACATAATTTTGTCGGAAGCGATGGCGATCGATTTTGAAAAAACACGAATGTCGTTGTCGGGGTAAGACTGTCTCATTTGGGTTTCGAGATCGGAATTGCGCATTATCGCGATCTTGCGCTTGCCGTCATCGAGGTCGTCATACCAAAAAGAAAAATAGAGGCTGACAATCCCGTCGCAGGTGTAGTTTTGCAAATCCGTCGCCCAATTTTTTACATTGTATTTGCGTTCGTCCGTCGGGTCTGTGATTTGCTCGGAAGATTTCCAAAACAAGCTGGGCAGGCGGGTTTCTGCTGTTGTTGCCGTCTGGTTGCCGATCACATATCCCATCGCCATTCCTTGCGTGTCGCGGGTGTTGAGTGTCGAGCGATAAAAAATATAGGAGAGATTTTCCGGAGAACTTACGGTCGTTCCGAACGGAGACTCTTGTTTGACGCGATAGGCGATTGCGGCAATCGTTGCCGGCAATTCTTCCGTGCTGTTGCCGTTGACGATGCGGCGGATGCGGTCGCGAGCCTGGGAGAAGAAATAGACACAGGGCAGGGCTTCGCCCGTCAAATTTCCCTGGTCGTTTTCGTCGTAGCGGACTTCAAGCCAATATTTGCCGTCTTCGGGGAAATAGAGGGTTCCCATGTCTTCTGTAATCGGATCGAGCACGGCTCTCGAGTCCGCGTTTGCCGCCAATGAGGAAATGGTGTTGCTGTAAGCTTTCAACATGTCACTGGCGATGCGCGTCGTGAACATGATTAAAATCAGCATAATGGCTGTCGCCGTCATGATTTCGACGAGCGTGAAAGCCCGTCGGGAACGGTTTTTGCCAAGGGATGGAGAAAAATTTTTCATAGTTGCAAGCTTATTGCGGGAACGGGAAAATTAGCGAGCGAGAATGAGCATATTTGAGAAGATCGGGATTTGGTCTTCCGCCTGTTTTGAGAGCCCGATGGCAAAGGGATAGATTTCGATCGTCATCGGCAAATAGGGAAGGGCGTATTGGTCGGCCTTTGCAGGCAGGGTGGAGCCGATGGAATAACGGCTATTGGCGACTTCTCCGTTTTCGTCCATATTGATGTATTGTCCGTCGAGCTCGGGCGAGATGAAGAGTCGCACCAGATAGGCGTTCCCGTCCTGGTTGAGATTGTCGAGGGTGTCTTTTCCCGGCATTGCGGTCGCCGAGCTGCAATACATCGCTTGAGAAATCATTTGGGGCGCATCGTCCTCCTCTTCGTTGAGCCGGCGGGAGAAGACGACAAAAAATGCCGCGTCGTTCCAGGATTTGCCTGTCTTGTCCTTGACCCAATCGTAAACATAGGAAAACTTGGTGTCGGGGAGTGAGGCTTGTGTGACGACGGGAACGCCGTTTTCGTCGAGAATGTCCGTGGGCGTGAGAAGGGCGCGGTCCATTGTGTCGCGAACCGTGAGCGCCTGTGAGGTCTGGAGGTTTTCGCTGACGGTGTCAAATGCGGCGTTGAGCAGACCTAAAATTGTCAAGATCGCCATCGCGAGCACGGCAAGGGCGAGAAGGACTTCAACGAGACTGAAGCCGCGCTTGCGGGAATGTGAGCATTTGTTTAGAGAGGAGATCATGAGTTTGCGGTGTTGTAAAAAGACGATAGGTTGATTGTGTTTCAGAGTGTCTATTCACTGGCGATTTCGGCTTCGTCGCTATCGCGTGTGAAGATGATGGAACCGTTGCGTGTGATGACAAAACCTTGGGCGGGCGTGTCCGTTTCAAATCTGACGCCGGTGCCGGGGATATAGGCGCCCTTGGCGATCATAAATGTCGCTTTGGTCATATAGGTTTGGCCGTTCCCGTCAAAATAGTAGGCATACCAGCGTTTTTTGCCGGAGCCGGCGCGACAGCCGCCGATCTCCGTTGTCGGGTCGAGAGCGACTTCTTCGCTGCCTTCGAGCGGTTTGATAATGGAGCGCGTGGTGATGCCGACGGCGTTGGGCTCGACAAAATAGATGTTGTCCGGCAAGATTACAGGTTCGCCGACGGCATACCAGTAGTAATCGGAAAGGTCGGTCTTCTCGATGTCGTCAGTTCCTCCGACAACCGTTTGCAGGCGTCTCAGGTGGTTGTCGGGATCCTCTTCGTCGTTGAGGACGAGGACAGCGGCGCGCACATTGTAGCGTTTGTTGTTGTCGGGATCGCGATCGGGATTGGTGCCGCGAACCGCTTGCGCTTGTGCGATCCTGAATTCCATTCCCGCCATTTTGCAGGCGTCGTCCATGCCGCGCGGATTTCCGGGCTTGAGCCCGACGATGACCACTGCGACCAGACCGATAATGGCGACCACCGTCAAAATTTCAATGAGGGTGAACGCAAAAAAACGGCGGAAAGGTTTGCGGGAACGAAAGCCCGGATTTTTTGAAAATAACATTGTGATTTTTCTTATTTTTAAGCCTGCCGGCGGGATTCCGCTTTGCGGGAACGACTGTTAGCGCCAGCTGTAAATGTCTTCGTAGTCGTCGCCGTCCAGCGAGGAGGTAAAGATGATCACTTTTCTCATAATGCCGTTCGCGTCTTCTTCGGCGTCAGTGGCGTCTTTGGGCATGTATTGGCTCGGGATGACCACGCGCCCGTTCCCGTCGGTGTCCATGACGATGTGGATGTTGGGATTGCCAAATCCGTCAACGAGTTGGCCGGAGGAGGTGTCGGAGTCTTCAAAATCGTCTTGGGCGAATTCGTAAAAACTCGTTCCCTTGCGGTTGAAACTTTTGAGGTCTTCCCGAGAGAGCACGTCGCCGGTCGCGGGATCGCGTCCGGAGAGCGCCTTGACAAAATTGAGTGAAGTTGAGCCGTCGCCGAGATTGTATTCCTGATCGTCGCCGACAGATTGTCCTTTGACGAGGATCGGATAATAGTTGTAAGTCTGCTTGTAGTTTTCAATAGCGGTTGCCCACGAAGCGAACTTTGATTTTGTCGTTGTCTTGGTGACTTTGCCCATTGCGGAGCCGACGACGGGAACGAGAAGCCCGGCGAGGAGACCGATGATGGCGATGACGACCAAAATTTCGACAAGCGTAAATCCAGATTTTTTCTTAAATATTTTCATAATTTTAGAGGGGTCTTACTCCCTTTTATTATCTTTTATTCGTTCCCGCGCGTCAATATATTAAAACGCCGTTCCCGTATTTTTGAGAGGGGAACGGCGTTTTTTTTTATTGGCTGCGGGGATAAAATCAGAATCGGCAGCGGACACCGACATTGCCGGAATGCCCGGCGACATCTTTAAAATCGCTTTCGTAGGTATAGGCTGCCGAGAGCGACCAGTTTTTGTTGAGCGAATAGTCGATGCGCGGTCCCGCCTGGAAACTGTTTTCGTCCATCAGGTAAGCCGTCGATGTGAATTTTTGGGATCCGAGCGTCGCGTTTTGTCCGAATCGTGCGTCAATGTCCAGCTCCGGCTTGATAAATTCGTGGGCGAAAGTAAATTCGAGTCCCAGGCGAAGTTTGGGCGTCGCCCGCCAATTGAGCGAAGTGCCGACCTTGCCGCGCAAGGAAAAATGTTCGTAGGAATCCACATTGAGCGCCACCGACGAGGAGCCGCCACCGACAACGGAGGAGCTTTCGTTGAAGCCGTTCACGCGGGCATAGCCCAGATCCATTCCGACAAAGGGTGAAATGTCAATTCGGGCGACATCGCTGAGCACCCAGCCGGCGCCGGCGATCAATGAGAAATTGACATTGTTGCCGTTTGTTTTTTGCGAAAAATCTTCAGCGTCGAAGTTGCGTCTCGCCTTGATTGAAGAGGAACCGGCGCTCAATCCGAAGCCGATGTAGGTGTTTTCAAAAACCTGCATTCCCGAGAAGGAGATCATGACGGTGTCGGCATTGTTTTTCTTACCGTCCTTTGTTTGTGCTGTCGCAAAGTCTGCGGCGACACCGAATCCGAAGAGCGTGTCTCTGCCGAGATGCGCATCCACGCCGGCGACGATGCCCATATGGTCGATGTCGTAGTTGGCGGATTTGCTGCCGTCACCGTCGCTATCGCGCATTTGGCTGAACGCATTGGCATAGAAGGTGGTTCCCGTCGTGTTTTGCGGCAGCCCGCCGAGTTCGTAGCGGCGTTGTTCGAGGCGTTCCCGCAGCAAATCATTGACGATGGCGGCGCAACCGCTTTGCATTTCGATCAGGCTGCCGTAAGCGATCGGCGAGAGGGCGACCAGGCGCGCGTTAAACGTTGATTTTTGGTAGCCTAAAATCGTTGTCCCGTTGACGAGCCCGTATAAGCCTTTGAGGTTTGACGGCGCCGTGTAGGGCGTCGGATCGTAACGGTAGGCGAGCGTCAGGATTCCGGCGGAATAATCGGCGACCGACCATTCCGGCCAAATGGCGCTGTCGATGCTGAATGTGACAGAATTGAGGTCTGCGGCGACTTGAGTTCCGGCATCAGCCAAGAGGAAGGAGAGTGATGTGTAGTCGCTCAGGCGCGTGACATATCTCGAGTTGATGGCGGAGATTGTAACGGTGCCGCTGAAATTGCCGTTGCCGGTGAGGGCGGCAATCGGTGTCGAGGCGAGTCCGAGGCGGTAGTCGTTGCTCAGGAGCAGGGTGACGTTGTTGTTGACGCTGACGCCGGAGTTGATGTTGAGTTGACCGTGATTGATCGTGATTTTGTTGCTGCCGAACGCACTGTTGACGGCGACAGAGACATTTCCTTCGATCGATGTCGTTCCCGTTCCCGTGATGCATTGGCTGAGAGAGCCGCCGGTTAATGTCAGTCTTTGATTGTTGATGACGGGAACGCCCAAATAGCTCGCGTCGGTTTTGAGGGCGTTGCTGACGGTGATCGTTCCCGTTCCCATGACGGGAGTGTTCAAGGTCCCCGAATTCACAAGCATATTGCCGTTGTTGGTGACGGCGGTTTTCAGGAGGTCTGCGTTGACATTGACGCTGCCGGTGAGGATCGTCGTTCCCGCGCCGTTGATTTCGTTGTCAATGCTTCCGCCGGAGACGGTGAGGGCGTTGCCTGCCGTGACGGTGACGACTGTGCCCAAAAGGTCGGCGTCGCTCGTCACATTGCCGTCGATAACGGTTGTGCCGTCCCCGTCAATACCCATGGTGACGGTGCCGCCAGTGAGCGTGAGCGTCGCGTTGTTGGTCACGGGATTGCAAAAATAATCGGCGTTCCCGCTGACCGCTCCGTCAACAACAATATTGCCGCTTCCGTTGACGGTGTTGGAGAGCGTTCCTCCCGTGAGCGTGAGGCTTGCGTTGTTTTGGAAGGTCATCCCGATATTGCCGGCGTCGGTGCTCACATCTTCGTCGAGGATTGTCGTTCCCGTGCCGGAAATGCTCCTGAGGAGCGTTCCCGCGTAAAGATGGAGCATACCGTTGTTGGTGACGGACGTTCCCGTAAATGTTCCCGCCGTCGCGTTGAGAGTGGAGGTGCTATCGACGGAGATGGTGCCGGAGACCGTTCCCGCGAGCATCGCCGTTGCGTTGTTTCTCAGGACAAGATTCAGAATATTGCCGGAGTCTTGATTGAGCGTCGCGTTGTTTTCGATGATGAGATTGGCGACATTGACATCGCCGGCGACATCGTATTCCGCATTGTCCACGTTCATAGAGCCTCCCGAGAGCGTGGCGTTGGCGGCTTGGTTGACGACGACATTGTCCTGGATAGTGATCGTTCCGTCGATGACATTGTCGTTGCTGATATTGATCGTTCCCGTCGTCGCCGTAAAATCGCCCGTGATGTTCGCTTCGCTGAGATGGACGACAGACGCGTCGTCGCTGACCGTCAAATCTCCGTCAATTGTCGAACGGCGGACGGTCAGAACCGTCGCGCCGACAATGACATCGCCGACGATTCGCGAATTGTTGCGCAAATTCGTTTCGTTGGCGGCGCCCAAAGTCAGCGTTCCCGCCGTTGTGAGCGTCGCATTGTCCAAATCGATTTTGCCGCCGAGCGTGCCGGTGGCGAGCAGTTCCGCATTTGCGCCGCTTGCGCTCAAATCCCCGGTGAGACTGCCGCCGATTTCCGCCGTCGCGTTGTTTTTCAGCGAAAGCGTTTTCAGGGTCGATCCGCTCGCGGTGATAATCTTATTTCCCGTTCCCGAGATTTCCACCTTCCCGTTGAGCGCGCCAGCGTCGCCGGAGTAGGTGAGCGTTCCCGTCACGGACAGAGTGCCGTCGCCGCTGATCGTGTTGCTGACCGTTTGGGTGCCGCTAAAGACCAGTTTGCCTTTTTCGGCGATATTGAATGTTCCCGTTCCCAGTTGCGCCGTCTCTTCGATTGTGTAGGTGCAGTTTGCCAAAATTCTGGTTTCGCCGCTGTAGGCGCTGGCATTTGCGGCAAAGGCGAGGTCGTGGTTGACGGTCAGGATGCCGTCGCCCGTGAGCGTGCCTTCAAAGCGCGTCAAGGTAGATTTGTAGCGCGCGCCGCCTTCGCCGATCTCTTTGCTTTCGTCAATGGTCTCAATGAGCTCGCCTTGTCCGAGGATGCCGAGTTTGACTTCGCCGTTTTCCTTGAAAAATTCGAAGGCGCCGTTGTAAGTGCCGTCTGTTCCGCGGATTGTGACATTGCTTTCCGTCAAATTGATGTTCGCCAAATTGGCGGCGGTAATGACGGCGATTTCAAAAGCGGAGACGTCGAGAGTGCTGATGCTGAGATTGACGATCAGTTTGACATTGTCCGTGACCACAATGGATCCGCCGGCAACATTGATGCTGGAGGTGGCGACGGTGTCGGTTTTGAAGATCAGGGAAGAGGAACTGTTGATCGTCAGCGTTCCCGAACGGTAGTTCAAAAGCCCGCCGTTTTCGACCGTGAGCGAAGTGTTGCTGCCGCTGACGGTCATGGTGTTGTTGATGGTGGCAGTCGCTCCGGAGACGACAAATTTGCCGCTCCCGGAAACCGTGATGCCGGCGTTCGCGTTGAGCGTGCCGGAGAGCGTGAAAGTGCCGCCGGTCTGTTTGAAACCGCGTTTAAAATTTCCCGTTCCCGCAAAACTGACATTGCCGCCGCTTTGCTGGTATTTGACACCTTTGTCGCCCAAGATACCTTCCGTGTAGGCGGCGATGCTGCCGGTCGGGGCGAGCGTGAGCGTTCCCGCGTTGACAAAAACCGAGTCTTCGAGCAAAACCGTTCCCGCGATGTCAAAATTGGTCTCGGCTCCGTCAATGGCGATGGCGTGCGCTTCAAGCGTCGTTCCCGCGGCAACTGCATTGTCTGCGCTTTCAAAGACGAACGAACCGGTCGTGAACTCGACTTGATTCATCGTCACCCAACCCGTCGTATTTTGGTCGGCAGAGCCCGCCTCGTATTCGGCGCGCAATGTCCATTCGCCCGAGTTGTCGTAGTTGGAGCCCCAAAACGCATTGGTGAGGAAGGTGTAAAAGTCGATGCTGGCTCTCAGTGCGGGATCGGTGGCGTTGGGCTCGGCAAGCACACTGGACTTGCCGTCAGGCGCGGTGAGTGTCAGTTTCAATTTCGCGAAATTCATCGTTTGGAACGCCGCTTGCGAAAAATTGAGCCGGACGGAAACCGCCTCCAAATTGCGCTGGAGCAAATCGCTTGTCGGGGTAAAGGTGAAATTGATCGTGCGTTTCACGCCTTCGTTGCTGAGCGTTCCCGCAGTAAAACCGTTGTTGACGACAAGCGATTTTTCCGTTGTCGTATAGAGAATGTTTCTCGTGGCGTCAACAAAACCCACGGCGTCGATTTTGCCGAATCCGTAGTTGTTGTTAAACCAATAGCCGCCGTTATTTTTTTGCCACGATCCCGTTCCCGAACTGTCGTTTGCGTTAATGTTGGGATTTTCGTTGTGGCCGCTCGACCAGGCGATCGCATGTTTTGCCCAGCGGACGTCCATGTCCTTGAAAACTTCCTTGCCGAGCGCCATCACACCGGAGACAATCGGCGTCGCCGCAGACGTTCCGTCCCAGGTGCAATAGTTTGAGGTCATGTCATAACCGATAACCCCCGTGCGGTCCGTGCCCACAACGCGCGTTCCCGGCGAAGCGACAAAGACGTTGGAACCGTAGCTTGAAAATCCGGAAAATATATCCTCGCCGCCGGTCGCGCTGTTCCCGCCGCAGGCGGCGACGGTGATCACGCGACGATCGTTGAGGAAACTCGAAAAAGCCGTGTTGGAAACCTCATCGCGGTCCTGACGGGAATTGCCCGCGGCAAAACAATAAATAACATTGTTCGCGGAAGAAAAAGTAATGCCGCGGTCCGCTTCACCATCCGATGAACTGTTAGCAGTGGAGCCGTAGGAGTTGCTTTTGACGTCAATGAGCGCTTCGCCGCTGTAAGTGTAGGAGTTCGTGATGCCTGACGCCCAAAGGAAGTGCCTGCTCCAAACAGTGATGCCGGGGGTGTTTTCATAACTCGCGTTCAAACCGGCGATGGTCGCTCCCGGCGCCGCGCCGACGAGACCGACGCCGTTCCCGCCGACTGCCGCTGCCAAACCGGCGCAGGCGGTTCCGTGCTCGCGCCCTTGGTAGATTTGCGCATCATCTCTGCCCGGAGACTGACCCGGATTGATAAAGTCATAGCTCAAACCCTGACTGAGATCCGCTTGTGCCCAACTCGTCGCCGTGTTGTAGGTCGAGACATTCAAATCCTCATGGAACGGCTCCACCCACTGGTCAATAATGCCGATAACAATATTCCGACCCGTAATGCCGCTCGCCCAAACGTCGGCGATATTGACACCATTGCGATTCGGATCCCATTGCCATTGTTGCGATACAAGCGGATCACTGTAAACGCTTGTGGGCGTCGCAGCGTCCGCACAAATTGCAGACGATGCCAGCGCGGCAACAAAAAGAAAATTTTTGGATAAACGAGTCGTTGCTTTTTTCATAAATGATTTTTTATTTTTTTCCCTTAAAAAGGAAAAATGAAGGTTAAAACAGATAAGGGGTTCTATATATAAGTAAAAGGATAATCTCTAACGCCGCATAAGGCAATTTAAATTTAAAACTTTTTTGCTCTCAAAAATTGCCCTTGAAAAAGCCGCCCGCTTGCAATAGTATCAAAATATAGGCGCCTTTAGTTTATCGGTAGAATGTGACCTTCCCAAGGTTGAGAGGTGAGTTCGATTCTCACAAGGCGCACCATTTGAAAAAAAAACACTCCGATTCACCCCAATTAGGAGACGAGCGATGCCCTCAATATATGATTATGCCGTTTTGCGGACAGACGGAACAGAACTCAAATTGTCCGAACTCAAAGGCAAAGTGATTCTTATCGTGAACACGGCGACGGGTTGCGGTTTTACGCCCCATTATGCGCCGATCGAAAAAATGTATAAGGACTACCACAACAAGGGACTCGAAATCTTGGACATCCCCTGCAACCAGTTTGGAGGACAGGCACCGGGCTCCGACGCGGAGATTCACGAATTTTGCACACTGCATTACAATACGACGTTCCCGCAGATGAAAAAATCAGACGTGAACGGCGCAAACGAATTGCCGCTATATGCGTTTTTGAAATCCCAAAAAGGCTTCGCAGGCTTCGGTAAACACAAATTTTCAGACCTCCTCAATGAAATGCTGGGGAAAGCGGATCCCGATTTCGACAAAAAACCGGACATCAAATGGAATTTTACAAAATTTGTCGTTGACCGCAGCGGGAAAGTCGTGGTACGTTTTGAGCCGACCGCCGACATGGACGAAGTCGAAAACTGCATCGCAGGACTTTTGTAGCCGTAACGCGTTCCCGCTTCTTCGAGCGTTCCCGCGGGCTGTTGTTCCGGATTTGCCGTTCCCGCGTTTACCTTGTCCGCGTTGTCGTCGAGTTGCCATTTTATCTGTTTTGAAATATTTTTGTTGACATTGTTTAAAAAGTTGACAATAATATCCATATAGAACGCCCGTGCGCCCTCAATCGACTTTTCGTCGAGGCGGTGGTATCGAAACGCACGGGCGTTCTTCTTTATTTCGTCCATTGTGAAAACCTCGTGGACATAAAAACGCCCGTCTTGTCCGTGTGCAGCAAACCCTTCGCCTTTTCCTCGCATCTCGAGGGTGAATTTGTCAAACGATGCACTGCCGCCGTTCCAGGCGAGTTCGTATTTGACATTCGGTTCCGACTTGCGCACAGCGTCGATTTGTGCCAATCTCTTTTTTAGCGAGGCTCCAATCTCTTCTTTGCGGCTCAGGGGATTAGATTGTAGGTTCTGAGGCGAGTTAGGCACCTTTGCACCATCCTCGTGTATTTCAAACCCTGTTATGGCAAACGAATTTTTGCCCGTTGTTGCTACAACGGCTCTTATTCCGCCGAGATCGTATTGGACATTCGTTTCTGACTTGCGCACGGCATCGATTTGTGCTAATCTCTTTTTTAACGAGGCTCCAATCTCTTCTTTGCGGCTCAGGGGATTAGAATGTAGGGTCAGAGGCGAGTTTGGCACCTTTGCACCACCCTCGTATATTTCAAGCCCTGTGACGATAAGTTTTTTGTCTGTGTTGTCTGCGACAATG
>JAILGB010000017.1 GCA_024697185.1 Opitutales bacterium | reverse complement strand
GACGAATGCATGAAACATTTCCTCGAAGACAAATACTGGGACGGGAAATCATTTTACGAAGTCGCTCCGGAACTGGAATGGGCGGATTTATAAGAAAAAGTTTCAAAATCCAAAACAACAAAGAAAGGACATCTCAAATGACACAAGAACAAATAAATGTATTCGTTGACTGTATGACCTACGAGGACCATTCCGTCAGATACCGCGGGAACGTCTGCTGGTGTCTCGGGCTCACGTGGTGGGAAGAGAAAAAAGTATATTCCATCGAAGTCTATGAATATGACCGGGAAGGCAAGGAATTTATACGGACTCTCCTCGTTCACAAATCCCCGTCGCGTGACGAGTGTATGAAGCACTTCCTCGAAGACAAATACTGGGACGGGAAATCGTTCTACGAAGTTGCCCCGGAGCTGGAATGGGTGGATTAATTTTGACAATGGGCGGACGAAACACATACGCAGCGGGCAAAGAAGCGCCCTTTTTATACAAGACCGTCGGATATTTTCACGGGATCAAAGTGATAGAGGGGACGGGCAACTTGCACAAACTGCCGGAAGAGGCACACACGAGCACAGCATATGCAAAACTCTTCAAAGATGGGAACCTTCAACACAATTAAAACAAATTATGACTGACGAAGAACTTTCAATATTTGTAGATTGCATAACATACGAAAATTGCACCGTCAGATTTCAACAAGAAACTTATTGGTGCCTTGGCCTCACCTTTGATGAAAAGACAAAGCTCTATTCCATCGGTGCATTTGTTTGTGAGAATGAACCACCCTACAATTATATCCGCGAAGTGCTTTCATTCGAGAGTCCCTCCAAGGATGAGTGTATGAAACATTTCCTCGAAGACAAATATTGGGACGGGAAATCATTTTACGAAGTCGCCCCGGAACTGGAATGGGCGAATTTGTAAAACCGCGTTCCCGAAAATGTCACGGGAACGCGGTTTTTATTTCGCGGGAACGGCGGGAACGGCTTTAGCGCTTTTTAAGGTCGTCGCGGACAAAATGGGTCGGGGTCCAATTTTCCGCCGGGGCGTTTGGCGGGAGCGCTGCCAAGGCTCGGACGAGCCGGGAAAGATTGCCGGCGAGTGTGCGCATCGTCTGCATTCCTTCGCCGTCAAATGCGGCGTCGCCGGGACCGAGCCCGTAAACGATGTTCCAATATTGCGATGTGGCGAGCGGCATGTTCAGCATTTGGAACGGCATCTGGAGGGTTTGAAACGCCGCCGACGCTCCTCCGCGCCGGCAAACGGCGACAGCGGCGGCGGGCTTGCCGCGCACCGCGTCGGAAGCCGCATAAAAAGCTCGCTGCAACAAGGCGAGCACCGCTCCGTTGGGCTGGCCGTAATACACGGGAGAGCCGACGACAAATCCGTCCGCCTCGCGAAGCCGCTCAATGAGACGGTTGCAAAGGTCGTCGTCAAAAAAGCACCTGCCGGGCGAACGGCTGCGGCATTGGTTGCAGGCGATACAGCCGCGGACGGGACGGGTGCCGATCTGCATTATCTCCGTGTCGATCCCGTCGGCGCGGAGCGTTTTGGCGATTTCCTCAAGCGCGAGAAAGGTGTTCCCGCGGGGAAGCGCACTGCCGTTAAGAAGAAGGATTTTCATTGTGGGTAGGGGATTGGTTTTTGAACGGATATTTTTCTGCCGTTCCCGCAGGCGTCGCGGGAACAGCGGGAACACGTTAAAAATCGCGACTGCGGGAGGGACGACGGCGTTCGAAGTCCCCGCGCGGGGTCGTTTGCGGGAGCCGCGATCTTTGGGGTCTTGTTTCTTTGTCGGGCGTCAGGTCGGATTTTAAGAAATAGTTTTCGAGGGGCTTGTAACCGCGCTCGGCGACGCGTTCGTTCCAGTTTTTGGGCAAATTGATTTTAATTGTCACAAAACCGCCGCCGGGAACGCAAAGTTCCTTGTTGCGGGCAACATCGCCAGTGATGATAAACGCGCTTTTGCCCTTCTCCATCGCGGGAACGGTTTCGAGCGTTGCGATCCCGGTCCAAGCGAGCCACGGCGGCGTGGGCGTTTTTTGGGCAGACTCCGCGGAGGCGAGTTTTTTGCGATGCCGCTCGAGATCGTAGCGCTTGGGGTCAAACGCGCTCCCGGGATTTCCCCAATAATTGGCAAAGCAGCGTTGGTCGAGCGGGAGCCGCGCCGTCGCGATGAGGGCTTCTTCAAAATCTTTTTTTGCGGGATATTTTGCCGCGAGATTTTTGGCAACGCTCTCCGTCAGCAAAAACACGCGATAGACGCAGGGCATCCCGCTCGATACCGCCATTTGGGATTTTTCGACGGCATCCCAGGCGATCATATCCTTGATTTTTTCAGCATCCGTTGTCGCGGGAACGAGATTGTTGCCCCAGTTGATGGAAGACGCAGCCGTGATCGTCGAGTCGTTGAGGGCAAAACCCGCCTGCATGTGATGTGGCTTCCAGCCGATTTTAATGGCGGCGGCATCGTCCTCGACGAGGGTCCAAGGCATCAAATAACCAAAAGTTCCCATGCGGTTTTCTTTGACCTTGTAAGCGCCAAAATTTATCAGCGCGAGATTGATAAAACGCCCGAGCCGGACATTTTTCATCTCGGAGATTTCGCCCTGCCCGGCATCAAATCCGAGCTGGCGCGCGAGCGGACCGTTCAACCAGCAATAAGGCGTCCACGCATGGGTGGAACTGAGCGGGCGACGGAAATCGCCGTTTGTCATCGCCTGGACATAGGCGATCAAAATGGGCATAAACTCCGGCTGACAACCTGCCATCACGCCGTTGACCGCAACATGGCGAACCATGACTTCGCGTTGCGAGGGCGGGATCGCGCCCAAGGAAAAATCGGGATCGAGGTCTGTAAAACGCAAAAACTCGGCGACCGCTTCCTTTGTCGGCGGGATGACGGGCAGCCCGTCCGTCCAGCCCGATTCCGCAAATGCCGTCTGAAATTCTTCCAAGGATGAAAAAATTTCCGTACCCTGCGGCCGCGCCTTCATTTTTTCCTCTTCCCGCAACGGTGCCGTAAGCGCGTTTTTAATCTGCGGCCAAAGCTGTTCGCGGGTATTTTTGAGCAATTCCTCGCGGGAATGGGAAGAAAAAGCGCCGGGGTATTCGGCGACGCGCAAAACGGGAACGCCGGCGGCATTGGCGGTGTTGCGCGCCTGCGTCACAAAACCGGGAGCGGCGATCATGACGGCGGGGATTCCCAAATACTCCGCCGCGATGCACGAACCCGCTTCCTTGGGCGTGCAAAGTCCGCAACCGCCGTTCCCGGCGATGACGGCATCGATTTTAAAATCTTTCAGTTTTTGTTGAAACTCATCTTTTTGCCACCGTGTCACTCCGGGGCGCGGATAAGGCCCGGCGGAGCCGATTTCGCTCAAAAGATAAACCTTCGCGGACGGATATTCGGCAAGGATCAGGCGCTTCAGTTCCGGATGGGTGACATTTGCCATAAAACTGCCCCCGACAAGCGCAATCGTCTTTCCTTTGAGCGAATCGAGCCGCTTACCCTGCGCGATCATTTTCACCGCGGGAACGGGAGCCGGCGAGCAAACCTCAAAATCCGACGAAATGCCGGGAACGGCACAAACCCCATCCGCGCAATCTTGCGCCGTCGCAAAATTTGCGAGCGAAAACGACAAAAGCGTCGCCGCGACAGCCTTAAAAAAAACTTTTATCTTTTCAAACATTTCTCGATTTCTCATGGGAATTGGGGCGTTCTTTCTAAAAAAAGTCTAATTTAAAAAAACCGCTCCCGCAAGATTAACGGCGGGAACGGCAATTTTTTCGGGTGAGACTCGCGGGAACGGGCTTAGAGCGCCGCGAGGATTTCCCGGGCGAGCGCCTCGGCGGTCAAGCCGCAGCGCGCGAGGAGTTCTTGCGGATTATAGCGGTCTTCAAACGCCTTAGGCGCGCCTTTGACAAAAACCCTGATCCCGCGGGCGGCTGCCGCTGCGGCGATTTTTTGTCCGAAACCGCCCGCGACGACGCCGTCTTCCAGCGTCACAAAAAGCGAATGGTTCTTGGCGAGTTCCCCGACCAAGGCTTCATCGACATCGCCCGCAAAACGCGGATTGACCACCGTCGCGGGAACGCCTTTTTGTGCGAGCAGATCCGCCGCCTGCTCCGCGAGTCCGAAAAATTCCCCGAGCCCGAACAGCGCGACGCGGGAACCGCGGCGGACGACCTGGTTGCGGATTTGCGAAAAATCGGTGCCGTCCTCAAGCGGCGCTCCCGCGACAGCGGCGCCTTTTTGGAACATGCGGATGACAACGGGGCGTTCCCGCTGGGCGATTGCCCAGTCGAGCATGGCAAAATATTCTTTTTCGCTCGTCGGGCAAAGATAAAGGATATTCGGAATATTGGACGCCATCGGAATATCAAAAAATCCGACGTGGGTGACATCGTTCATCGCGGACAATCCCGACGCGCAGACCACGATGACGGCGGGCGTCGAGTTGACGGCGAGATCGTGCGAAAGCTGGTCATAGACGCGCTGCATAAAAGTCGAAGCGACAAACCACACGGGGCGCGCGCCGCCTTTTGCGAGGGCGGAGGCGAAGGCGCAGGCGTGCGGCTCGCAGATCCCGACATCGACAAACTGTTTTCCGGCGCGGGAACGGCGTTGCGGATTCCAGCCGCCAAATGCGGGAACGGCAGCCGTTATCGCGACGAGTGTCGGGTCGTCCGCCATCTTGCGCAACAAATGTTCCGCGGTCCGGTCGTGGACGCTTTCGCCGTAAGCGGCGAGCACTTTGCCCGTCTCCAAATCCCACGGCATCGACCAGTGCCAAGCCTCCTTGTTTTCGACCGCATAGGAATAGCCGTGGCCTTTTTCCGTATTGATATGGACGACGACGGGATGATCGCAGTCCTTCACCTTTGCGAACGCGTCGATGAGCGCATTGACATCGTTCCCGTCCGCGACATAGAGATAATCCAGACCGAGCGACTTGAAATAATTGCAGGGATCGTTGCCCTTTGTCGCGCGCAGACGGGCGAGCGAGCCGAGGAAACCGCCGTGGTTGGGAGCGATGGACATTTGGTTGTCGTTGAAAATGACAATCGCGTTCCCGCCCTGCTCGCCGAGATTGTTCAAGCCTTCAAACGCCATGCCGCCCGTGAGGGAACCGTCACCGATGACCGCCACGACATTAAATTTTTCACCCCGCAAATCCCGCGCCTTGGCAAGTCCGCAAGCGAGCGAAACCGACGTCGAAGTATGCCCGACGACAAAGAGATCGTGCGGCGACTCGGACGGCTCGGTGTAGCCGGAGACATCGTCGTATTTTGCGGGATCGAGATAAGCCGGCATTCTGCCCGTCAGCATCTTGTGAGGATAAGCCTGGTGGGAAACGTCAAAGACGATTTTGTCCACAGGAGAGTTAAAAACATAATGAAGGGCGACCGTCGCCTCCACAAAACCGAGATCGGGACCGACATGCCCGCCGTGAGCCGCGGTGCGCGTGAGCATCGCCCGGCGCAGTTTGTCGCAGAGTTCCGGCAAATCTTCGCGGGCAATCTTTTTGACGTCCGCCGGTCCCTTAATCGTTGCAAGATCAATTGTTGTCATTTTTTTGTCTCTCCTGTTGTTAAAAAATTGCGTTCCCGGCATCAAATCGATTTGCCGAGTTCGTAGGCTTCTTTCATAAATTTTGTAGTCCTGACGGCATCCTGTTCGTAAACGCCGTCCGCGAGAACCGTTCCCGCGAGCGTTGCGCCGTCAAAACACTCGACAAAACCCTTTATCGACCCGATAACATATTCAAAATGAGGCGCGTCCGCCATCGTCGCCACCAAATAATAAGGCTTTCCCGCCGGCTCCGGCCAAAACTGCACGCAGCGGTCGAGCACCGCCTTCAACTGCGCTGCGATGCCAAAATAATAGACGGGCGTGCCAAAAACAACCGCATCCGCCTCGCAAATTTTGCGGCAGATTTCATTGGCGTCATCATTTTGGACACAATGATGCAGTTTTTGACAAGCATAGCAGCCGGTGCAAAAAGAAATTTTTTTGCCGGACAAATTAACGATTTCGACCGCATTGCCCGCCTCGCGAGCACCGTCCGCGACCGCTTCACAGAGCGCCCGCGAATTGGAATGGGGGCGGAAGGATGATGAGATAATAAAAATTTTTTTGCCCATCGGTGAAAAATTATTTTTTAAGTTCTGTTTTAAGAAAGGCTTCGATTTCATCCCACGGGATCACGTTTTTGGGACCGCCGTCGTAAAGATCCGTATGAACAGCGCCGGGAACGACAAGCAAGCGCTTGTTGGCAGCCCAACGCGAGTCCTTCGTCATATTTTCAAACGCGTCGCGGCCAAAATAAAACGAATGCGCCTTGTCGCCGTGGACGATCAAAACCGGACTGCGGATTTCGGAGGAATACGCAAGAATCGGCTGGTTGAAAAACGACAGGCAACCGATCTTTGCCCAGCCCTCATTGGAATTGAGCGAACGGGAATGATAACCGCGCGGCGTTTTGTAATAATCAAAATAATCTTTTACAAAATCCGGAGCATCCGCCGGCAAAGGATCCACAACGCCGCCCGCGCGCTCATAGACGCCCGTCTTAAACGCTTTTGTCCGCTCGGCATTCTGCGCGACCTTTGCCGCATAGCGCGCATCCTCGCCCTGTTGGTCAAAATAACCGCGAACATTCACGCGATGCATATCATACATCGTTACCGCCACCGTCGCTTTGACTCGCGTATCGAGCGCCGCTGCATTGATCGCCAAACCGCCCCAGCCGCAAATCCCGACGATGCCGATCTTGTCCGCATCGACATCTTCACGGCAAGACAGATAGTCCACCGCCGCCTGAAAATCTTCAGTATTGATATCCGGAGACGCCATATAACGCGGCTCGCCGCCAGACTCTCCCGTAAACGACGGATCAAACGCCAAAGTCAAAAAACCGCGTTCCGCCAAAGTCTGCGCATAAAGCCCCGAACACTGCTCCTTGACCGCACCAAACGGACCCGAAACCGCAAGCGCCGACAATTTGCCGAACACCGCCTTCGGCTTGTAAAGATCCGCAGCCAAAACAATCCCGTAACGGTTGCGGAACGCGACTTTGACATGCTCCACTTTTTCACTCCGCGGGAACGTCTTGTCCCAGCCGCTCTCCAACGGCAAAGCCTCAACACCATCCGCCGCCTTCAACGACAAAACCGCCGCAAAAAACGCCGCGGCAAACACAAAAAAACTGCTCTTTTTCATAAAAATATTATAAATTAAGCCCCTAAAAAAATCCAATACCTTGTAAGCATATCAATTATGCCTTTTAAGCATAACAAGAGCCGATGAAATAAAAAGCACGCAAGACACACAACATTCCCGCCCAAAAAAGCGCGTTCCCGTAAAATCTGCGGGAACGGGAACGCGGGATTTTGCTTTTAACACAAAGACAAAGAGATTTTTCAGGGTTTGCCACGCCCACCAAAAAACAAAAATCTCGTTCCCGCGACGCGTCTCTGTGACTCTGTGCCTCTGTGTTAAATTTATATTCCCGTCGTTCCCGCAAGCGCCGTTCCCGAAAAGCCAAAACAAAAAGCCTTAAATCCTAAAATCTATGGATCCTAAAAAACCGTTCCCGGCACAGCTCTTTAAATTTTAATCTCTTTTATTTATTTTTCGTAAAAATTAAAACTTAAACACGAAAATTAAAAACATAAAAACACGAAAAATTTTTAATTGTTTTTATGAAAAATCATCTGAAAAATAAGTTTTTTATAAAAATTCTAAAAACGCTG